>WRKG01000175.1 GCA_009778185.1 Bacillota bacterium
TAGTTTGAATTAAACTAGCGGGCTAATATGCGGGCGGATAATATCCGCCCCTACGGTTGTGGGTTTGTAGGGGCGGATATTATCCGCCCGTTTTTCTACAACATCCCATTTTAAGTTATTCGAATATAAAGAAAATAAAAATGGGCGATTGTTTCAAAATTCGCCCATTCGCTAAAACATCTCAAATTTTTCAACCTGGATTTTTCAGCACGCCAAATTTAATCAATTTCAAAAATTCCTCGCAATCCGCAATATAATTTTGGATATTTTCCGATAAATTTTCGCTATTTTCTGCGGAATATTTTACCCACAAAGCCTCAAGCCCAAGTTGCGTATATTCCATAAGTTTTGCCGTGTTTACATCGTCTCTAAAGGGCGTAAAATCAATGTTTTGCCAAAAATTTTTTAGGGCTGTTCCTAGAGAACTTTCCATTATATGACTTTCCAAAAAATCTCTATCGATTAAATCGGAATTATCGTAAAAAATTTTGTTGACAATAGGCAAAAATTTGGGATTTTGAACAGCGAAATCCATTTTTACACGCAAATTGAATAATACTCTTTCAAAAAAATCGGTAATGGATAAATCCCTGCGAGCCGCCATAAATACGATATATTCGTCAATCACGTGCAACTGACAGGCTTGATGCAATTTTTTTTTATTGCCAAAATAATGAAACAACAGCCCTTTGGAAACATTCGCCGCTTTAGCAATTTCGTTGGTCGATGCTAATTCAAAGCCATCTCGACTAAAAATTTCTATTGCTGTTAATAAAATTTTTGTTTGTTTGTCGTCCATTTTGTCCACCCTTTATAAAAAGATAAAATGATTAAATATTGCTAATATCTCGCCGTGCGTAAATATATTGGGTTACGCTACGCAAAATTACCGCAATTACAATCATTATAACGGTAGCAAGCAGGTTAAAATCTTCCACGGGAACGCGCGGCACATAATAAAATACGCTTAAATAGTTGACAAAATTCGGCAAAACGCCCATATTTCCCAAAAAGTATATAAAAAACGTTGACACAAGATATATCCAAATTATATTGGCGTATTTTTTGCCCAAAGCCAGTAAAAGACTCGCCAAGCCAATCATAATCAGCATTGCAGGAATATACACTAGCGAGCCGACCAAAATATCGGCAAACGTAAACGGCACAACATCAAGCATTGCGGCGGCTGTGCTGTACATTCCCAAAACGTAAGCCCATTTTATAATTACGGCGGCAAAAGTTGCAATTAGCATATAATTTAGCATTAGTTTCTTTTTGTCAACCGAACAAGATAGGACAAATTCAACTCGTCCCTCTTTTTCCTCGTTTTTCAGACGTTGTGCTATCATTATTAGAGGAATAACAAAAACTATTGTCATTAAAAATGTAATCATAGTTACAAAATTTAAGACAAGCAAACCGCCAAGTTCGGTTAAATCCAAATCGCCAAGCCCGAGAAGTTGCTGGTACATTTCGTTGCCAGCAATAAAATTGTCAATATCTCCCAAAATAGTTGCATAAGATGCAGCCAAAACAAAGGCAAGAATTACCCATGTAATAATTGTGCCACGGCTCAATCGCCACGCAAGCCCCCAAGAAGACAGCAAACTTTTTTTCGCCTCGTAACGTCCTGGACGAATTGGGATAAATCCTTGATCGATGTCGCGCATGGTGTTCAATTTGTACGCCGTCAAAAATAGTGCATCCGCCACCAATAGCATGATAATTTGTGGCAAAATGTGATTATTAACAAAAAATTGACTTCGCTGTGCAAGTCCGAGAGGGCTTAACAACGACAGAATTTCCGCACCGTTATCGCCAGCGGCTCGCATCATGTAAAATAATCCCAAGCATAAAAAAGAATAGCCCAACGCACCTCGAGTAGTTGACGAAAGTTGCGAAAAAAGTGCCGCAATTCCGCCAAAAACAAGCCCAACTGTGCCTAATCCCATGCCAAATAGCATAGAGCCGCCAAAAGTCATGCTTTCATCGCCGACAATCCACATTAGCAATCCCGTAAAAATGGCAATTATCACATTCGCACAAAGTGTAAACATTGACGTTGCGTGAAGGTTTGTCAAGTTGCCAATCGGCAAAGAGCGTAAAACCTCGTAACGCCAACCTTCTTCGTCGGCGCGTGTGTGGCGAATAACTAAAAATATGCTCATAACAGCGACAGCCATCGCCGAAAAAATAAACATCATGTGGCTAAACCAAGCCGCGAACGTATACAAGCCCTCTTCAACGCCGTATGCGGGACCAATCATCGCAATCATTGTGGGATCGTTTAGCATAAAAGCGAGTTCGGCGCGGCTGGTTTCGTCAATGCTGACGTACATTCCAGGCACAAGCAAAACCACAAAACCAACTATTGCGACAATCCAAATGGGCGTTGTTGTGCGTTCTTTTCGTGCAATAAATTTGAAAAGTTTCCAACTATTGTAAAACATAAAAATTCCTCCTAAGCCTTTTCGTAATGTTGCATAAATAAATCTTCCAAAGTTGGCGGCACAGATGCCAATTTTATTATGCCAAAATTATTTATATGAGAAAAAACTTTGCCCATTTCTGCAACATCTACATCAAAAGCTAGCGAATCCGCCTGTTTTGTTATGTTGTAAATACCTTGCAGCTTGTCGAGTCCTTCGATTGCGTTTGCGGTGGATACATTTACGTTGTATCGGGTTAATCGCCGCAAGCTGTCTAAAGTGCCTACTTCGACAATTTCGCCCTCGCGAATTATGCCCACTCTATCACAAAGACGTTCAACTTCGCTCATTATGTGGCTTGACAAAAAAACACCTTTGCCTTTGTTTTTTTCTTCCATAACATTATCCTGAAAAACCTGCTCCATTAGGGGATCAAGCCCAGAAGTTGGCTCGTCCAAAATGTACAAATCAACATCCGAGGCAAAAGCGGCTATTAGTGCCACTTTTTGGCGGTTTCCCTTGGAATATGTGCGGCATTTTTTTGTGGGATCAAGATTAAAATCCTTGATAAGCCGTTCGCGACGGGCTTTATCATGTTTGCCGCGCAAAGATACAAAAAGGTCGATAACTTCGCCACCAGATAAATTTGGCCAAAGGTTGACATCTCCTGGAACATAAGCAATCCGCTTATGAATTTCCAGTGCATCCGACCAAGCATCTTTTCCGAAAAGTTTTGCATCGCCGCTTGTGGCTTGCAAAATGCCCAAAAGTACCCTTATTGTCGTGGATTTTCCTGCACCATTGGGCCCAATGTATGCGAAAACTTCGCCCTCCGCTACATTTAAGTTGATTCCTTTTAAGGCTGTAAAATTGCCAAATTTTTTTGTTACATTGTTTATTGCTATCATTTTTTTGTCCTCCTTATTTTGAAATATAAATTAGTTTAGCGGGCGGATAATATCCGCCCCTACGTTGTCAACATTGTAGGGGCGAACGTCCTCGTTCGCCTGTTGTATTGGCGATAACGTACAACAGCAACGTTTGCCCATACATTCCAACAAATAAAATTGCTATATTAGTAGCATATCACATGTTGACCACATGGTCAATACTTTTGAAAAAATTTTTTTCGAAATTATTTGACAAATTATTTTTTTTAATATAGTATTAAGTAGTAATTAGTACTAATTATTATTAGTAACTTTTGTGGTCAACCCACTATATTTGAGGAGGATTTTAATATGTCTTTAATTGGAAAAAAAGTGTCGGAATTTTCGGCACAAGCCTATGTGAATGGCGATTTTAAGGAAGTAACTTTGAATGATTTGAAGGGCAAGTGGTCTGTATTTGTGTTTTACCCTGCCGATTTCACTTTTGTGTGCCCAACCGAATTAGGCGATTTGGCAGATAAATATGCCGATTTCCAAAAAGCAGGCTGTGAAGTTTATTCTGTTTCGACAGATACTCATTTTATCCATAAAGCCTGGCACGATGCATCCGACACAATTCGCAAAATTAAGTACCCTATGTTAGCTGATCCTAACCATAAAATTTCTGAAGATTTTGAAGTGCTTATTCCAGATGCTGGCTTGGCACTGCGCGGTAGCTTTATTATTAACCCAGCTACCGAAATTGTTGCATACGAAGTAAACGATCTTGGTATTGGACGTAGCGCCGCCGATTTATTGCGTAAAGTGCAAGCTGCTCAATTTGTAGCAGAACACGGCGACCAAGTTTGCCCTGCTAACTGGACTCCTGGCGACGACACGCTTAAGCCTGGACTAGATTTAATTGGCAAAATATAAAACGGAGGAATAATTATGCACAAATTTGCTATTTGTAAACATTGCGGAGCCGTTGTTGCTTTCGCTTTGGATAAAAATGTACCTCTTACTTGTTGCGGCGAAGCAATGACTGTACTCGAACCAAACACCGTAGATGCCGCCCAAGAAAAGCACTTGCCTGTTGTTAATGTATCTGGTGCTAACGTTAAAGTTTCGGTTGGTAGCGTTGCACATCCAATGACAGAAGAGCATAACATTACTTTTGTTTATTTAGAAACCGAACACGGCGGTCAACTGAAATATCTTAAACCCAACGATGAGCCTACTTTGAACTTTACGCTTGTTGACGACAAACCAATCGCCGCTTACGCCTACTGCAATTTGCACGGGCTTTGGAAGACCAATATTTAATTTTGATAAATCTGCAAGCCCTGCTAAATTTGCGGGGCTTGTTTGGTTTTCGCAAGCTAAATTGTTAATTTATAATAAATGGACGGATTTTACTATATTACTAATTGATTTTTTCCAAATTTTTAGATAAAATTAAAACATATCAACCTCGACTATAGAAAATAAAAGGAGGTGGTATAAATGAGTATAAAAAAAACTGATTTCAAGCCAAAGCAAGAAAGTAATCAAAATGATTATGAAGATGTAAACAATTTAACAAACGACAACGTCAAGGCTTTAGTTAGTGTAGGTAGCACAAAAATAAGTGTTGCAGATATAGCTTGCACTTATGACGGGGTTACAAAGAACGAAAATGTACTCAACGAGATAATTAAGGCTCATAACGAGGTGCTGACTCATGGGTTGTCAAAAGGTACAGAAATGGTTATAGCCATTGATTTAGATACAGGTGCAACAGTTGCAAAAGGCTACGGTACAGAGACAGCCACTAAATTCAGTTACATAGATAAAAATTATCGTGGAAAAGCAGTAACAATTCATAATCATACTTCGAGTGGTTCTTTTACTCCTACTGATTTAGTTACTTTTAGCAGGGATAAAAACAGCCATATGTCGGTAATTCAGGCACATAATGGCAAAATTTATTCGCTACAAAAGACTAAAATAGGTAATGTCGTTTTGGAAGAAACCTTGAATAGTGAATTGTTAGAGATAGCTTTGAAACATAATTACGAGGTTAATAAAGATATGAAAACGTTATTGGCTATTTATAACGAGTTTGCGTGTAAAGTGGCAATTAAAAATGATTGGATATATAAAGGTGGTAAAAATAATGGATAAAGAAAAAGAAATATTTTTTCTTGAAGGTTGGGATTCTGGAACAGAATTGCTTGACCGTATATTAGAATCTTCCCGTAAAGAAAAAGAATATTTTGAAATAGACGAAAAAACTGAAAAGAATGCTATCTTATAAAAGGCTGATTTACAGAATTTATAAATTTTACGAAAAACTAGACAAACACGTCAAAATTTTTTATAATAGATTATAAAAAATTATTCGCAAAGGAGTATATTATGAAAAATCTTGAAACCACAATACAAGAAAATCGTGATTTTATGAAATGTCCGCAAATGCTAGAAACAATGGTTGAAAGCGACCAGGAAAAAAAATTGCCGCATCCGCCGCATGGCAAGCCCACGACAATGCCGCTTATTAACTTGCATTCTTTTGCAGAACGTGCACATAATCCAATCTACGAGGATTCCTATTCAACCTTGCTAGATATTAGAAGAAGTGTTCGCAATTTTGACGAAAATGTGGCAATTTCGCAAAGTCAACTTGCATTTTTATTGCATAGTGCGCAAGCTATCCAAGAATACCGCGGAAATAACGAAGCGTTTACCTTGCGTCCTGTTCCCAGCGGCGGCGCGCGGCACCCGTTCGAAACTTATGTAGCGGTCAAAAATGTTGAAGGCTTGCAAGCTGGATTTTACTACTATGCGCCAACCGCCAATGTTGGCTCAAAAAATGTTTCGTTGGCTTACTTAAAATCTCCCGCAGGTTACAAGGAGCAGTTGACAAAAATGCTTGTTGGGCAAAAATGGGCAGCTGCCGCACAAGCCGTAATATTTTTGTCGTGCGTGCCGTACCGCTCCGAATGGCGATATGTAGAGCATTCTCACAGGGTAATGTTAATCGATTTAGGGCACGTTGGACAAAACATAATGCTTTCGGCGGCTAGTTTGGGACTCGGCAGCTGTTGCATGGCGGCTTACGATCAGGCTCTTTGCGACCAAACTTTGGGGCTTGACGGCACGGACGAGTACACTGTTTACGCCGTAGCTGTGGGTAAATCTAAATGAAAAAATATTATATTGGAGTTGACATTGGCACAACTAGCACAAAAGCCGTCATTTTCGAAAAAAATGGAAACCCTGTTGTGGCTAAATATTCCGCTTATAACCTGTATTCGCCAAACGCAACTATTTCCGAACAGCAGCCGCACGAGATTTTTTCCGCCGTGTTGACAAGCATTAAACAGGCGATTGCGGCAAGCGAAATTTCTCCAAATCAAATTGCTTTAATTGCCTTTAGTTGTGCAATGCACAGCATTTTAGCAGTGGATAAAACTGGCGAACCGCTAACAAACAGCATTACTTGGGCAGATAGACGTGCTTATAATTATGCAATAAATATCCAAAATAGCCACCAAATTTACAGCCGAACAGGTGCGTTTGTCAATGCGGCATCGCCTTTTTGCAAATTGCTTTGGCTAAAAAATGAGCAGCCAGAAATTTTTGCAAACGCCCACAAATTTATTAGCATAAAAGAATACGTATTTTACAGGCTTTTTGGCGAATATGTGGTGGATTATTCCATTGCGGCGGCAAGCGGAATGTTCAATATGTCAACCTTAAACTGGGATTTTGATTTGCTTGTTACGTTAGGAATATCGCCAAATAAACTTTCTCAAATTGTGCCAACCACTTTTGTTATGGAAGAAATGTCGGAAGAACACGCACAATTTATGGGAATTTCCCCCAAAACGCCTGTTGTAATAGGTTCAACCGACGGCACGTTGTCCAATTTGGGCGTTAATGCAATCGACAACGGCGTTGTAGCTATCACAGTTGGAACAAGCGCGGCAATTAGAACGGTCGTAAGTCAACCGTTTACTGATTCGCTGGCGCGAACATTTTGTTATCCTTTGACGGAAAAACATTGGGTTATCGGAGGAGCGCTAAACGGTGCGGGCGTTTCGTTGCAGTGGTTTTGCAACAATTTTTGTGAAAGCGAACTAGAAATCAGCAAAGCAACTTCCCAAGATGTATACGAAATTTTAACCGAAAAAGCCGAAAAAATAGCCCCTGGAGCAGACGGATTGTTTTTTCATCCATCGTTGGCTGGCGAGAGAAATCCTCTAAAAGCAATAAATATGCGAGGTTCGTTTTGGGGATTAGATTTGCACCACACAAAAAGTCATCTAATTCGTGCGGTTTTGGAGGGCGTTATTTTTAACCTTTGTACAATTTTATCCGTTATCGAGGAAAATGTAACTTCCGAAATAACGCAAGTTCAAGCCACTGGCGGCTTTGCCCGTTCGGTTTTGTGGCGGCAAATTATGGCAGATATTTTGGGCAAAAAAATAGTTGTGCCGCAATCTTTCGAAAGTTCTTGTCTTGGGGCTGTCGTTTTGGGACAAGTTGCATTAAACGAAATCTCCGATATTTCCGCTGTTGCAAATATGGTTGGCAAAACTCACGAACACACGCCAAATCCACAAAATTTTGAACAATACAAAAAAATAATTCCAATTTATTTGCAACTGTATAAAATATTTTTGGAAGAATACGCAAATATTAAGGCGGTGATTTAATGAAATTTGGAATTATCGGAACGGGAACAATTACAACCAAATTTATTGATGCGGCAAGTTACGCAAATTGTGAATTGTCCGCATTATTTTCTCGTACCGAAAAAGGAGTTGCCTTTGCCGAAAAATACAAAATTGGCAAATCGTACAGCAATTTTGACGAATTTGTCAAGGCAGATTTTCAGGCAGTTTACATTGCAAGCCCAAATTATGCCCATTGCCAGCAAGCAATTTTGCTTATGCAAGCAGGAAAGCACATACTTTGCGAAAAGCCAGTTGCATCTAATTGTGCCGAATTTGCCAAAATGTTACAAGTTGCCAGCGAAAACAACGTTATTTTGCTAGAGGCAAGCAAACATCTATTTACGCCAGGTTTTGCCAGTATTCAAGCGAAATTAGCCGATTTAGGAGAAATCCGCCGAGTTTTATTCCAATTTAACCAATATTCCTCTCGTTACGACAATTTTAAGGACGGAATAATAGAAAACGCCTTCAAATTAGAATTGTCCAACGGTGCGTTGCTGGATATTGGCGTTTATTGCGTGCAGCTTTTGGTTGCACTTTTTGGCGTACCAAAAAATATACAATCTTCGTGCATAAAATTACACAACGGAATCGACGGACAAGGCACAATTTTAGCCACTTACGAAACGCTAATTGCCGAGTTGAGTTATTCCAAAATAACGCAAGCGGTTACGCCGAGCGTTATTCAAGGCGAAAGTAAAAGTTTGACCATTCCTGCGGTTTCGCAATTAACAGAATTTTCGGTACATTCCGCCAATCAAGCGGCACAAACCGTAATAGCCGACAAACATCCCAATAATATGTACTACGAAATCGCCGAATTTATAAAAATTATCTCAAATAAAGATATAAATATTGCTAAAAAATATAATAATATTTCAATGGAATCGCTGAAAATTATGGATGAAGTTCGCAAGCAACAAAATATTGTTTTTCCTGCGGATGAAAAATAGCGAACAAAATAATAACGGACGGAATTAAAATAAATAGGCTAAATTAAAATATACGGGCGGATAATATCCCAATGTCATTAACTTTAAGCCTATGTTGTAGAAATATCGAAACGCACAAACGGGCGACCGAGGACGGTCGCCCCTACGAGCGGCTTGTTGTAGGGGCGACCGTC
>WRKG01000176.1 GCA_009778185.1 Bacillota bacterium
GGGAGCCGATAACGCCAGAAATTGGCGAACGAATCGCGGCATCGTCCAAGCGTTCGCGAGCGGCTTGCAAATTGACCGCCAACGAATCGCGCTGTGCTATTGCTTGCGAAAGCCCATCTTGTGCCCGTTGTGCCGTTTCGTTCGAAATTGCACCCGAGATAAGTTGATGGCTTTGAACAGCTTGCTGGTGGGAAGATTGGGCTTGTGCAAGGTTTGCTTGTGCTTGTGCTAACGAAGACTCGGCTTGTGCAAGGGCTGTATGTGCAAGATTGTAGCTATTAGTAGCTTGGTCGAGGGTAATTTGTGCATTAGATAGGGACATTTCGGCTTGATCCATTTGCATACGAGTTGCAACTCCCGAGTTAAATAGGGCGCGCGTGTCGTCATAACCTTGTTGTGCGGTGTTGCGGGCAATTTCGGCTTGGCTACGAGAAAGTGCCGCTTGCTCGATGTTCGTTTCGGCTTGTATAACGGCAGTTTCCGCTTGAGATATTCCGCTTTCGGCTTGCGTTATTCCACTCGCCGCTTGCGAAACTCCGCCTTCAGCCTGCAAAATTTGCTGCTGGATTGTTCCGCCGCGAGCTTGTGCAACGCCAGTTTGTGCCGCCGAAACGCCAGCATTTGCCGTTGCCAACTGGGCGGTCAACGAGTCAATATTATTTTGAATATCCACTGGATCCATCGTAAATAAAATGTCGCCAGCATTGACAAAATCGCCAGTATCAACAAAAACTTGGTCAACCATACCTTGCAAGCGGCTCATAATAGCAACTTGCTCGGCGGCACGCACTTGTCCAGCATATGACAGTTGACTGCTAATTGTACCAGTGGAAACAGCTTGCACATTGACAGGGATAATCCTCTCGGGAATTTCCTCGATAGCTGCCTCTGTGCCAACGCAAGCGGTAAAAGTGATTAAAGCTGCTATTGTAAGGGTCGCTAATTTTTTTTGTTTCATAAAAACACCTTGCTTTCTTAATAAAATTTCACTGTATGATTATAGCAAATTTTAACGTAAATTGCAATGCTTAATTATAACAGCTAAATATCAACTGAATATCAACTGAAAAATTTTTTGTTTTTTATTTTTGCAAATTTATGTTAAAATTATCGAGAACCTACATCGAACCGCCAAAAGAAAGGACATCTCATGCAAAAAATAATAATGCAAGCCCTACAAGATATATCGACAAAATGTGGCGAAACTGCCTTTACAAGCAACTCTAAAATTTTGCTTAGTGCAACGGAAGACGTTTTAGGTACTCGAAAAGTTGAAATTTCGGCTCGCCACAAAATTAAAAATCTGCTACGCATCGCCATTATCGAGTTGAACGCTTATCAACAGTTAAAAATTACGTTGCCAAATCAGCAAAATCACTTGCAACCTCGCTTGATAGAAGAAATCCACGATTACGGAATAGAGCAAAATTTAGCAGAAATGATTATTGCTTGCTTTTGTCAATTTTTGCGGCAAAACAATGTTGACGTTGTAGCACTTATGAGGCAACAATTATACGATACATCAGTAATTTATTTGTCTAAATCGATGGCTTTAACTAATTCTATATTGGCGGTTACGGCGAACGGCGATTTGTGGCAATGGGGAGTTGTAAGCCATGCAGTTCCTTTTGAAATGTTAATACAGCCGATTCCCAAAAAAATAATGACCGATGTAAAATGTGCAGAAACTTCCTATTATATATGTGCGGTTGTCAAAAATGACGGCAGTTTGTGGGTTTGGAAAAATGTAATGTACAATTTTGACAACGTTTTTAATGGAAAATTCTTCCTAAACGGCGTTGAAATTAGTTATAGTCCGCAAAAAATAATGGATAATGTGGACAAAATTTGCTTGCACACATCTTATTGTGCGTTGCTGATAATTAAAACCGACAACAGCCTGTGGAAATTGGGGAAATTTGCCGAAAATATTTACGCAAAGCCAATAAAAGTAATGGGAAATGTCTCAAAGGTAATTGCTTATTTTGATTTGTATTTGGCAATTAAAATGGACGGCACTTTGTGGACTTTGGGAACTTACGACTGTACCAAACAATATTTGCAAAAATTTATAACATTTGGAAAAAAATTGCCCTCCATGATTAGCAAAAAGCCCACTAAAATAACCGATGATGTACTTGACATTTGCGAATACGGCGGAATAACCTACTACATAATAAAAAAAGACGGCAACATATGTATTTGGGGACTTGCAGAAGATCACAAATTTTACGATTTGCCCCAAAAATGGATGTCAAGTTACATTTCAACAATCGGTATTGACACTCACACAGACGAAAAAAATCACAAAAACATAATTTTGGAAAAAGACGGCTTATTATGGGAAACTTTTGGAAGTTTACGTCAACATAATTCTCCAAAAAAAATATTGGAAGATGTTGCTTATTTGGCAGAAAATGCCCATTTTGCAATAAAAGAGGACGGCACTTTATGGACTTGGGGAAAAAATTGGTACGGTCGTTCGGGCTTCGAAAATTTGGAAATTGCACATCGTAAACATAAAAATACGAAACCCATTTCGCCAAAGCCAATTATATTTTCGGAAGAAACGGTTGCTCTTGTTAAAATAAAAACAGGGGAACGTTCGCCAATTTTTATCCCATAATTTACAATAAGGTTGACGAAAGGAGATTTCAACTTCACAAAAATTAAAACCTTGGGGCGCTGCCCCCCGCCTGCCGGCGGGCAGGCAAACCCCGCAAGGACGCGCGCGCCCTTGACCCGCATTTTTTGTTAAGTTGAATTATTATAACATGAAATATTTCTATAACTGGAAAAGTTGTCGCAAAGTTAGGCGACAATGGCAAATAAAATTTCCTGTTCACGAAGATACTTGCTCGTTTGATTTGCTTAATAATTGGCACGATGTATGGGAAGATTGGGAAATTTTGCAACTTTTAGATTTTTACGAGTTCTTTGAGGAAAATGATCTCAACGAAGAAATACTTGAAATGCACCAAGCGGCAAAAAGCGAACTTGACAATATCACAAGCCAACAATGTTGATAACTCCTCGGTTGGGAATATACTGCAATTTGTACGAAAACGTCAAAAACGAGGGCGAAAGCAACGATTGCACAGCATCCTGTACAAATTTATGTATGGTAGATTCATTTTTGAATTTTCGACTGATTTTTACCGAAAATTTGCGTTGACCATTTTCTAAACCTGTTTTAATGTACTTTTTCAAATTGGCGCTGTTGGTAAAATAACAATCGTTTCGCAAGTAATAGTCATATTCAAGCGAGTTGCAACTTGGAAAAAAAGATTTACTCCAAGTGTGATCGCGCGCCATATTTTCGTCAGTTATGTTAAAATTTCCGTAGTTTACTAAATCGAATGTTGTGCAAGCATCCCAAGTAACGTCAACATGATAGCATTTTTCGGATAATTTGACAATATTCCAAGCGTGGCTTTCGGTAGAGGAGGCGTCCGTGGCTTTGCCGAAAACCACAATACAAGAGATTCCCACGCTGTCGCAAAGTAACTTGAACGCCATTGCAAAACCATCGCAAACGGCTTTTCCGTCCAAAATTGCACCCACCAGCGAGTGCAGTTCGTGGGGTTTTTGGTTGCCATTTTCATATTTTACCGTTGAAATAAGATAATCATGCAAGGCGATTTCCTTGTCATACGGCGTTTTTAGAGCATTAACCGAGTTTATAATTGGCGATATTTTATCCAATATTTTTTGCTCGATGTTGGCAATTTCGGCAATATTATAGTAGAAATCGAAAAAAAGTTTTATATGAAAATTATCTCTCGTAAAGCTAAAATTTTGGAAATTTACATAAAAAAGTCCAGGATTATCAGCTCTTACAGCCCTAACTAATTTTTTAATATAAACCTTTGCATAAGTCGCAATATTTGCCTTTATTGTTATCTCCGATTTTAGATTGACTAAATCGGTCAATATTATGTTGTACGCAGATTTTTCTTCGGCGGTTGTCAACTTTGTTTTATAAAATTTTGATTTAGTTTTTAACATGGTAGATTTCCTTTTTAGATTGAAAACAATTTTACTATTATTTTAGTTGCTATTGCATAAAATTGTCAAGCGGATTAAGAATTTTTCCCAAAAACCTTGACAATCCCGTTATTTTGCAGTAAACTGAAAATAAAAATTTATTTTACGGAGGTTGAACATGAAAAAATTTTTAATTGTAGCAGTATTTTCTTTTGTGGCGACATTTTTGGTTGCCGTGCCTGTGTACGCAACAAATATCACGGTTTTTGCGTACGGACAACAGGTTAATTTTATCGATCAGCAGCCTGTAATTGTTGGCGGTCGTACGCTTGTTCCAATGCGCGGCGTTTTTGAGCATATGGGATTTGACATTGACTGGAACGCAACAACATCTGTTGCAACCTTGACAACGCAAGGTACAGTTATGACAGTTCGTGCTAGCGACAACTTTTTTACAGTAAACGGCGCGCAAGTTGTGCCAGAAGTTCCGCCGCAAATAATGAGCGGTCGTTTTATGTTGCCATTGCGAGCAATCGCCGAGGCAACAGGTGCAACAGTTGACTGGATGCCAGAAACTAGCACAGTTGTTATAGTTCCGCCGTCAGTAGCGCCAACTTCGCCGATTGGCACAGTTCCACCAATAACGCCGCCAACGGGAACTGTACCGCCAGTAACTCCACCGATTGGAGAAGTTCCCGATACAGGGATAACTCCGCCGATTGGAGAAGTTCCCGATACGGGGATAACTCCACCGATTGGAGAAGTTCCCGATACTGGGATAACTCCGCCGATAGGAGAAGTTCCCGATACAGGGATAACTCCGCCGATAGGAGAAGTTCCCGATATGGGGATAACTCCGCCGATTGGAGAAGTTCCCGATACAGGGATAACTCCACCGTTGGGGGAAATTCCGCCGCAAGTTTCGCCTGTTCCGCCGATTGGAGACCTTGACAATATAATAACAATACCAGTGTTTCCGCCGATTGCGGATTTGCCTAATCCAAATATAACTCCACCGATTGGGCAAATTCCCGATACAAGCACAATAAACATTCGCGGCACAACTTACAACACAACTTTTTTGGGCGAACAAGATTTAACTGGTACAGGGTTTCCGTTTGCAAGCCGTGCATTTTTTAGAGTGGAAAATGCCTTCGATGATGTAAGTGAAATTCCAACAAATGGTAACATTTTACCGTTTGATAACTTTCCAGTTGAAATACAGCAAAATCAAGTGTTTGCTATAGTTTACACCAACGCAGATGGCACTACCGAAACCTTTTTTTACCGTACCAGCGGGCTTTCCTGGAATGGCAGAGACAGTGCCGAGGCGTTTGTTGTGGAATGATTTTTTGAATTTTTGTAATGGTTGACATTGGGCGGGCGGGTAGATAATATCCGCCCGTTTTTTATAAATTCGCAATATTTTAACCTTTTACAATAATTCCATATTTTTGTGAAAATTTACTAAAAATTATTGCGTAAACTTTTCTTAATTTAATTAAGTTTTTCGTAAATTTTGTAATAAAATTGTAATATTACGTAAATACCAAAAAAATATTTTTTATATTCAAATTATTTTTATACAGCTTGTAAAAATGGCGTATAAACAACATTTTGGATAGTTCAAAATAATGCTGTAAAAAATTGTCAAAATTTGTTAAAATTTTCGAAAAAAATTATTTTTAATATGATGTGAATTGCAAATAAATTATACAAATTTCACAATTTTTGATTGATTATTTTTCAAAAGTTTGTGAAATTTTTTGTTGCACATTTCCTAGTATAGCAGTATAGTATAAAGGTAAGATAAGCAATATTGTTTGAAAGGCGAATATATCCATCGCCTTTGGGTTCGCCTTTCGATAGCATCTCCTGAAAGGAGGAGTGTTATGTTTTCTCTGTTTGAAAACAAAAGGCAACTAAAACCTGCCATCTTCAAAGCTAGCCGCATACGTTCACTACTTTCCCTATTCATTGCTTTCGCCTTACTTATTGGTCTAGTTCCTGCACAAGTATTTGCAGCCGAAGATGATGCACCAGTTCCCGCAGCTATTGCTGGATTGGATGCAAGGTCAGGTATCACAGTTTCCGCTGGCCAAACTTTAGAACTCACCCAGCCTCATATAGGCGGTATTGAAGTTCCTAGTGGCGGAACACTAATCATGCAGCCAGGTTCAAGGATTGACGGCTCTGTATTAGTTTCTGGCGGTACTTTCATTATGAACGACGGCGTTATCGTTCATCAAGAGGGCGTTGCTATAGGTGCAGGTGTTACTGTATCTAGCGGTTCTTTCGAGATGCACGGCGGTCGTATCACTGGGTTTGACACAGGTGTTCGTGTTTACGAAAGTGGTTCATTTGATATGTACGATGGCTTGATTGATAACAATCACAGCCTTACCGATGGCGGCGGCGTTTCCGCAATCGGTAGCGGATTTGTTATGCACGGTGGTACTATTGCTCAAAACTACGCACCTCGTGGTGGCGGTATTTTTGTTCAACTTACCAACCCTAACAATCCGTTTGTAATGAATGGTGGCGTAGTTGCTCAAAACACAGCCACCTCTTCTGCACCTGCCACTGATGCTTACGGTCCTGCTAACCGTACTGCAAATGCTGGCGGTGTTATGGTTGTTCAAGCTGCAGGCGGTATGAATACTGTAACTGTACCGTTCTACAACGATCTCGGCGACGGTCGCGAAATTTTCATTCAAAACCGTGTGCGCGAAGTTCCAACTTTTGTTTGGAACGGCGGAACAATCCAAGGTAACACTGTTACCAACAGAGGAACTATCGCTACTGACCGTTCCACTATTACTGTTACTCAAAGAATTATCTTTGAAAGCCGTGATAGCGTTAATTGGCAGCACACTACCCCTAACCGTTTCGTTGTTGGCGGCGAATTGCCTCCAAACGGCGTAACTTCCATGAACTCCCTTAACATGGGAACAGTGGATAAAGGGTACA
Organism: Bacillota bacterium; assembly: GCA_009778185.1. Lineage (GTDB taxonomy): Bacteria > Bacillota > Clostridia > Lachnospirales > WQUN01 > WRKG01. The sequence goes on from WRKG01000176.1 coordinate 6,958, forward strand.
CAGCAACAGTTCCTAGCAACTGGTTGGAAAATCTTGGTTACGGCACTAACATGATGCAATCTAACATTGCTCAATCGCCTAACGACCAAGGCAACAGACTTAGAACCGATAACGTTCACGTTACGGGTACTATGTTAGTTGGACGTACAACAAACTCGGGCGATACAGTTCCTCCGATTGATGTACCCGAACCACCAGGACCACCTCCAGTAATCCCAGAACCAGGCGAAAACGTTACTGTTATTGTTACTTGGCACCCTCACGAGGCTGCTAACCCTAACATCACAGTTGGCGAATTGTACGGCTCTGGCATTGGCGAAGTTGTTCGTGATTATTGGGATTTTAGCCACGGAGATGCTGAGTCATTCTTCCGTACTGTGCAACAACCCGATGGCACCGAATCTAACATGGGTATTTTCACTTTTAATCGTGATTTGAATTTTGGAGATCGTCTGTTTGACAGTGCTTTCACTGGCGACGGAACTTACTTCATGATTTCTCCTTTGCGTGATCGTGAAAACTTTAGCTTTGTTGGTGCTACTCAAAACGGTTTCTTCTATGATTGGCAAGGCGACACGGGATTTTATCCTTTCTTCACGACTAGCGGTCAAAACCTCGGTATTGGTAGCGGTCCTGTAAACGCTTTGCATTTGACACCATTCATGGAATCCGATTTATCTGCTTCCGTATTCCGTGGAATCGAAATGGTTGACGGCGTTTCCGCTGGCAATTTCATTCATATCCACTATGAGTTCGGTGCAGATCCTGAACCAGTTGAACCTGCTCAACGCAATATTGAAGTTACTTGGTCTCATCCTATCGGTGCAGAACCTGATGTAACTCTTCAATATGATAGCCAAACAAATAATGTTTTGCGTACGTCCAACATGGACAACCTCGGCTTAAGCAACGGTTTCTTCCGTGCTCAAGAAGTGGACGTTTTGGACGGCGTTAGTAGTTTAGCTGTAAATCCTCACATCACGGAAGACTTTAATTTTGTGCAAGCTACCTTAAACGGCGTGCCAATTTTGGTAGAAGATGCTATAAATTATAGAGCAATCATCCCTGGTTTGGGCGATATGCACTTCCCAGTTGACAACACACTACGCTTGCACTTTGAGCTAGAGTTGGCTGGCGATTTGCAACCTCCAGGAATTGACCTCCCAACAGTGGAATTTTCTGATATTCCAGGTGATGTAATAGTTACTTGGTCTCCTGCGGAAACTTTCGAAGGCGCTGATGGGCCAACTGTTCCTGCTAGTTTATCCGCCTTGTTTGGCACTAATGCTTTAACACTTACCGATGAGGGACGTTTAGAGTATCGTGTTGAAAATCTTGCTGATGTTGCTGGCGTTGATTTAGCTGTTGATTTCGATTTGGCTGATGGCGTTACTTATAACGCTCACTTGCTATCGATTAACGACTTAGGAGAAGCCACAAAAGTTGCTACTTTCACCGATTTGTCGGCGTTAATTGCAGCTATAAATTCTCAAGATTTTGTACAAATTTTAGGCACAAACGATGACGGCGATTTGGCTGTTGTCCGTGGAGAAATACATTTGCACATCGAGTTTATCCTTGATGCAGAAGTTGCTCCTCCTGGCGGCATCACATTGCCAGAACTGTTAGGCACAATAAACGTTACGTGGAATCCTCCAATGGCTCTCGACCCAACAGTAGTATTTGGCGGCGAAGAAGTCAGCGGATTTAGCTTGACAGACATCAATTTAAGAGATTTGAACCCAACGTTATTAACGGTTGACGGCGCGCACGTGGGCTACGATTTTGTCGGCGCTAGCGTGAATGGTGCTATTCCAACTCGTTTAACGTTGTCTGATAATCCTTTGTCGGCTGTTATGGAAAATGTTACTGCTCAAGATTTTGATTTCACTAATCGTGAACTCAACTTGCATTTTGAGTTTGTGCCAACTTTCTTAACATTGCCTCCAACGGATGTAACACCACCTGCAGCTGTTCCTGGTACTGTTATTGTTGAATGGACTCCATTTATGGCAGCCGATCCTGCGATAACTTTTGACGGAACAACTGTATCCGATATCGAATCGACCGAAATCGGCGCACAAGTAACTTTCCCAGTGGAAGATATTTGGAGTTTGGTTAATTCCAACTTGGCTGTTGAACTTGGACACGATACGAATTTTGGATTGGTTAGCTTGACATTGAACGGCGAAAACGTTGACGAAAATAGCGCTTTAGCAGTTGCTGATAATCTCGATTCGTTGTTGGCTGGCATTACTGGCGACAGTTTTGTTGAAGTTGACGGCGAAAACGTTATTATCGTTCGCTACGAGTTTGAAGTCGGTTTTGGCTTACAGCCTCCAACTGGCGTAACACCACCTGATGCTATTCCTGGAACGGTAATAGTAGAATGGACTCCGTTTATGGCTGCAGCTCCTGCGATAACATTCGACGGAACAACTGTAA
>WRKG01000177.1 GCA_009778185.1 Bacillota bacterium
AAATGGGAGAAGTCTGCGAAAACGGGCGGATATTGTCGCTCGAATTTTTGTTATACTCGAACAACTTAAAAATAGGCTGTTGTATAAAAACGGGCGGATAATATCCGCCCCTACAAACCGCCAACCGTAGGGGCGGATATTATCCGCCCGAATTTTGTTAAATTGATTTTGTTTAATCTTCGAAAATTTTTCATAATCTTTTGACATCTGAAAATTGTTGTGATACAATAATTGTTGGGTAGCTTATAGTTTCCTAATTGAATTTTTCATTTTCTCCAAAAAGAGAGGGCGGACATTATCCGCTCTCTCTTTTTATTAAATTTGCCAACATTTTCTAATTCAAAATTTTGCAATTTTTACCCAAATAAATCGGATTATAGTAAATCAACTTAATAAAAAATGCGGGTCAAGGGCGCGCGCGTCCTTGCGGGTGTGGGCAGCGCCCACGGTTTTTTGCACACTTGTTATATTACTCCGTGCCGTAAACTTCATTTATGCGGTCTTCGTCAACCCCGAAGAAATACGTTACGCAAAAGCCGCCAGCGTACGCACCTAGCATTGCAATTATGAAAAATAGCTGTTGACCTGGTTGCATTAGCAACAAGCCAAATAATCCCGAAACGCCTTGCGAAATAGCGCCTAATCCGAACAAAGCCGCTAAAATTCCGCCTAAACCAGCCCCTAAACAAGCTGTTAAAAACGATTTTCCCAAAGGCAAAGTTACGGCATACATCAAAGGCTCGCCGATTCCTAATACGCCGATTGGCAAAGCATCTCGTATAAACCGCTTTAACTTGGCATTTTTGGTTTTGAGATATAATGCCAAACCTGCGCCAACTTGTCCGCCACCAGCCATCATCAAAATGGGCAACAAATAGTTTACTCCTTGCGTTGGGCCCGCTGGATCGTTGAGTAATGCGTGAATCGGCGTTAATGCTTGGTGCAAGCCAACCGCAACTAGCGGCAAAAATCCTGCCGATAATATGTAACCGCCGACAAATCCCAAACTGTCGTACACAAAATTTAATACGTAAAAAATTCCGCTTGTAACAAAACTTCCCACTGGTTGCAAAACCAAAACGGCGACAAGTCCGCCAATAATCAAGGTTAGCAACGGAGTGAAAAATGTGTCCAATAAATCGGGCATTATTTTGCGAATATTTCGCTCTAATGTCGCAATTAACATACCTGCGATAAGTGCCGCAATTAAGCCGCCCGCAGCAGGATTAAACGTTGTGCCGATAATCGGCAATATAACGTTCTCGCCACTAAACACTGCAAGCAACGGCATTGCTGGGTGCGATATAAACATTGCTCCGATAATTGCACCTAAAACGGCAGTTCCGCCAAATTCTTTTGCGGCATTGAAGCCCGCCAACAACGGCAAAAAGGCAAATAACGCCCAACCAGCCGTTCGAATAGTTTCGTACCACCACATTCCCGAAAAAGCTCCGCCAGTAGATACATTTATTACGTTGGTCAACCCATTTATAAGACCAGCCGCAATTATTCCTGGCAATAGCGGTACAAAAATATTTGCAATTTTTTTGAGAAACCTTTGCAAAGGTTTGTCGTACTTTGCTTTTTGGGCGGCTTTGTTTTGCTCGGTAACATCGCCCAAATTGTCCGCTTCGGTATCGGCTTTTAAGCCTGTTAGTTTGGAAAACTCTGCCAAAACTCGATTGACTTTGCCAGGACCCAAAACAATTTGTAAAGTGGAAGATTCCACAATTCCCAAAACGCCGTCTAGTGCTTTCAAATCCACCAAATTTACTTTGTCCATTTGTTTAATACCTACTCGCAATCTTGTCATGCAGGCGGCATTGGTGGAAACGTTCTCTTTACCGCCTAATAATTCTAAAATTTTTGCTGCTAATGCTGCATAATCCATGTTGTCAACATCCTTTCGTCTGCCGTTCGGCTTATAAGATTGTATTTTCATTATATGAAATCTATTTGACAAAGTCAATAAAAAATGTGTATAATATTTTTATGATTTTAATTTTTAGGAGGAAATTTTTATGCACTGCACAAGAAAAATTACTGATAATCTTGTATGGGTTGGAGCAAACGATAGACGGTTGGCTCTGTTCGAGGGAGTTTACGGAGTGCCTGAAGGCGTTTCTTATAACTCTTATTTATTGCTAGACGACAAAACAGTTTTATTTGATACAAGTGATAACGCAGTACGAGACAGATTTTTAGAAAATGTTACTTTCGCACTAAATGGACGAACATTGGATTATCTAGTTTTACAGCACATAGAACCCGATCACAGCGTACTTATTGCTGATGTAGTTGACAAATATCCCGACGTTACTTTAGTTGTAAACGCCAAATCGGCTGATTTTGTCGCTCAATTTTACGAAATTAGCCCAAACGTAAAAACCTTAATCGTAAAGGAAAACGACACATTATCTACAGGAAAACACACGCTCCGCTTTTTTATGGCTGCGATGGTTCACTGGCCAGAAGTAATGGTAACTTACGAAGAAACCGATCGCATACTATTTTCTGCGGACGCTTTTGGACATTTTGGCGCATTAAACGGTTCGCTTTTTGCCGACGAAGTTAATTTTGACAGAGATTATATGCAAAAAACTCGCCGTTATTATTGCAATATTGTTGGAAAATACGGCGCGCAAACGCAAGCACTTATCAAAAAAATAGATCCATTTATCGTGGATTTTATTTGTCCGTTGCACGGATATGTTTGGCGCGATGATTTGCCACAAATTCTCGAGCCGCACAAACTTTGGAGCACTTATCAACCAGAAGAGCAGGGCGTTATGATTGCATACGCATCTGTTTATGGCAACACCGAAAATGCCGCCGAAATAGTAGCAACTCGCTTGCGCGGATTAGGCAAAAAAGTTGTAATGTACGATACATCAATAACGCACGCATCAGATATTGTCGCCGAAACTTTCCGCTGGAGTCATCTAGTTTTTGCGGCGACAACTTACAACAACAACATTTTCGTTACTATGGAAGATTTGCTAAACGATTTAGTCGCGCACAGCATCCAAAACAGAACCGTTGCACTTATCGAAAACGGTTCGTGGGCTCCTGCTAGCGGCAAGCTAATGCGTGCCAAACTGGAAAAATGCAAAAATATCAACATTGTAGCAGAATACAGCATAAAATCTGCATTAAAAGAAAATAGGCTAGAAGAACTTTACGCATTCGCAGAAAAAATCAACGACAGTTTTTAGCCATTGCCAAAAGGAGACATTATGTATTTTGATTCTCATGCACATTATGACGACAAACGTTTTAACAGCGACAGAGCAAACTTGCTAGAAAACGAGTTGCCAAACCAAGGAGTAATCGGTTTAGTCAACATTGGTGCTTGTATGAAATCGTCCAAAGCATCGGTAGAATTAGCGAAAAAGTACGATTTTGTATACGCCGCAGTTGGAGTTCACCCGCACAGTGCCGTGCAAATGGTTGAATCGGACATTACAACATTGCAAAATTTATGTACACAAAAAACCGTTGCCATCGGCGAAATTGGACTCGACTTTTTTCGCAATCTTTCGCCGCCCGATACGCAAAAATATTGGTTCGTTCAACAGCTAAAATTAGCCAAAACTTTGGATAAACCAGTTGTAATACATTCTCGCGATGCTGCACAAGAAACAATGGATATAATTAAGGATAGCGGTGTTCGCAAGGGGGTAATACACTGCTATTCTGGGCATTTGCCCATGGCGTTGCAGTACATCGAAATGGGTTTTTACATTGGATTAGGCGGCGTTGTAACCTACAAAAACGCCGCAAAAACTCACGAAGTAGCCCAAAAAATCCCGCTAGATCGTCTGCTAATCGAAACAGATGCGCCGTATCTTGCGCCAGTGCCATTTAGAGGAGAACGCAACGATTCCACCAAATTACCGTTTATAGTAGAACAAATAGCAACTTTACGTAACATCTCGACAACAGAGGTTTCGACTGCAACAACCGATAATGCAAAAAAATTGTTTTCTTTGTGAATATTTATACTTAAACATTTATTTTAAGGGGGATTTTTCATGGTAGTAAACTTTTTGAAAAGAGTTATCTACATAACTGTTGCAATTATTTTGGTGAGCATTTGCGTTAATATGTTTTTAGGACCTCACAATATTGCGGCGGGCGGTTTAACTGGGCTTGCAATCATTTTGGAGCAATCCACAGGAATCGAACGCTCGCTTACTGTTATGTTGGGCAACGGAGCGTTACTAATAGTAACGTTGATTTTCTTGGGAAAAGAGATATTTCTTAACACAGTAATAGGAGCATCTTTGTTGCCGCTGTTTATTGGGATTATTCCGCAATATACATTGGTCAGCGATCCCATGCTTTCCATGGTTTTTGGGAGCGTTATTTTTGGCGTTGGCGTTACCATTTTATATGCAAACAACGCATCTAGCGGCGGAACAGCTATTCCTCCGCTAATATTCAAAAAATATTTTAAGTTAAATACTGCCATCGGTTTATTTATTTCTGATGGCGTGGTTGTTTTTCTTACGTTGCTAGTGTTTACGGTGGATTCTTTCTTTTATGCGATTGCTTCTATATTTATAACTTCCATTACAATGAACTATTTGGAAAACGGCTTAAACCGCAAAAAAATAGTTTACATTATCAGCCGCGAACACGATACAATCGTAAAGGAAATTTTGCATAATATCGGGCGCGGCGTAACTATCGTCCCAGTAATTGGCGCGTACAAACAAGACGAAAAACGAATGCTAATGGTAACTCTCGATAAAAAAAATTATCAAGATTTATTGACTATCGTAAACACGCACGACAAACAAGCCTTTATGATTACAAATACTGTATCGGATGTTCACGGAGAAGGCTTTAGTTACGCATCTGGTAGCGTGTAAAACAGGTTTAACCGTGGATTTACGCAAGCTGGCAACTTAAAAAACAAAAAATAAAAAAATTTTGCATTTTTTTTGCAAATGTGTTACAATATTAGAAATCTGACTTTTCCAAGGAGGGAAAATTATGTCATCAAGTGTAATAGGTACAAATATCAATGCTCTGGTTGCGCATCGGAATATGACAACCGTTGCAAATACGCAAACAAGAGCCTCGCAAAGCCTGTCCTCTGGCAAGCGGATAAACCAAGCCGCTGACGATGTTGCAGGAATGGGTATAGCCGAAAAAATGCGTGCGCAAACGCAAAGTTTAGACCGCGCATCCATGAACACGCAAGACGGAATTAGTCTTGTGCAAACTGCCGAAGGCGCTTTATCTTCAATAACCGATATGCTAATCCGCATGAAAGAACTTACAATACAGGCAGCAAACGATACAAACGTTCACGATCCCACAAGTGCTTTGGGTTTTGACCGCCAAGTTATTCAAAACGAACTGGATCAACTTATGTTCGAAATTAACAACGTAGCTTATCGTACGCACTTTAGCACCAGAGTGCTGTTGGACGGTAGCAACTCGCTAGATAACGGCGATGGCTTGTGGATTCACACTGGCGCAAATTATGGAAACGGTATGCAAGTTGGTATAAATTCCGTTACAACCGAATCTCTAGGCGCACCAGACGGCGATTTGCTAGATTTAGTCAACGTTTTAGAGGAGTTTGGCGAAGATATATCTCCTGTTTTGGCGTACATTGAACGTGCACTTACACGTACCGCCAACGAACGCTCCAATTTAGGTGCGTTCCAAAATCGAATGGAGTTTGCTCAAATTCAAAACGATATTACTTCCGAAAACTTAAAAGCAGCAAAATCTCGTATCGAAGATGCCGACATGGCAAGAGAACATATGCGGCTTGTGCAAGCTAATATTTTACAACAAGCCTCTACTTCCGTGTTAGCCCAAGCAAATCAAGCCCCGCAAACAATATTGCAATTACTTAATCCTAACTAGGCTTGACAAAAATACCAAAAATAACGAACTGTTGCAACCTAAAAATTGCAACAGTCCGTTATGCAGTTTTTACCTTATAATATACAATGCAAATTAGTAGTCGAAAAATTGCGTTGGTTAAAAAAAACAGTTCAAAATGTATGGGCGGACTCGCCTGTTTGACGGGCGGTAATATCCGCCAGTTTAGCCTTGCGGGCGGATATTACCGCCCCTACGATAACAGCCGAAAACGACATATAAATTAAGTTGCGGATTGGCAAAAACAAAACCATCGAACAATAAAAAAAGCGGGTCAAGGGCGCGCGCGTCCTTGCGGGGTTTGGGGCAGAGCCCCAAGGTTTTTAGGAGTGAGAGAATGTCAGAATTAACTGTTGTATCTAATGATTTAGCCGGCAGTGTTAAGATTGCCGATGAGGTTATTACAAATATTGCCGCAAGTGCCACTTTGGAAGTTAAGGGCGTTGCAGGTATTAGTCGCCAGCTTGCTAACGATATAGCAGGCAAATTTGGCAGAAGAAACAGCAAAAAAATAAAAGATTTACAAAAATATCAAAAAGGAATAACTTTGCAGGTTGACGGAAACGTGTTAAAACTTTCGGTTGCCATTGTAATACACCGAAACGCGAAAATTCCCAAGGTTGCCCAGGAAGTACAAGCCAAAATTAAAAATGCAGTGGAAACAATGACAGGTTTAACCACCGAAATTGTGAATATCCACGTTGCTGGATTAGTCGCATGAAACACCGTACCACAAGAATCCACGTTTTTAACGTGCTGTTTCAACTGCCCTTTTGCGAAAATTGCGAAAATTTGGATAGCGAATCGCTCAACTCCACTATTTCAAACTATCTTACTGGAATAATTGGCTATTCTCAAGAACTACTAAACGATTTGCAAGATTTTGAACTAGCCAATTTGTACGATTTAACCGATTTAGCACTTGTGCCAACCCAAAAAGATACCGCTCTTATTACCGAAAAAATTGTGGGCGTTTTTGACAATATATCTCAAATTGACCTTGACATTATCAGCAAACTTAAAGGTTGGGAAATCGCTCGCATTGCAAAGGTTGACTTGGCTTTGTTACGGTTGGCAATTTACGAAATGAACTTTGCAAAAAATAACACAAGCACCGCAAGTATCATAAATGCGGCGGTCGATTTAGCCAAAATATACGGCACGGACGACTCGCAGCAATTTATTAACGGAGTTTTAGGAAAGTTGGCGAAACAGTGAATAATACGGCGTTTACAGTGGCACAACTAAATAGTTACATTAAAGGCTTGCTAGAACGTGATCCGCTACTTTCCGATTTGGAAATCGAAGGCGAATTGTCCAATTTTAAGCAAGCGAACCATTTTTACTTTACATTAAAGGATTCCTCCGCTGCGGTAAGTTGCGTAATGTTCGCAAGCCATGCGGCAAAAATTAAGTTTGCTCCCAAAAATGGCGATAAGGTTATTGTTACAGCACGTGTATCTTTGTACGAAAAAACTGGACAATATCAGCTTTATTGCACGAACATGAAACCTGTCGGAGTTGGCGATTTGGCAACTGCTTTTGTTCGCTTGCGTGATACTCTGAAAAATGAGGGGCTTTTCGAAAACAAAAAAGCCATCCCCGAAAAAGTTGATTGCGTGGCACTTGTTACAAGTCCAACGGGCGCGGCTGTTCGTGATATGCTGAAAATTATCCGTGAACGCAATTTTGCCGTGAAAATTGTAATTGTCCCAACTTTGGTGCAGGGCGAACAGGCTGCCGCCGATATTGTTAAAGCCTTAACTTTGCTGAATAATCCCAATTTAGCCGAAAATCTCAAGCCAAACGTGATTATTTTGGGAAGAGGTGGCGGATCGATTGAGGATTTGTGGGCGTTTAATGACGAAAATTTGGCACGAACTATTGCGGCATCGCAAATTCCCATTATTTCGGCTGTTGGACACGAAACCGATTTTACTATATCCGATTTTGTTGCCGATTTACGTGCCGCAACGCCAACCGCTGCCGCTGTTTTGGCTGTTCCAGATACTTCGCAACAGTTGCGACAAATTCAAAATTTACGTCAACAGCTAAATCAAGCTATAAACAATCGCATTCAAACGTACACAACCACGATAGAACGCCACAAACGGCTATTAGAAACGCTTTCGCCGTACACGCTGTGGAAACGTGGTTACGCCGCAGTTTATTCCGAAAATAACCAGGAAATCCGCTCGGTAGAAGATTTACAGCCGACCGACAACGTTATTTTTTATTTGCAAGACGGCATTGCAAAGGCACAAATAACTTCGGTAACAAAAAATAATTAAAAGGAGCAAAATCCGTGGAAACAGTTCAAAATGTATCTTTCGAGCAAGCTATAACCGATTTGGAAACAATTTTGCAAAAATTAGAACACACAACCTTGGAATCCTCTATTGAACTGTACAAAGAGGGCATTTTGCTTGCTGATTATTGCTCAAAATTAGTGGAAAATTTTAAGGGCGAAATAATATTATTACAGGAAGAATCTGGCAAATTGCACGAACAACAATTTGCTGCAGACGAGTATTTTTGATTATGGAAAAAGTGGAAAAAATGGAAAACGAAAATATCAAAATAATTAAACAACAAATACACGACCGATTAGCCGAAATTCTCAACGGTTGCTACGAGCCAATATTGGTGGAATCTATGTTTTACAGCGTTTTTGGCGGTGGAAAACGGTTACGTCCGTTATTGCTAATTGGTGCTTGCGAGGCAGCTTGCGGGGAATATTCCTACGAAGCACTAGATTTTGCCTGTGCCTTAGAGTTGATTCATTGCTATTCGCTTGTCCACGACGATTTGCCAGCCATGGATAACGACGATTTACGCCACGGAAAACCCACCAATCACAAACAATTTAACGAAGCTATAGCAATTTTAACAGGCGATGCCTTGCTAAATACCGCCTTTGAAGTAATGGCGAACCTTTGCACAAGAATGACAATAACAAATAATTTTGGCTTGGCAACGGCAACTATCGCAAAAGCGGCAGGTAACAATGGCATGATTGCAGGGCAAATGCAAGATATTTTAGGCACAGCAACCACCATCGAAACGCTAACCCAAATGCAGTACAAAAAAACAGGAAGATTATTTTCTGCTGCATTATCGGCAGGTGCAATGTTGGGCAAAGCAAGTGAATCTTATGTACGACAAATGGGTATATTAGGCGAAACTATAGGAAATGCTTTTCAAATATTAGACGATATTTTAGATGTAATTGCAACAGAAGAACAATTAGGTAAACCAATAAATAGTGATATTCGCAACAAAAAAATTACTTATGTAACATTAAAAGGTCTGCAAGCCGCCAAATTAGACTACGCCGAAATATCGCAACAAATCACAGACCAACTTAACAATATACCACAAAAAACCAGCACCCTAAATAATATTGTAACTCAAATAATCAACAGAACTTTTTAACGAAACCTTTAACAATATTCGCCCACAAGCCATAACGGGCGGATATTATCCGCCCCTACGTTTTGTAAAATGTACCAATAAAAATAAAAATGCGGGTCTGGGTATGCGTACCCAGCGGGGTTTGCCTGTCCGCCGGCAGGCGGGGGGCAGAGCCCCAAGGGCTTGAGGTTTT
>WRKG01000178.1 GCA_009778185.1 Bacillota bacterium
TTAGGCTGTTTATGATTTTTTCGTGTTCGGTTGGCATTGGGAATAGTCCTTTCTTGGTGCGTTTTTTTATTATAAACATTATAGCATGAAGTTTTGGGGAATGCAAATTTTTTTATTTTTTTGTTAGGTAATCTTTTTTGGCTGTGTTGTTGGTTTGGAGTTGAGGTTTTCAGAGATTTCTAAATTGCAAAAATGGGAATTGAAAATTGCCCTTGTGCGAGGTTGGCATGAGGATAATTTTTGGGTTTCAATATGCAAAAATTTCAAAATTTTATTCAACCGTGAATTGAATAAAATTCCAATATTAGTTGAATAAAATTCTCTAAAAAATTGAAAAAATTCTCTTGATTTTGCAAGAAAAATCCCACATAATAGAAACATAACCAAATAAACCTGTTGAAAGGGGATTTTTATGAAAACTAATGAAAAAATACGCATTTTGCGGAAACAGCGAGGGCTATCGCAGAAAGATTTAGCCGCCGAGTTGCACGTGTCTCATCAAAGCGTTTCAAAGTGGGAATTGGACGAGGCTATGCCAGAATTACCGATAATTGTGCAATTAAGCCAAATTTTCGGCGTAACAACTGATTTTTTGCTGAAAGAAGGCGAAAATGCAGGAAATGGCGAACTTGATAAGTTTGACAAAAACGGCAACGGCGAAAATCGAAAAAGTGCCGAAAATTTTGGTTTTGCGAAAATCAAGTTGCCTAATTCTACTTCCGCCAAAAAATTTGTGATTTTGGGGGCTTCGCTGTCGGTTTTTGCCCTTGCGATATTTTTGTCGGTCGGCTTGATGTATGATTTGTGGCATCCAACTTGGCTGATGTTTCCGATAGCTTGGGCGATGGCAGCATCTAGTGCCTTCAAAAGATTTGTGTTTTTGGGGATTTTGATGTCTACATTTGCCGTTGTGGTGTTTTTGTCGGTCGGTTTTGTGTTTGATTTGTGGCATCCTACTTGGGTGGTGTTTCCGCTGGCTTGGGCGATTGCTGGCTTGCGAGAATACACTAGAATTTAAGAATGTTATTTGGGGGATTTTTCCCCCTTTTTTATTGATTTTTGCTAATTTATTATAAATCTTGACACAGTGGTAAAATTAAGCGATTTTGGAAATCATATACTCGAACAACTTAAAAATAGACTGATGTATGAAAAAACGAGTGGATAATATTCAACCATACAAATTGCAAAACGTAGGGGTGGACATTATCCGCCCGCATTTTTTGTTAAATTGATTTAGTTATAATTCGCCTCTTTCAAAATCGCAATCTTCCCAAATTAGCCAATCCCTGTTACCGATAAATCCGACAACAATATCCAAAATATCAGCGACAAAATCCTGTTTTTCTTCCTCGTTTACTGTGCCGTACAATTTGTACAACTCGTGTAGCATTTCGTAGGCAAGTTGCTGACTTCCGCCATTTTCCTTATATTCCACTAATTTTTCCAAACATTCGTGAATCGCCGAGTCGTCCAAAAATTTACTCTCGTTTATTATGGTTTTTATGTTTTTTAGCAGATTTTCTTCGTTTTTCATGATATAATCCTTTCCAGTTGGCAATATTTCAAAATTTATTTTTTTACAATTTACACTCGAACAGCTTAAAAATAGGCTGTTGTATAAAAAACTGGCGGATAATATCCGCCCCTACTTGTTGCCAACAAATCAAGCGATTGCGGTTTATGGAACGAACATTATTCACCCACTTTTTTTATTAAGTTGATTTATTATCTAAAACAACAGGGCAAATCACATAATCTGCCCTGTTATTAAAATATTTAATTTGCTAAAGCCCCTCTTGTACCGCAATAGTTTCTAGCAAAGCCCCAACAATCTCGCAAAAATGCCCAAATTCCACAAATCCCATTTTTTCGCCTTTATGAGATTTCAACCATTTATCCAAAACTTGATAACCGCCTAAACGATACTCCCAAACGGCTTGCGGAACGCCTGTTATACCTGTTTTGGCGTTTATGTGCAACACGCCCTCTTTATATTTTATACGTTCTATCGTGAAATTTTGCGTATCTGTAGGCGTAAAATCTAGTGGAAATTTAACTTTTTTTTGCATTAAGTGCAATTTTCGCAATTTTTCCCCTGCCATTCTGTATTTTTCAAATTCCTCGAAATTTTGCGGAATTTTCACTTTTGGAAAATCTCGTTTAAGATACTCATTGTACATTTTTCGATATTTTGGCGAATATAACAAGCCGTAAACATAATCGAAAATCTCGATTGCGGTGGGCGGCGTTGGCAAATTTGCACATAAATTTTCGGCGGCAATTTGAGATATATTAGCTTGCCAAGTGCCGTCTAATTGGTTATACAGGTACAGCGGAGCAACCGTATTTATATGGTCGCGATCGACAATTTTGTCCGTGATAAAAATTTTAGAAAACTCATAATGAGATTTTTCCTGTTTTATAAAAACTAATCCGATATTTTGCCCAATCGGAGTTGTTGGTTCATTTAACAAATGCCCCATTGTAGCCTTTGCTGGGCGGTGCATCCAACCGCCAGAACGTCCAGAATAATACGTCCAACGTGTATCAAAAGGACGATAATTTATTTTTGTGATAATACCCTCATTTGATAAAATGTCGTCCTGGATTTTTTGGGCAGTTTGGCTACTACTATATTTGCCAAAAAGCCTTAAAATTTCCTGTTCTTCGAGGGCGTATTTCACTATATTTACACGACGAATAATTTCCTCTTGTGTAAATGCAATGGCAACATCGTCATTGGCAGTTTCCGAGCCTATATTATAAACTGGGAACAATTCTGCAACGCTAATTCCTTTGTCGTATTCGTCTTTGTCCGCACCGCCAAAAGGTATAAAATACGCCATTTTTTCGTCAATAGTCAATTTTTCAAATTTCACATTTTGCAAAGCCGCCAATTTTTCCTCTCTCATTCCGAAAATATCAGCATAATACACAGTTGCCCAGTTTTTAGAATCTTTCGAGTTTTCATTTTCGGCAACTTTTGCCTGTTTTCTCCGTTTTGCACCAACAAAAAGCGAAACGCCAACCATTATATCAAAAATATTTTCGTCTTTTCCACCTGTCGGAGTTTTCTCACGTTTCATGGCGTTTCCGTGCAAATTTATAATATGAATGGTGTCAAATGTACGCAACAAACTGCCACGCATTCCTCGAAATGTATGGTTATCCAAAAATCCATTGTTTGACACAAAAGCAAGTACTCCTTCGCCATTTTTCTCGATAATTTGCTCCGCAAAACGGAAAAATTTTACATAATCGTCCTGCAAACTGTTTAATGTACGCTCTTGCAAAGGCGTAATTTCGTCAACCTCTTTTTTGTAGTGGTCAACATCTGCAAAACGGTTGGAAGATGCCGCCAAATAAGGCGGATTTCCGATAATTACCTCCAACGGACGGCGTGTTTTCCAAGTATCTGCGTTATATGCCTCTTCTGAAATTGCTCCGCTAAAATCGGCAAGCATTATTTGTTCGCCTTTTTCCAACGTGTTTTTCGGCGTGGAAAGCGTGTTAGAAAGATATATTTTTACTGGCAAGCGAGCAGTTTTTCCGCTTAATTCTTCAACTGTGCGGCGAACATTCAAATGTGCGACAACATAACTTGTCATCATAATTTCAAAGCCAATCATGCGCGACAAAATTGTCGGTAATTCCGAGGATAAAAATCGGCGATTTCCTTCCGCAAAATAAGTATTTGCAATATATTTGAGAATTTCAGCATGAAAAGCCCCTGTACCGCAAGCGGGATCTAAAATTGCCACGCGCGGAACAGCTATATCTTCCGAAAAAATCATTTTTTCCGATTTTTTAGTTTTGCGGTTTTTCTCGGAAAGTTTTCTCGGCTCTATTGGAACAGTGGCTCGCATGGTTTCATTATTGGCAAGTCCATTTTCTATATTAAAATCTTGCACCAAAATTTTGTCCACCGCCTGCACAATATAGGCAACAACTGGCGGCGGCGTGTAAAAAACTCCCATTTTTTTGCGAAGTTCCGCATCGTATTCTGCTAGAAAATTCTCGTAGAAATGTATAATTGTGTCGCTTTTTAGTTGCTCATTTCGCTTGTCGTTGTCAAGAATTTCGGAAATATCGCAAATTTGAAATAATCCGCAAATTTGGTCGATAATCTTGTTCAAAGTTGGGTGATTTTCGCCCTCGCCCTCGATATGGTCAAAAAATTTGTTGAGCAACAGCGATTCATCCCGCAATTTGCGAATAGCTTTGTCTCGTGTAAACGGCTCGGCGGCGGTATCGTTGTATCGAGCCACAAAAAAGCCGTAAACCAAGGTTTGGGCGTACATATCGGCAAAAGCGGACGTTGTCAACTGCGGACGCAACTCTTTTTTTATACGAGAAAAAAGTCCCATAAGTCCCTTAAATAGTGGCAATTTTTCTTGACGTTCGTTTATAAGCGGTAATTTTTTATCGTCTTCTTTTAGAACGCCCTTTACAATTTCCTTGATAGTTTGGGCGTAACTCGCCATATATTTTGCCAAACGTGCCGAAGATTTAACGTTTTTCGGACTTTCTAGCACAAAATCATTCATTAGAGCATTAAAAATATCTATTTTATCGGAATTTAACGTGATTTTGCCGTCTTTTTCGCTCAATAAGCGAACGCCAGCGTAAATTTCAATTTTATTGTCAATATCATTTTCTCGCCAAAATTGCCATGTCAAATTGTCGGTCAAAATGGTGGTTTTATAGGATTTTAGAGCGGTTTGCACCTGTTCTTTTGCACGGTCGTCAATTCCGCCAACTTTTTTTATTTCTAGTACAGAAAAAGGGGCTGTTTTTGTGCTTTCGTCTAGTTCACGCCACAGCCAAAGGTCGATGTTTTCGCCCTTTTTTCCCTTGCAGCTGCCAGAATGGTCTTCCGCAACTACGCCAAAATTTTTCAATAAATCTTGAATAGGTGCGTTGTAGAGAGTTTCGGTGTTTCCGTTAGCATAGGCGGTTTGGACGTTTTTTTGGTAAATTTCAAGATAAGTCATTGCAAAATCTCCTTTTTACTTGATGTAATTATAATATCACAATTTTGCGGGCTTGTAAAGGGGTTTACAAATTTTTTATAATTTAACATTTGCAAATGTCAACTAATAATTGAAAATCGCCCAAAATGTATGGTCAAATGCCAAAATATCGCATTAAAAAAGAGAGCAGAAATTATCCGCTCTCAGCATATTTCAAAAATTTGGCGAAATTTCTCGTTATCTCATAACAAAAACGGCAATAGCGACCGAGTGCAAAATAGATGCCGCAATAACAAATAGGTGGAATATTGAGTGCATATATTTCTTTTTTGAACCTAGCGCGTAAAATAAAACGCCTATCGTGTACAGCGCACCGCCAATTAGTAACAGTACAAAAAAAGCTGTTCCCAAGGTTAAAATTAGCTGATTTATTCTGAAAACCGCCGCCCAGCCCATTCCTAAGTAGCAAAAAACCGAGAAAACCATGAACCGTTTCAAATTTATTGCGTTTAACGTTATGCCAATGGCTGCCAACCCCCAAATTATCCCAAACAGAACCCACGCATCTAATGGATAATTTTCACGGAACGCATTCAGCAATATCGGCGTGTAAGTTCCCGCAATTAGCAGATATATTGTGCAGTGATCCAAAATGCGAAAAACACGTTTTGGCAACCCTATTTTTAAGCCATGATATATACTTGACATTGTGAACAGCAAAATTACGGAAAATCCGTAAACAAGTCCGCTGATAATTCCCCAAATATTTTGGTTATATGCAGCAATAATAACGCAAAACAACAAGGCGACTACGCCAAGTCCGCCGCCTATTATGTGCGTTATCATGTTAAACCTTTCTTCGCCCCTTGTGTATAAGGGCATTTTATCGATTGTAGCAGTCATTTTTATTCATCCTTTATTCACGCAACAATTTCTGTGGCAATGGCTTTGGTGGTTGCTTTTTGACGTTTTGGTTCTCCAAGTTTTATTATTTGATACGTTATTATTGCAAAAATTATTCCTGTAGCAAAGCCAACTAGCGGACTGTAGCGATAAAGCCCAGCCAAATCGGCAACAAAAGCACCTGTAAAAATTCCTAAAAGTAGCGTGATTAAAGGAATACAGTATAATATTCCAAGTGCCTGAAAAAATACTTTTGTGTCTATTGAGACTTTTACTCGGTCGTTGAGTTTTGCGTTTGCCAAATTTTGTGCCTCAATGTACATTTCTTGCTCATTTGCTACGGCACAAGCACCGCAACGAGAACAAGCGCTCGAGCGTTTCATTTTTACTGTTACGGTGTCTTCGTTTACGCCGATTACAATTCCTGTTTCGTTTTCCATTTTTACCGCCTTTCTACAACGTGAACAAATCTGCCCAAAAAACAATTATCAAAACGACGATAGCAATAAGGTTGATAAAACCGCTAATAATAATGGATTTTTTGTAGTGGTCAGTTTTGCGGCGCATTCGCATTTTGTTGAACAAAAAAGCCGCCACGCAAACAATAAAAGATATAACCAGCAAAACGATGGTCGCTCGTATAAAATTTATATCCCAAACGGTTCTAACGCCATCTTCGGCAAACAGCCTGGTCAACAGGTTTTCCTGGACAGGAGATGCGGTGTCGATTAACACAAAAGCAACAATGATGATTAGCCAAGAAACAATAGCTAAAATGGTTGCCAACCGAGTAACTAAATCGGCTTGTTTGCGGCGTTCTTCAAAAGAATCGGCTCTACCAAAGGAACGGGCAGAATTTCGATTATTAGCCATAAAAAAATACCTCCAATGTACCCTCAACAGGTCATAAATTTTGCATTGCTTAAACTTGCCTTAAAACCTGCGTTTTTGCCATGTCGTATTTCTTGTCAATATGTCGCAGGTGTGGTAACACTGTGGTATCTAGCTTGCTAATTTTATGGTTGACTTTGCTAGTTACCACACTTTTTTATTTCGGCACACGTCTGTACCGTTCAATATTTTTTCACTTTTATACATTATACCACTTGCATATTTTTTTATCAAGCGAAAAACACATTTTTTTATTCGTGATAACTAATTATGGTTGACAAATTTACATTATGAATGCTGTTCATAATATTTTTTTCGATGGCTGGGTTCGTTTTTTTGAGATTTTTCAGCAAAGTTTTAACTTCCTGCCGTTTAGAACCTTCGCCGCCGTCATCCCACAAAGTGCAATCTTCGGCAAAGCGGCAAGCACATTTTATAAACTGCAAATCGTTGTAATTTTTCCAAGATATAATTTCGGATTCTGGCACAAGATAAATTGGGCGAATTAGTTGCATTCCCAAAAAATTTGTGCTATTCAACTTTGGCATCATTGTCTGAAATTTACCGCCGTAAAACATACTCATTATCACGGTTTCCACAACATCGTTAAAATGATGTCCCAAAGCTATTTTATTGCAACCCAATTTTTGTGCTTCCGAATACAAAAAGCCACGGCGCATTTTTGCACACAAATAACAAGGCGAGCGATCCGTTTTAGAAACCACATCAAATATATCCGATTGAAATATTGTAATGGGAATCTGCAACAACTCGGCATTATTTTTAATTTTTTGAAGATTAACGGCGTTGTATCCAGGGTTCATTACCAAAAAAACTAAATCAAACGGCACTTTAGAAAATCGATGTAAATTTTGCAATAATTTTGCCATTATCATTGAATCTTTTCCACCAGATATACAGCAGGCAATTTTATCTCCCGCAGAAATTAAATCGTATTTTTGAACGCTTGCGACAAAAGGCCGCCAAATTGTTTTGCGATATTTTGTGTGAATGCTGCGTTCGATATTTTGTAAAGGAGTTAATTTTTTCATTTTTTCACCTAAAAATCTCAAATTTTATTGGTTATTTCCAAAATTTAATATATCGAAGTAAGCCGTAAATACGCATATTTTAACCATCATTTTATAAGATTTTTTCAATTTTTATTATTTTACCAAGCCGCCAAAAATTTTTTCAAAATTGACAAAAACTCGATAATTTCGTCGATAGTTGTCAAATGGCTAAAACTTAACCGCCACGAAGACAGAGCATTTTTTTTATTCTTACTTACTGCAAAAACTGGGCGAGATATTGTGCCAACTGCTGAACAAGCCGATTTTACTGAAATACAAGCACCATTTTCTCCTAAATTATTGAGATATTCTTGAAAATCTGTACCTTTTACGCCGTTTACGCTAGCATTCAAAATGTACGGACTTCCATCTAAGGGGCTATTTATTCGCATTTGCGGATATTCCGAAAAAGTTTCTACTATTATATTGCGCAATTTTTCAACTTTATTTTGCCGTGGCAACATTTCTGTCGTTGCCAAATTTAACGCCGTGCAAGTGGATGCCGCCATTGCCAAAGTTGGAGTTCCTCCGCGATAATCGGACATACTTTTCCCGCCAATTATTTGCTGATTTAGCACAACATCTTTTCGTTTAAGCAAAACGCCAACGCCGACTAATCCGTAAAATTTATGTGGACTAAAACTCAACGTAGAAATTTGCGGAGTCATCTTTATTGGAAATTTCCCGACCGCTTGCGCTGCATCTACATGAAAAAAACAGTTGGGATAATCCTCCAAAATATCAGAGATTTCGGCTATTGGCTGAATCGCTCCCAACTCGCTGTCAACCCACGGAACAGTCAACAAAATCGTATCATTTCGCAAAAGCTGCACAAGATGTTGCAAATTTATTGTGCCATTCGGCAAAATGTCAACCAAATCTACATCGTAGCCTTGCTCTTGCAGGGTTGCGAGCGGTGCGTGCACCGACGGATGCTCCAGGCAAGAGGATATGATGTGCCTGTTTTGCGTTTTTGGCAACCCTCTAATTGCTAAATTGTTCGCCTCGGTTGCTCCCGAAGTAAAAATTATCTCGTCTGCCGAAAAAAGTTTCGTTAAAATTTCGTTGATTTCGGCAAATTTTTCTTTCGCAAGCCAACCGTGCTTGTGATTAGATATTGGGTTGGCAATATAATTTTTCTCTATTTCTAAAAATTCCTGCAACACCGCTAAATCGGGCGGAGTATGTGCAGCATAGTCTAAATAAATCATGGGAAAATCCTTTCTTGTCAAATTTTTCTACCTAAAAAATTATACCACAAATTTTTTACAAATCAAAATTATTGTGATATAATTTTGTAGTGATACAAATAAATTATTTGGAGTGATATTTATGTGGATAAAAAAATTAAAATTATTGCTAGCATTTGGAGCAGTTACGATATTTTTTAGTACAACGCTGTTTGCTGCACCACCATTGTATTTTGGCGATTTGCCAGGGATTAGTGATATGTTTTTGCCGCCGCCACCGCCAGCAAACACGCCGCCGCCAACTCTTCCGCCACTTTTTGTGCCTGATTTAACCCCAACTTTTCCGCCAGTAATCGAAAATGTACAGGAATTTGCACCGCCGCCAGTTTTGCCACCGCCCGAGCCTGTGCCGATTCCCACGCCCGAACCTACGCCGATTCCCACACCAGAGCCAACGCCCGAGCCTACGCCGATTCCCACGCCTGAACCAACGCCCGAACCTACGCCGATTCCTACGCCCGAACCGCCGCCGAT
>WRKG01000179.1 GCA_009778185.1 Bacillota bacterium
CCGCTTTTAAGGCTTTTAACTTTTTCAAAGATTTCTGCGATTCCGCCGTTTTCAACGATTTTAGATATTTCTCCACTTGCGAAACGGTTATTTCTTTAACTTCGTCAGTTTCGTCGCTATCTTCGGTTTCGTCGTTTTCGTTGCCAATATCGATATTTTCGACGTAAGTTTGCAAATTTTCGGCAGCGGTGGTTTCGTCTAATTTTAAGGATTTTATGTTGGCAAGTTCGGCGGAAAAATGCTCCGTTGCAATTTTCTCGTCCGAAACAAGAGCGGCAACAAATCCCTCTGCACTAACCGTTTTGAACACGTTTTTTATGGAAATAACCTCTTTTACCGTAATTTTGTTTTTGCTGTTTGGGTCGGTTTCGGTTGATTCGCGGACGGTGTAGCTGTGTTCCCACCAGTTGGCGAAAACGCCGATACATTGAAATCGGTCAAGAACGCCGTGCGGCTCTAATTTTTGCCGCAAAAGTTCATTAAACTGCTGCTTAAATTCGTATGCTTGCACCTTTTTACCAATTTGCGAAATTGCGGCGGCAGCGGATTGCCACCAATCGGCGGCGGCTTTGCGAATGCTCTCGTTTGCCGTTATCACGCCATTATTGGATAAAATCATCGGTTTAATTTCCGATTTATCCGCTGGCTTAAAATGGAAGTATTTTTCGCCTTTTTGGGATTTTTTGCCATTTTTATCCTTTTTGTTAAGTTCCACAAAAAAATCGGTTTCGGAAATGCCATATTTTGCCAGCATTTTATGCAATGCGGCAATTTCCGCTTGCGGAACGCCGCCAAAAATGTGGGCTTTAACGTCATGCGGCTCGGCTGGCGGAGTATTGTCAACATAGCGGCGTATGTTAAGATTGCTGTCGTTGCCGTTTTTGTCGGTTATTTCGGCAATCGGCACAATTTTAGAATAGCCCGCAACTTCCAGGCAATTATCAAAAACGTAAGCAATTTTTTCAATATCCTCGGGCCGCAAGAAGTTTTGGTTGCGTCCCTCGCCGTATTCCAAATCGGCATTTATAATAAGCACGCTGTTTTTGAGGGCTTTGGGCTTTTGCTTGTTTATCACAAGCAAACACGCAGGAATGCTCGTTCCGTAAAAAAGGTTGGGCGGCAAGCCGATAATTGCGTGTACGATGTCCTGTTTATCTAGCAAAATGCCCTTGCGAATGGATTGCTCCGCGCCGCCACGAAACAGCACGCCGTGCGGCATAACTGTTACCATAATACCGTCCGCCGCCGTGGATGCAATCATGTGTTGCACAAACATTAAATCGGCTTTTTTGCCAGTTTCTGGCGTAAAACCGTACTGAAAGCGGTGCGGATATTTCATTTCCGTTGTTGAATAATTTTGCGAAAACGGCGGATTGGCAATAACACGGTGAAACTGCATTACTTGCGAGGAATCGTCTGGATTGTGCCATTCTGGCTCGCCGATTGTGTCGCCGTGATGTATAAACGAATCTTTAATATCGTGCATAATCATGTTCATTTTGCAGATTGACCAAACAGAAGCGGCTTCGTCCTGCCCATAAAGTGCGAGATTGTCGGTTTTTCCGCCGTTTTCTTCCACATATTGCTTGCTGTGAATGAGCATTCCGCCAGAGCCAACAGTTGGGTCGTAAATACGCATACCAGCGGCGGGCTTTGCCAAGCGAACCATAAGCTGCACAACAGGCGACGG
The DNA here is from genome assembly GCA_009778185.1 of Bacillota bacterium. Taxonomy (GTDB): domain Bacteria; phylum Bacillota; class Clostridia; order Lachnospirales; family WQUN01; genus WRKG01. The sequence continues at coordinate 1,691 of WRKG01000179.1, forward strand.
CGTGTAAAATTCGCCACCTTTTTTGCCAGCACTATCGGCGAAATTTTTAATCATGTATTCGTACGCCGCACCGAGCAAATCTGGGAAGACGAAATTGTCGTTGGTTAGTTTATAGCGGTTGAAATGCTGAATCAGCTTTATCAGCTTTGCATCGGTGATAATTTGCTTAGATTTCACTTTTTTGGCGAAATCTATGTTGGAAAGCACGCCCTCGAGGGTTTTGTTGGATTTTTCAATTTTTGTTAAGGCACGTTTTAGCTTAGATGCCACTTCGGTTTTCAAGTGGAGAATGCCTTTCCAAGGTTCGGGTTTTGCGGCTGTGCCGAGATTGTGCGTTTCGCAAGTCCAGCGAGCCTCCCACGGCACAAAAAAAGTAGAGCCATAATTATTAGGTTCTTCCAGTTCGACGGCTATTTGTTCGGCAGTGCTGGCTCTGGATTCTTCTTTTTTGCGGATTTCGGCACGTTTTATGTCGAAGTTGTCGGATAGCCGTTTAAGGAAAAGCATACCGAAAATGTATTCCTTGAACTCGGATGCGTCCATTTTGCCGCGGAGAATGTCGGCGGCGGCTAGTAGGTGGTTCTCTAGCTGGGATATTGTTAGTTTTTGCATGAGTGGTAACTCCGTTATTATTAGGATTTATTTGAAATTATACTTGAAAATTTTGAGATTGTCAAGGTTTTTTTATGTAACAAAAGCAGGTCGCTGTTTTTGGGAAGATAAATCTTTGAACGGCAACGGAATCAATATAATATCGCCTTGCTTATACATCATACCAAAACTTGTCATCAATCTCGTTATAGCAAAAATCTGTGCTAGGTTCGCCAGATGCTTGCAAGTCTTGCCCCAACTGTTCGGCATCATGATTTTTTACAAATTGCATAAACCTATAAACCTCCACAAGTTGCGATTTTAGCAAGGGTTCGGCTAGGCTTTGAATTGCTTTTTTGCTGTGTGTTAAAGTGAACATTTTTGCTCCTTTCGGCTTGGCGATATTTATTTTACGGCAACGTTGCAATATCTTCAAGATTAATGCTATCCAAAATGACTGGTGCATGCCAAGAATCTCCTGGATATTCTAATCTATAAGGTGTATGGTTGCTTAAAGTTTGCTTTAATTTCGTTATTGTGTCAACGCCCAAAAGTGGAAAAATTTTTTCACAATGTCTGCGTGATTTCATTCTAGCCCAAACTTGCTGAGGAGAATTTAACGTATTTCCCCAATAACCGTATGTATTTGGAAACCACGGGAAACCACCTCTTGACTTAAAGTTAAAGAAATCGGAAAGTTGGTAAAGCACAATATCTGCATTGACAATAGATTCTTTAGTTAATATTGGCTTTTTCAGTCTCTGTATTAAAATACCTCCTGCAAAATTAGGCAATCCTTCTTTGTTCGCAATTCCTAATTTAAGATACTCAATATAATTAAAAGGTCTCCTAAACCTTACAAATTTGCTGGCTTGCTGTTGCGGCATAACAGGAGTACCATTCAGAAAATACGTCCTATTCAGTAACTTGTTAAGTTGTTCATATTCTTCATAGTACAACATTATAGCTGTCATACCTATGAACATCTCCCAAATTGCGAAAAATTCAAATTCAAAATCATTTTCGTCCCATGATTGCTTTTCGCAAAAATACGCTTGATTGTAAACTTGTTCAAAAAAATCGCCCAAAATTTCGTCTACTTCATAGCCCTCTGTTATGATTGTTTCAACATAATCAAAAAATACATTTCGCAATGGTAGGAGCAAATCTAGCTGTTGCAAAAAATTGCTGTCCAAATCTTGGTCAATGATAGGGACTAGTTTTAGCAACAGTTCAATAAAATTTCCTGTAAAATTTTTTTTGTAATGAACGTATTTTTGCTGAATTTTGCCGTCAAACGCTTTTATTTGCTTGATTAAAATTCGTAAATTGCCCAAATCAACGCTCTCTTCGTTAAAATATTCGGGCATTTTGCCTAAAGGCGGCTTGCTGTGTTCTGGTCTGTCGTGCAAATAGCGTATCAAGGTTACGTAATTTTTTTCGTAATCCTCTTCAAGCGACAAATCCACGTAAATACGTGATTTTATGTATGTTGGTAGCGGTATTATACCGTTTTCATTTTTTTCGCCTTTTTCATTTTCTTCACGCTCGAAAATTATGGGAATGAATTTGTCTTCACCAACATTGCCGTAAATTTCAGGGGAGATAATCATTGTTTCAGTTCCAACTCCGCCTTCTCGATTGTTGGCTTTCTTTTTGTACTCTTTGTTGCAGATTATTAAAACCTTTGTTACTGTGGAATCGTTTACGGATTTTTCCATAAAATGATACTGGTCTTGCCCTGGAAGTAAATCCCATTGATTCAAAATAACATCAACGCCATTGTGCATTAGGCGTTCGGAAAATTCCCTCACTTTGTCTTTGTGTTCCTCGCTTGTCCAAGCATATGAAATAAAAACTTTTGGCTGTTTTTCAGTCATTGTATTATCCTCCTTTTATTTTTGTGTCATTTCCAAATACAACCAAACCAACTCCTCAAGCATTTCCTCTTCACTGGCAAAATTCCCGCCATACGCCCTCGCCACTGCTCTATCCAACTTTTGCTGGGCTTTACTAAAACTTTTGGCATTTATAAACTCGTGCGAACCCATAAATTGACGGATATATATTTTTTTGCGGATGGCTCTTTTCCCCAAAATGCTAAATGGTCGTCTTCCTCGATAATTAGATTTCCGCTATCAACTATAGTAATGCAATCGTTTTCGGTTGACGAAGATTTGCTTATACTTGAACAACTTAATAATAAGCTGTTGTAGAAAAACGGGCGGATAATATCTGCCCCTACGGTTGGCAATTTGTAGGGGCGGATATTATCCGCCCGCATTTTTTGCTAAGTTGATTTACTATATTTTTATGCACAGCTTTTACGTTTCGTTGGGATATTCCGCCAAAACCAACAAATCAACAGAGTTTTCCGAAAGTAACTCGCAAAGGCAAGCGACTATGTTTTCGGGATTTTTTCGGTTGGTATTCCAGAATAGTATGTTCATTTTTGCCCTCCTTTCGCTTTTTTGTGAAATTTCTGCACATTTTTATTTTGCTAATTTTCCTCAATTTGTCAAGTGCAAAATAAATCGAATAGGTTCACGGCAGTCAAGTAGCGTTCCTTTTCTTTCATAATAATCTCATAAGTGGCGGAATCGCTGGAGGTACATTCTTTTTTGTTGCCGAGCTTGCTGTCCACCATTCTAGCATTTTTTTGTAAACAAAAAAATAACCTGCGTGTTTCCGTACGCCTACAATTACGTCAAGATACATAAGATAATTTTGTACGTGGATATGGCAATCTACAAATGGCGACAATGGTTTAGTTGCATTATCATTTATATCACTCCCTGCTAGTCAGCATACAGACCACATTCGACTTTAAGCATTTCTCGCCCGCTTCCAGTTTTCAAATATTTTTCGTGTATCAATGCTCCTGATTGTGTGCTAAATTCTTTAATGTAAATCAGATGCTTTGGCTTGTATCTTTTTGTATGATTTGCTCCCAATCCATTTAAATGTTCTTTATAACGACGTTCAATGTTGTCAGTATGTCCCTTGTAAATACTTCCGTTATCACAAAGTATTGCGTATGCGTACCACATTTATATCATCTCCCTTGGCAGGTTACATTAATATTAGGTGCAAGTAGCCTGAAAATTTCAAACACATTTATTTTTTGGACAAACTAATGAAATCGCTATCACGAAAAACGGCACAGAGCTACTTGCGTTCGGCTATTTTTGTATTGCCTTTTAGCTGATATGTTCATCGAAATAGTCTATTAGGTCGCTTTCTCTGTGGCTTTGTCCGCCCTACAGCTACCAGCAGCAGGTAAGAAATTATCATTGTAAATAAGATCGTTGCTTGTATTATACCAAAATTCTGTGCTAGATTTTACTATTGCTTACAGTTTTTGCAAGTATTCATTAATTACGGCTTTTTGATTTATGTTCATTCATTGAGGATCATCTCCAAAAATTTCACGTTCAAGTTCTTTGTAAACATTGGTATCTGCTTTAATAAGCGGTGCGATTGTATCTCGTAAAAATGCATCAGAATTATTCCCACATTGTGTAAGCCCAAGAATTTTCTTAATCGAGTTGTAAATATCTCCACGTGCCGATTTTATATCATCTGGAGGATTATTTCGTTGCTTACTCGATTCCATCGCCATTCGTTTTGCAGCTAGACATTCATCCAGTTTTTCCAATTTTCCACAATTTTCACATAACTTTTTTATTATTTAATCGTCAAGTAAATAAGACTCGATATTTCTTCGAGATAAAACTTTGATTCCCTTTGATTTCAATTCAGAAATCTCATTGGAACTACGGTCATCACGGTCAATAATTTTTATAACTTCAGCGTTTTCAAATAGTTTCGTCATAATTTCGCCCAGTGAATTTTCTATATTTTCTAACTCGCTGCACGATTTAGCAGACAAGAAAAATGTATCAGGATAACTATCTTCAAATATTGTTGTGAATATGGTTTTATCAAAATCTTTTCGTGATTTTCCGTTTGGATCGCCTTCACAAAACACCAATCTTTTGGGTAACATCAATTTGGCAAAATCATCAAAAGCAAGCTCGTAAAATTTATTTAATATGGCTTTATTTATTTTAGAGGGACGGATTATTTCATCGTGGTCAAAATTTTTGCCGTCAAAGTCGAGAAAAATAACGGTTCCAGGATTGGTTTCTTCTATTTCTTTGACTTGTTGCAACATACCAATCGAATGTGTAGATACCCACAGTTGAGATTCATTTGGTATAAGCGAATAAAGTTCGTTCAGCACTTTGCCTTGCAGGTTGGTGTGCATATGGGCTTCTGGTTCATCTATGCAGTATACCGCATCTGGGTAATATTCTGCTTGTATAGCTATGTCAAGTATCAAATCAAATGCCGATTTTTCGCCAGCAGATAAATTGCAGTAATGAAAATTGTTTATTGCACCTTTTTTGAAATAAAAACTCCCATTAGTAAGTGGATCGCCCAGCGAAGATAGGTTTAATTCTTCAAAAACATTTGCTAATGCCTTTTTTATCTTACCAGTCAACTCCTCTCTTAGGTCCTGAACGGTTTTTGAGATGTTTTTATCGTTAAAAACATCGCCCATTGTTTTGCTTATTAACCTTTGATAATTTGAAGAGACCGTTTGATCATTTTCTATCAATGTATTAAGGCGTATTTGAATTGTTGGATTTTCTTGCCGATTCATAGATTCTATAGTAAAATCTGGTTCGTTACGATAGGCACTTCTAAAATAAAAGCGACCTTTAATTTCACTTTGCCCCACAACATTTGGGTAATTTGCATTGTGGAAATTAATGGTAACAAGATTTGGAAATTCCTTTGACCATTCATCGTCAGTTATATCGTTGTTCGATTTTAACAAATAATTCCGACCTTCTGGGTAATACCTAAAACCAAAATATTTATAAAAATGGTTAAACGTTTCAAAAAATGACGTTTTGCCAGAGCCGTTTGGTCCAACCAAAACGACCAATTTTGCAGTTTGCGGAATATCATCAACCGAAAGGTTGGTAAAACGTTTGAAATTTTTTAATAGTATTGATTTTATTCTCATTATATTTCCCCAGTTCGGTTTGTATTTATTTGATTATAACACAATAACGGCAATATTATAAGTTTTTCAAAAGCCCCAAATGCAAGTCAACCACTGCAATCCTATCTCCCTTGCTAACCACGCCGCCCGCCCACCGAGCAAGTAGGTCGCCATAAGCCCGTGCAACCGCCCTATCCAACTTACGGTGCAGCTTGGCAAGCGCCGATGGCATTGTATTTGCGTTGTGCCAAGGGAAGTCTTGCATCGGCTGCCTGTCGGCTTGCCGCACTGCCAATACTTCCACCGCCGCTTGAACTATATTTTTCGCTTGTGGCTTGCTTGTCCTGTGCCACGGATAATTGTTATTAATATTTTAATATGACGACATTAGGCAGTGTTCCCGCTAACAAATAAACATATAAACAAAAGCAAGCTGTACGAAAGCAATAAACATACTATCTAATTTTTCAAAGCGTGTAAATATCCGCCTAAACGCCTTAAGTTTACGAAATAATCGTTCTATTGTGTTTCCGTCCGCCGACAGGCGGGACGGACGGGCAGGATGCTTATATAAATTTTTATCATATTCCCAAGGTTTTATACGGCTTTTTTTGGTGGAACAATCGGAATAAATTTTAATGTTCGTGCAGTATATTGTGTCAAATCGTCTTCATAGGTTCTGTTCATAACAAGTGGCTTTAACGTATGTTGTTTACCTAGCGTTTCCATTGGTATTCTACCCTCGGGAGCATCGTGGGCATTCCCACTGCTTAATATAAAACATACCGGGGTATTTTCGTCTGCCGCCTGCCTGTCGGCAGAAAAGGACGGGCAGGGCAAATATCTAGCAACGTATTTATAAATGTTACATTATCTATACTTACATTTCCGCATTGTACTGGCAAAACGTGCTTTATTTTGTCGTAATGTTCTTTGTTTATTTTCATATATATTATTATAGCATATTTTTGTTATTTTACTAGTAGGAACAGACCCTACTTTTGTCGAATATGGTCTTATGGTGGGATATTTTGTGATTACTACTTTTTTTGTGATTACTACTTTAATGATAGGAAACATATATAGTTTTATACCAATGTACCGATTTATTGACAAAACGAATGCACAAATTGCAGTTAAATTGGCTAGGGAGAGAGTTCTAGTTAGCAATTTTACCATAGAAGAAACTGCAATTATGACAAGATATACCCTCTTGAACACTGACAACTTAAGGTTTGGAAACTTGCATTCAAATTGTTTTAGCATAAGTAGAGAGCGATTTTCTATTAGCGGGGATAGAATGGGATTGCGTTAACAATGCATAACAATCACTTCCGCAATCGGAGCGGGCGGCACAGCGGAAATATCTTTCGACATAACCAACACAGGCAACCAAGACGGCGAGGAAGCGCCGCAGTTGTACATTTCTGATAAACGTGCATCAATGTTACGTCCAGCAAAGGAGTTTACTAGTTGCGAACGAGTTTTTGTGAAAGCTGGTGAGAAAGTTAGCGTGGGTTTTCATGTTCGTGCTAATCAGTTTGCGTTTATAGATAATGGCATGAGTTGGGTTGTCGAGGCTAGCAAGATGAATGTGTTTATCAGTGCGGCATCGAATGATATACGGCTTGCAGGTAGCTTTGATATAACGGAGACAAAGGTGGTAGACGAGCGTAAATGTGGGTTTTATGCGGAATAGGTTTATAGTAAATCAACTTAACAAAAAATAAGGGCGGACCCGCCTACCAGACGGGCAGGGACAGGCAGGTATTATCCGTCCGCATTTTCATTCTCGCGAAAACTCCGCCCAATCCATTAAACTAACTTCTCCACTCTGATATTTAGGCTTTTGGCTAACAAACTTCCCACGACTATTTGCATATAATTCACGCAAAGCAAAATCAACCCCAATTTGAAAATTCTCCAAAATATTCATGCCGACAACTTCATTTATTGGGATATTATCGGCGTTTGGCGTGGCAATTATGGCATCTTTTATTTTGTAGTTGCAAAATAACAACATCGGGATCACTCGCAAATCGCACAAAACCGAACCGCCGCCGAATCCGCCGATTATAAAGGCTTTCGGCGTGTGTATTTTGTAGCCATTTTTTACCGCATCTTCTTTTTGCATAGTTGTCATAAAAGCCCCTGTATCTAGCAAGAAAAGCAATTTTTTTACTGGAGTGTTGCTGTTGTCAATCGAATATAATTCTATAAACGCTTGATTATCCTTAATTTTCAGCGAAGTTTTATTTTGGTAACTAATTGTGGTCATCAACAGGCACCTCCCAAAATCCATAAAAAGTGTTTGGGTCTCGGGGCAACAGAGATAACGCCTGTACAGCAACTAAATTTGTATCGTGCATATAAGTATCATATATTCCTGTTTCGCTACCTTCCCATTTTTTGTCCGCCACAACAACAGGCATCTGGTTTTCTTCCCAACCTGTGATGAGTTCGCCCTCCGCTTGGACTATAAACACCCATTTTCCGTCATACTTCTCTTCAATTTCTTCCGTTGTCATTT
>WRKG01000180.1 GCA_009778185.1 Bacillota bacterium
TACAAACCGCCAACCGTAGGGGCGGATATTATCCGCCCGTTTTCTACAACAGGCTATTTTTTACTAACTTGCAATATCACAACAATCCCAACAATCACAACAAAAAATCCCACAAGCCAAAACTTGTAGGATTTTTCGAAAGGAAAACCAAACATAAAAAGACCAAACCTAACTTCACAATCTAATTATAACAAGTATTTCGAAAATGTCAAGAAAAATTTTTTTATTTTGAAAATTTTTTCAAAATCCACTTGTTATATAAAACAAGTGGATTTTTGCAATTTGTTTTTTTGTAGTAATTCAAAATTAACAAAAAATGCGGGTCACCTGCCCGCCGGCAGGCGGGAGGGCGCGCGCGTCCTTGCGGGGTTTGGGGCAGGGCCCCAAGGTTTTGAAGTTGGTTGAGTATAAAATTATTCAACCACCATTTCAAAAACTTCGGCTATATGTTCGGTATCAAATTTTTCTGCTAAACTGTCCACCGTTATTTTTATGGATTTGTCAATTTGTATAAAGTTGACATTTTGGTTATTGCTCAAATTTGTTATTTTTGTAACTTTTTTTGCAGAATAGGGCAAAATTAACTCTTGTCCAATGGTTGGCTCGTTGGTGTAAATTGCGTAAACCTTGTTTTCTTGGGATTTTTGCGTAAACGCAAAGTTGTCAACTACGTACGGCTCGCAAACGCGCGTACCGTAAATTGCTTTTCCGTAAACGGATAACCATTTTCCCATTTGCTCCATGCGTTGCAGGGCTGGCCATGGTAATCTGCCATCTGGTTGCGGTGCTACATTTAAGGCTAAATTTCCACCTTTTGCGACAATATCTATTAGCAAATGCAAAAGTCGCTTGACAGACTTAAAATTGTCGTCATAACTGTAAGCAAAGCCATTTCCCATTGGAATGCAGCTTTCCCACGGGACAAAAATAGGTTGACTTGGAACGGAATGCTCTGGCGTTATGTAATTTTCGCCGATTCCGCCGACCATTCTATCTGCGGACAAAAGCCACGGCTGTATTTTTCGGGCTTTTTCTAGCAACATTTCAATTTTAATGTCTTGTCCACTGCGTTTGCTAACCCAGCCAGCATCAAACCACAAAATATTGATTTTTCCGTAATTTGTAACCAATTCCATAATTTGGTTGTGGGTAAAATCCACAAATTTTTGCCACAATTCGGGATTTTCCTCGGGAGAATACGAAGGCCCGCGCGACATAAAATTTCCCTTTGCTTGATTTTTCGCCCAATAATAGGGCGTGTTCCAATCGGCTTTGGAAAAATAAGCGGCGATTCCTAATCCATTTTTGCGAAACGATTCAAAAACATGGGCGACAATGTCCGCTCGCGGATTTACAGAAAATGGGCAACTGTAATGCGTGGTTTTGTAATCCGTAAATTTGGAATCCCACATACAAAAGCCGTCGTGATGTTTTGTCGTAAAAATTAGATACTTAAAACCGCCCAATTTAGCACTTTTTGCCCATTTTTCTGGCTGAAATCTAATCGGATTAAACGATTTGTTAAGGTTGACATATCCGTCCTTAAACGATTGTGCATCCGTTTCCCAGTCAACTCCTGTGCGACTCCAATCGGCATCGCCGTCGCTTAACGCCCAACTTTCCACCATTCCTAATTGCGAGTAAATTCCCCAGTGCATCATCAAAGCCAATTTTTGGTCTTGAAACCATTCCAGTTGCCGCAAAGTAACTGGATTTTCGGGCTTTACATATCTATCCTCTGGCAATGCACCGTGTACACCTTTAATAACGCTATCCATAAAAAACCTCTTTTCTGGCTAAAAATAAAATCTCGGATTATTATATCACAAAAATGTTTTGCATGGTAAATATTTTTGTGATATAATTAAACGGCAGAATATGTAAAAAGGGGATTAAATTGTGCCGATACTTGTAATTATTATGTATTTGCTGAACACAGCCTTTGGATTTATCGTTGTTTTTTACGAACGGCGTAATCCTGCGGTAACTTGGGCGTGGCTTATGGTGATTGCTATTGTCCCTTTTTTGGGTTTTTTAATTTATTTGGTTTTGGGACGCGACGGGCGCAAACACCGCTCATTTTCGGAAAAAAGCAAAAATGACGAAAAAATGTTAGCGGCATATTTGACCAAAGAAACGGACGCATTTCGCAAGCAACAAGCGAAGTACGTTTCCAAAAAGAACGTTATGCAAATGCAAGGCACAGAACATATGGACGACCTTGTTTATCTAAATTTTCACGCTGGCAAAGGTGCGTTTTCCTCGGATAATATAATTTCGTTGTACCATGACGGCACTTCAGCGTTCGAAGCCCTTTTGAAAGATATTTCTAAAGCAAAAAAATTTATTTACATACAATATTATATTTTCCGAGACGATTCCACTGGTAAACGATTGGTTGCCGCTTTGGCAGAAAAAGCCGCTCAAGGCTTGGAAGTTCGTTTGTTGGTGGACGGAATGGGCAATATTTTTAACAAAAGTTCGCTGTATGCTCCGCTAATTAAGGCTGGCGGCTATTTGGGCATCTTCCTGCCGCCGTATTTTATCCGCATAAATTTTCGCAACCACCGCAAAATAGCCGTAATGGACGGCAACATAGGACACATCGGCGGAATGAACATAGGCGACGAATATTTGGGGCTATCAAAACGGTTTGGCTACTGGCGCGATACACATTTACGCTTGACTGGTAGCGGTGTCCACCATCTTACATTGCGTTTTATGATGGATTGGAATTTTTGCGTACCAAAACAAAAATTGCGGCTTAAATCCCATTATTTTCCGCGCCCTGGCTATTTATCGGGCTCGGGAGTGCGAATGCAAGTTGTTTGTAGCGGGCCCGATACTCGTTATCCCAGTATTTTGTACGGCTACAACAAAATGATAACCGAGGCGAATACTTCTATTTTTATTCAAACGCCGTATTTTGTTCCTGACGATAGTATGTTTGTTATCCTAAAAATGGCGGCACTTTCGGGCTTGGACGTTCGCATTATGATTCCCGCAAACCCCGATCATCCATTTGTTTATTGGGCGGCAATGTTCTATTTGGGCGGCTTGCTAGAATCTGGCGTAAAATGTTACGAATATCAACATGGATTTTTGCACAACAAAGTTATTATGATTGATTCTAAAATATGTTCGGTCGGCACGGCAAATATGGACGTTCGCAGCTTTAACCTCAACTTTGAAAGTAACGCCTTTATCTATGACGAAACCATAACAACCGAGCTAGAAACCGCTTTTATCAACGATATTCAACATTCTCGTCAACTAACTTTGGCAAAATATCGGCAACGGTCAAAAAGCACCAAAATAAAAGAATCCATTTCGCGGTTGCTTTCTCCGCTGTTGTAAATTTAGGTTGTCAAGAAAGGTAAAAAATGATAAATTTTAATAATTTTAACGGAAAAAAAGTTTTAGTTTGTGGGTTGGCAAAAAGCGGAATAGCCGCCGCAATGTTTTTGTCCGCCAAAAATGCCAAAGTAACCGCACAAGATTTACGCACCGACATAAATATTCCCAACGTAACTTTGTATTTGGGAAAAAATCCCGATGACATAATTCAAAATTTTGACCTTGTGGTGATAAGCCCAGGAGTGCCTTTTGATTTGCCTTTTTTGGAAAAAGCACGAGTGTTAAATATTCCTGTTTGGGGCGAATTGGAACTTGCCTATCATTTTTGTGCCGCGCCGATTATTGCAATAACAGGCACAAACGGCAAAACAACCGTTACAACTTTGGTTGCAGAAATTTTGCAAAAGTACACGCAAAAGGCAATTATTGCAGGAAACATTGGCATTCCATTTGTCGAGCAGGTTGACACAATTTTTGCCGATAATTGGGTAATTTTAGAGGTAAGCAGTTTCCAGTTGGAAACCATTCACAAATTTGCGCCTAAAATTAGCACAATTCTCAATATAACGCCCGATCACATGGACAGGCACAAAACAATGGAAATTTATCGTCGCACAAAAGAACGTATTTTCGAAAATCAAACACCGATTGATTTTACGGTTTTACCATTCGATTTATTTTCCCAAACCGAAACGGCTTGTAGCAAAATATTTTTCAGCACAAAACAACCGTTAAAAACAGGCGTTTTTTTGGACGGCACAAATATAATTGCGAAAATTCCCGCATTAAAATTGGATGCGGTTATTGCCGATGTAACAAAAACTAAAATTTTGCCCGAAAATGCTGTAGTTGCGGCGACTTTGGCACTTTGTGCAAATGTGCCACAAGATATTATTTCCGAAACTTTGTACAATTTTAAGGGAGTACCTCATCGAATTGAGTTTGTCCGCACGGTAAACGGCGTTGATTTTTACAATGATTCCAAGGCAACCAACACGGATGCCGCAATAAAGGGAATCGAAGCCATGAACCGCTCAACAATTTTAATTGGCGGCGGCTACGACAAAAAAGCCGATTTTAACCAATGGATTCAGCATTTCGGCGACAAAATAAAACATTTTATAATACTGGGAGCAACCAGTCAACAATTAGTTGAAACTTGCCAAGCCAACAATTATACAAAATATAGCAAAGTGGCAACCTTAAACGAGGCGGTAATTTTAGCTTGCCAAAAGGCAAAATCGGGCGATTCTGTTTTGCTTTCTCCTGCCTGTGCTAGTTGGGATATGTTTGATAATTTTGAGCAAAGAGGAAATATTTTTTGTGAATTGGTTAATGGGTTGTGAATTATTGAAATGTTGCAGATTTGAAAAAAACGGGCGGATAATATCCGCCCAATGTAAACCCATTCATTTATTTTTCAAAAATTTGCTTATGAAGTAAATCCAAAACAATATCGTAATTTTTGGGAATATGCGGCAGCACGCAATTTGAGCAATCTTTTAATTCGCCAGCAATGGTAAAATTGCCGCCACAATCGCAATTATAAAGTGGACAATAGCAAAATAAACAGTTAAAATCATCTGCATTTTTAACCGCATGACATGGAAAATATTCACATTGTTTATTGCTAAAAAATTTGTAACTGTTTTTCATAAAATTATCCTCCTAAAAATAAAATTGTAATATCAACCGCAAAATTGGTACATTTTGCAAAATTTTAATCCGCTAAAACGCCCGTTTTATTAGGGCTTGCCCTGCCAGCTAAATCGGGAGCACGATGTTCCATTACAGCGAACGCAATTTCTACATCTTCGGCGACTTCTTCTGGAGTAAAACAGCCGACTGTAACCATATCTTGTTGGCGAAGTGTTGCAAACGAAAACGAAAGCCCAACAAACGGCGTTACTCTGCCAGCCGCCATCGATTTTATTGTCATTACGGGCTTTTTGGCGTTCCAAATTACCGAGTGAATGTACTCAATTTCAACTTGCATCATGTATCCCAAACAGTTGTAAATTTGTATATACGTTTCAACGTCATATTCATTTGCATCGGAGTACAAAATTAACTCGGGCATATGTGCCGAAAGCCCAGGAATAAGCCCATTTTCGCGAATCATGGACAAATAATCGGGCAACCGTGGAATTGCCGATAAATTTTTATTGACCAACTGCTCTACCGAGCTGTGATGTGGCAAGCAAAAAGTTGCACCAATAGCTTTGCTTGCCTTAAAAGTTGCCTCTGCCTCTTTGCGAGCGGCGGCGGTATCGTCAACATTGACAATCGGCGTATCGATAATTATTACTTTTTTGCCTGTTCTATCTTCGGCTAATTTGCAACCGTCCGCAACAACTGGATTACCCGAGGCAGGAGCCATAATTGCGTCTATTCCGTATGCTAAAAATGCACAGATAATGTCCGCTATTGCTTCCTTGTTGCGATTTTTGTGGTTAATCATTGCATCGGCGGAGGGCGTTCTGTGTCCCCAGCCGAGCATCCAGTTTGTGCCGATTAGCATTCGGGGCAACGAAACCCCTGCTACAGTCGTTCTTGGAAATAATTGTCCTACCATAAAAAAACCTCCATTTTTTATTTGGGAAATTTGGCAATTTGCGGATTTCTTGTAGAATTTCGCAAGATTATTTTTGATTCTAGTTCGATATATTTTGGCGGGCCCGTGAGTTCGCCGTTTATGCGTTTTAGCAACAGGCTTGCACTTTCCTTGCCAACGTCAAAAAATGGCTGCTCGACAACGGTGATACCGCCGCCAATTAGCTTTGTCCAGGTTAAATTATCGTAACCGCAAACGCCCAAATCTTCTGGGATATGCAAATTAAGCTCGTATGCCGCATTTACTAAATTTAGCAGAGCCATTGGCGTTGACGCAAAAATTGCCAACCGTTTATTTGGATTATTCTCAATAAAATTTTGCAACGCCGTTTTGTAATCGTCTTCTCGTTCTTTTGGGAAGATGTAGCTTATCTCTTCAGGATTAGCCGTTTTCAGCTTAGATGCCGCCAAAAATGCCTTGTAGCGCGATAACCGCACGTTACTTTTCAGCAAATCGGACGAAAACAGCGCAACTTCGTCATATCCCATAGAATACAGCTTTTCTACCATTATTTTACTTGCTAGATAGTTATCTGTTGTTACGGTGTCAAACAAAATTTTGTTGATTGTGCGATCGGCAAGCACCATGTTTACGCCGCTTTCTTTCAAGGTGTTAAGCAGTTCGTATTCATTGTAGTCAACCACGTTTATAATCAAACCGTCAACTTGTCTATCTACCATTGACAAGATGTATTCCTGCTCTTTTGCGACACTTTCGTCGCTACTGGCGGTAATAACTTGATAGCCTAATTTTGTGCAGTAATCCATTACACCTTTAATAAGATGCACAGTTACTGGGTTTGTAACGTCCGAGACGATAACGCCAATAAGTTTGGTAGTTTTGGTTTTAAGGTTACGGGCAATAATATTTGGACGATAGCCCAATTCGTCAATGACATCTCGTATATGCAGCCGAGTTTGTTCGGACATATGCTCATATTTCTTATTCAAGTAGCGCGATACAGTAGCCTTCGAAACGCCTGCATACCGCGAAACCGTATCTATAGTTATTTTATCTTTATCGTTCATAAACACCTGCTTGCAAAGCAAAACATAAAACCGTGGGCGCCCGCCTGCCGGCGGGCAGGCTGCCCACACCCGCAAGGAGCGCGCCCCTTGACCCGCTATTTTGGTTAGGCTGTTTTGGTTTGCTTGTTAAAAGTTTAGTTTGTTGTTTTATTTTGAGATTTTTCGTTGCGAATTTTTTCGATTTCGGCACGAATTGCTGTTACAGTTTCGGCGGTTTCGGCGTTCATTTTGTCCCAATCGACGTTGCCGTTTTCGTCCAAATAGCGATTGCTGTAATAATTGCGAATTTTCGCCATATCTTCCACATTAAATGCACTTGAAAGCCCTGCACTCATTAAAATTCCTCCTTTTGGGGTTACAAATGTTGTTCGTATAATTCTAGCAACTGCTCTTCCAGTAGCGTTTTTTCGTTGAAGATTTTTTCGGCAGTGGCTGCATTTGTTGCAATTTCTTCTTGCAACAGTTGGGTTTCGCAATCGGCTATTTTTTGCTCAACTTCTTTAATTGCCTGTTCTAGGCGTTTTTTGCGAGATTCCTCTTTTCGCGTGGCGGATTCGGCGCGTTTTTTTTGTTGCCAATCGTTGTCCGTTTTGGCAGATATTGCTAGGTTTGGCTGTTCGGCAATTTGCTTTTTTTTGTCCAAATAATAATCGTAATTGCCCAAATATTCCGTTATGCCCGTTTGGGACATTTCCAGCACTTTGGTTGCTGTACAGTTGATAAAATAGCGGTCATGCGAAATGTACAAAACCGTTCCAGGAAAATCGTTTATTGCCTCTTCCAAAATTTCCTTTGAAAATAGGTCGAGATGGTTGGTGGGTTCGTCCAATATCAAAAAATTTGCACCGCCCAACATTATTTTTGCCAACGCAACTCTGCCGCGTTCGCCGCCGCTTAACTGGGAAATCAGCTTAAAAACGTCGTCGCCCGTGAACAAAAAAGCGGCTAGCACGTTTCTAATTTCCGTTTGCGTTAATGTGGGATAAGTATCCGCCATTTCGGCGAAAAGCGTTTTAGTTTCGGTCATATTTTGGCTTGCCTGATCGTAGTAGCCAATCCGCAAATTTACGCCCTCCTGAATTGTGCCTACTTTTTGTTTGTGCTGTTTTACCAAAATTTTGAACAGCGTAGTTTTGCCGATTCCGTTTGGACCAATCAGTGCCACTTTTTCCCCTTTTTTTATGGAAAACGCGGCATTTTCGAAAATTGTACGTCCGCCAAAAGCCATCGCCAAATTTTGGACATCTAAAACATTGTAGCCAGTTTCTATTTTCGGCGTTAAGATTAGCCTAATTTGATTTGGCAACGATACAGGTTTTTCGACCTTTTCCATTTTATCTAGCAACTTTTCGCGGTTTTTGGCACGTTTCATGTTCTTCTCGCTGCCGCGCGAACGATATTCCTGGATAATGTCTTCCTGGCGTTTTATGTCCTTTTGCTGGTTTAAGTAGTGTTTGAGAGCGGTTTCACGGTTTATAGCTTTATATTTTGCGTAAAAGCTGTAATTTCCGTTATAAACCGCCGATTTTTTGTGTTCTATCTCGATGGTTTTGGTGGTTACTCTATCCAAAAAGTAGCGATCGTGAGAAATCAGCAAAATTCCGCCTTGATATTCCCGCAAATAGTCTTCAAGCCAAGCAATGCTTTCAATATCGAGATGGTTGGTGGGTTCGTCTAGCAGCAGGATATTTGGAGCAGTCAGCAGCAGTTTTCCGAGGGCGGCACGAGTTTGTTGTCCGCCAGACAGCGAAGTAACGGGCTGTTGCCATTGCATTTCGGAGAATCCCAAACCTTTTAGAACGCCGCGCAAACGGCTTGCGGCTTCGTAGCCTTGTTTGTCTTCAAAATCTGCCATTAAGCGGCTATATTTGCCCATAGTGGATTCCAAAATTTCGCCAGTTTGGTCAGCCATTGCGGCTTCGAGGTTACGCAATTCTTGTTCCATTTTGCGGAGCGGTTCGAAAACGGTATCGAGTTCTTCGTACAAAGTCAGTTGACTTTCCAAACTTGCCATTTGTGGCAGATAGCCAATTTGCGTGGTGGTAGCTTTTGTAATTTCGCCAGCATCGAGCGACCATTCGCCAGTAAGCAAGCGAAAAACGGAGGTTTTACCTGCTCCATTTACGCCAACCATTGCGCATTTTTCCTTATCTTCGATTACAAACGAAACACTTTGCAAAATTTCTTCCGTACCGAAAGATTTTTGCAAGTTATTACACATTAAAAGCACGGCTAGTTACCTACTTTTGCCATAAAACGCTCTATATCAATTATAAAACGAGTATGCGTTCCTTTGCCAATTTGATTTTTATCGTCATTAGCAACAACTTCAAACGAAATTTTTTTGCCGTCGACCGCTGTAATTGTTGCGGTTGCCACAATATTTGCCCCCACGGCACTTGCCGCCGTATGCTCCACCGCAATTTGCGTACCCACCGACGACTGACCAACCTCCAAAACGTCCGCCAAAGCCACACAAGCGGCTTGCTCCATAAGTGCAATCATCATAGGCGTACTAAAAACTTCCAAACTGCCGCTACCAACGGCTTTTGCCGTATTTTCAACTCCAACAACAGTTTTTGCAACTCCTTTGTTTCCAATCATAAAATCACTCTTTTCTAAAAATTAAAACATTAGGACCTCGGGCGCTGCCCGAACCCGCAAGGAACGCGTCCCTTGACCCGCTAAATTTTTACGGTAGGGCTTGTATTTTGCCAAGATTTTGTATTGTGTAATGTTAAAATTAAAACATTACCAAATTAGCGGGTCTGGGTACGCGTACCCAGCGGGGTTTGCCTGCCCGCCGGCAGGCGGGGGGCAGCCTGTCCGCCGATAGGCGG
>WRKG01000181.1 GCA_009778185.1 Bacillota bacterium
CTTGCTTGCTTGCTTGCTTGCTTGCTTGCTTGCTTGCTTGCAATTTTATCATAAATAAACAAATTCGTCAATCCTTTCGAAAAAAATTTTTATATATTAAGATTATCATGTAATTTTGCATTTGTCAATAGTTTGAGAAAAATTTTTTGTATCGACGTAGGGGCGGACCCGCCTGCCGACGGGTAGGTATTATCCGCCCGTTTTTCCTGCCTTTGCTTTTTGTTTATCTGTTCATTTGTCTTACTGTTCGTTTGTCCGTCATTCGCCTATCTGCAATAATATTCGTTTGCTAGCCTTGCGGGCGGATAATATCCGCCCCTACAGTCCAACAGGCAAATCCGCCCCTACGTTTTGAACAAATTCAATTTTTCGGTTGCTGATTCGCAAATATAAAAGCCCTTGAATATTTTTAATTTAACTAAACAAAAACCTAACCTTTCGGTGGACGTTCCCCATAATACTGATAATAATCGGTTTTTATATTACCATTAAACAGCTTGCGTTTAGCATTTGCTTTTTTGCCGTACGAGTGTTCAAAAAATTCGTCCGAAGTCAGTACGTAAACCGACCAAGTTGGATTTTTGAAAACTTTGCCCATATCTTTGTAAAGTTGGTTAATTTCGTCAATTTTGCCCAAACGTTCGCCGTACGGAGGATTAGAAATTGCAACGCCGTAATTATCGGGTAAAATTATTTTGTCAAGCGGTTTTTGTTCAAAATTTATGCAATCGTCAACGCCAGCTTCGATTGCGTTATTTTGTGCTAAATCGATTGCGGTTTGCGAAATATCCGAGCCGAAAATCAGCGGTTCGGCAAAAGTATTTATCGCCGAGTAGGCATTTCTACGGGCATCGCTCCATATTTTTTTGGGAATCTGCTCCCATTGTTCGCAAGCAAAACTGCGGTTTAATCCTGGAGCAATATTTTTGGCAATCAAAGCCGCCTCAATGGGAATCGTCCCCGATCCGCACATTCCGTCAAGTAAAACTCTGCCAGGTTTCCAATACGACAACGAGATAAGCGCCGCCGCCATAGTTTCCTTTAACGGAGCATCGGTTGCCTTTGCACGATAGCCGCGTTTGTGCAAGCCGCGTTGCAAGCCAGTTGTATCGATTGTTACCGTTACTTTATTTTTGAGAATAGCAATTTGCACGGTATATTCCGCGCCAGTTTCAGAAAAAATTTCTGTATTGTAATGTTCCTTTAACTTTTCCACAATCGCCTTTTTGGAAATGCTTTGAATATCGGACAAACTGCCCAACTGTGATTTCACCGATTTTGCTCGCACGGTAAATTTGCCGTTTTGTGGAATCCAATCCAACCATGGCAATGCCTTTACTTGTTCAAAAAGTTCTTCAAAATTTACGGCTGTAAATTGCGAAACCCGCACTAAAACACGGTCGGCACAACGCAACCAAAGATTAGCTTTAACAATGTCGTCAACTGTGCCGACAAAATTTATTTGACCATCCAAAACCGATATATCCGAAAATCCCAAATTAGAGCATTCTCGTTTAACTACAGCTTCTAATCCAAAAGCGGCAGTTGCCACTAAATTTAACATATTTTTACCTCAACTTCATAGGGTTTAATTTTTGCATTTATTATTCTAACACAATTTTTGACTACTTGCAATTTAACAAAAAAAGGAGTACCATTTTCGGCACTCCTTTTTTTGTTATTGCTTTATAAAAATTTATTTAAGGTACTAATTGGAAGAGCGAATGTGCTACTCCTGGAGCCCAGTTTGGATCGCCATTGTGTGTAAACGATTGCAAAACTCTGTAAGTTGCACCATTATGCGAAACTAAATCTCCCGCATTATAAGGCGTTCCCGCTACTCCCGAGAAAGGTCTTGCGCCAGTTGTTGGCGGTTGTGGTGGCTCTGGAGTTGGCTGTGGTGGTTGTGGAGTAGGCTGCGGTGGCTGTGGAGTAGGTTGTGGTGGTTGTGGAGTAGGCTGTGGTGGTTGTACAGGTGGTTGCGTAGGTTGTGGTGGTTGCACAGGAGATTGCGTTGGCTGTGGTGGTTGTACAGGAGGTTGTGTTGGTTGTGGTGGTTGCACAGGAGGTTGCGTTGTTGGAGGTTGCGTTGTTGTTGGCGGTTGTGTAGTAGGTGGAGTTGTAGGAACTGGAACAACTACTCCAGTGCCGCCGCTAACTTCGACATCTTTAACCTTGAACCAGGAAGTTGCAACGTCAGCGACATCCCAAACGCCCAAAATAATGTGATAGCCAGTGCGGTTATCGGGAATTTGTATTGTATGTGTCGTGCCTTGAACTGGCAACGGAGCAAGCCAGCCTTCTCCTTCAAAGACATCAAACGAGCCGAGATATTCGAAAGAATCTAATGTTAATGGTGCATTTTGATCCCAGCCTTGATAAGTAATGTAGTATCTAAAGCCAAAAGTGCGGTGCGGCATTGTAAAGTGCCAAACCATATCGTGTGCGCCCACTGTTACAGGCACTCTGTGCCATCTGTCCGAAGACTGCTCTGCCATTGCGGCAAAACCGTTTAGATTGTTTGGTCCAAATGCTGTAATTACTTGATGTACTTCTAATCCGTTTTGTAAAGCGTTTCGTGGACCTTCGCCTACGCTTTGTGGTTCAAATGCGGCGGGACCAATGTTGCTGTTTAATGCTCCGCCTTGTGCCGAGCCTAAATGGGCTCTGTCGTTGACAATAAAGCCGTGTGCAAAAACAGGCGTAAAGTTAGCTAATGTCAACATAAAAGCCAACGCTAAAGCGGTACGAGATACCACTTTCTTAAAAAAAACTTTTTTAATCTTTTTCATAAAAATTCTCCTTTTCAAAAGATTTATTAAACTACTGGCTATATAATAACATTTTTTGTAATTTATTGCAACAAAAACAACAAAAAAATTTTGTAGCAGATTATTTTTTTTAATGGTATAATGATTATAAATAAATGAAACGGAAGTGTGTATTATAATGAAAAATAACCTTAATTCCATGCAACAAGTGGCAGCACAGCACATTGACGGTCCACTGCTTATTTTTGCTGGGGCTGGCTCTGGAAAGACACGCGTTTTAACGCATCGGATTGCTTATTTGATTGAAAAAGGCGTAAATCCTTATAATATTTTAGCAATAACTTTCACTAATAAGGCGGCAAAAGTAATGAAAGAACGTGCTGCAGAAATTTCTGCTAATAGTGAACATTGCTGGATTTCTACCTTTCATTCCGCTTGCGTGCGTATTTTGAGAGTAAACATTGCTAAAATTGGCTACGATTCAAATTTTTCTATCTTCGATACAGCCGATTCGGAACGGGTTTTGAAGGATGTTATCGAAGAACTTAACCTCGACCCAAAACAATATTCCGCAAAAGGAATCGCCAGTATTATTAGCAACCAAAAAAATGAACTGAAAAGTCCCGCCGCTTTCCACAAAGAATCCGCTGGCAATTTTAGAATGGCAAATATTGCCGAAGTTTACGATTTGTATCAACAACGTCTTAAACTAAACAACGCTCTCGATTTTGACGATATTATTGGCAATACTGTCGAACTTTTTAAGTCTTCTTCTGAAGTGCTTGATTATTATCAAAATCGTTTTCAATATATTATGGTTGACGAATATCAAGATACAAATAATGCTCAATATACGTTAGTTTCTTTGCTTGCTCAAAAGCACCAAAATATCTGTGTTGTTGGCGACGACGATCAAAGTATTTACGGTTGGCGCGGTGCTAATATTCAAAATATTCTCAACTTTAACAAGGATTTTCCTAATGCAAAAATTGTTAAACTAGAACAAAATTATCGTTCCACAAAAATTATTTTAGAAGCCGCAAACAGTGTAATTTCCAATAACGCCAACCGCAGCGAAAAATCTTTGTGGACGGAAAACCAAACAGGCGAAAAAATAAAGGTGTACAAAGCCGAAAACGAAAAAGATGAGGCATCTTTTGTGGTTACAACCATAAAATCGGAAATGCAGTTGGAGGAAAAAACGCTTAAATATAACGATTTCGCTGTTCTTTACCGCAACAATTCGCAATCTCGTGCAATAGAAGAACGCTTTATAATGTCGTCCGTTCCGTACAGGATTTTTGGCGGATTTCGCTTTTACGAACGTGCAGAAATTAAGGACGTTTTGGCGTACTTAAAAGCCATCGACAACAAAAACGACAACATAGCGTTAAGCCGCATAATAAACGTGCCGCGCCGCAATATTGGCGATGTAACCATCAAAAAAATTCAGGAATACGCCTATAGTTCGGGCATTTCCATGTATTACGCAATAAAAGAATGCGAGCAAATAACTTCGTTAAGCCCAAGAACAGTCGCATCTTTGGAAAAATTTGCCAATTTAATTGAAGGTTTTGCCCAATTTGCCGCACAAAACACGGTTACCGAGCTAATTAAAAAAGTTTTGGATGATACAGAATATCTAAAAAGCCTGCAAGATGGCACACAAGAGTCAGTTAGCCGAGTCGAAAATGTTCAAGAACTGCTAACAAAGGCTTACGAATTTGAGGCGAATATCCCAGATGCCGCCGATCGCACTTTGTCAAACTTTTTGGCAGAAGTTAGTCTTGTCGCAGATATTGACAATTACGAGGAAAAAGCCGATACAGTTTCGCTTATGACAATGCACAGTGCCAAAGGTTTGGAGTTTCCCAACGTTTTTATTGTCGGCTTCGAAGAGGGCTTGTTTCCGTCATATATGAGTGCAACCAGCGCCGATCCAACCGCATTAGAAGAAGAGCGCCGTCTTTTTTACGTGGGAATAACCCGTGCGGAGCAAGCGCTGTATTTAACCTGGTCGGTCAGCCGAATGCACTACAGCAAGTTTCCGCGCGAGGTAAATTCAACCGCAAGCCGCTTTATAAAAGAAATAGCACAAGAAAGTTTCGAATACGTTTATATGCAGGGCAAAAAAACGACCACCAAACCGCCAATAAGTCCACGAAAAGTAATTGCCGAAAAGCAAGTTAATCCCTACCTAAAAGAGATTCCTGCACCCAAAAATAAGCCGCTAAACTTTAATGTAGGCGATCGCGTTCGACAAGTACGTTACGGAGTTGGCGAAATAAAGGCAATAAATCCAGCGGGCGCAGATTACGAAATTACCGTTGCTTTTGATGTTGTTGGCGAAAAAAAGTTTATGGCAAATTTGGCTAAACTTACTCTCGAAAGTTAAAGGAAGATTGTGTTTTAATTTTTTTGCGTTACATAAAGAGCAACCATTGCGGTTGCTCTATGTTTATTTTTGTTTGTATGGGAAAATATTAACGGGTCAAGGGGCGAAGCTCCTTGCGGGGGGTGCGGGGGGCAGCGCCTCCCGCGGTTTTGAAGTTGTTTGAGTATACAATTATTCCGCCAATTTTTGCTGATTTACCTCCATAACAAAATTTTCAACCAACCGAGAATTAGGTTTATCGGGCAAATTTGTATTATTTTTGGCGTATTCAAGCCGATTTTCCAAATTATGCAAAATATCGTAAAATGCGGAATTGTACGTGCCGTTTTGATTGTGAAATTCTCCGTTGCGAATGCTTTTTAGCAGGGGCAAATCGTGTTGACGAAACGTTATAATTTCCTCTTTTTCCAATATATCCAAGCACATTAAATATAATCTTACTAGGTGCATTGCGTGTTTATCCAACTTTTCGTCCGTTTTCTTTTTGTTGCGATGGTTTAGTTTGCTGTATTCTTTTATTATACTGCTCATTTCGCTCCAAATAGCGACAAAATCACGCACGGGATAATGTGTTAAATTTATATCCATAAAAATTTCCGTGTCAAAATCGGCTTTGTCGGAAATATCTGTTGTTAGAATAATGTTACCATTATTAAAATTTTTATATCTATCTTCGAACCCTAACATTGCACTTTCGATTGACCTTTTAATATGTTCTTCCTGTTCGGATTGCTCCAAAGTGAACCGTGCTAAATTGTTTTGCAAGCGGTTTAACTGTGCGTTTGCATATCCCAAAAACGACCGAACCGCCCTTTTTGACAAAAAAAGTTTTTTGTTCGCCAAAAGCTGATCGCCTGTTTTTGTTTTCATAAAATAATGCTCTGGCTTGCAACCCAAAATTTCGATTGTGTTCGGATTACACGCGATTAAAAGGCGAATTAACTTATTAAATGAATAAATTGTTGTATCGGTTTGGTTGTCAATAAATTGCTCAAACGGAGTAAATCCAATCAACGATTGCCGAGTATTATGACAAACGCCGCGTACGTCAACATCACTTGTGGCAATATTTGTGCCGTATGCGTAACTTCCTCCCAATGTTAAAAATATAATATTCTCGTTTAGCACAGGATTTGTCCAAAGAAAGCTGTATTGTGGATTTTTTAATATTTTTTCTGTCATTTTTTTCCTCCTTTGTTAGGATTTTGCTAGTTTTGTTTATTATAGCAATTTTTTTATTTTTATGCAAATACAGGGATATATGGCAAAATTTGGTTGTTCGGTTGTCATTGATATTATAGTTTTCCCCTACAAAAATTCTCTCCATGTAAAATAAAAAATAAAAAAGTGCAGTTGTAACATTTCACATTTTACAACTGCACTTTTAATTTTAATTTAATTTTACAATTCTGGAGTCGTTCCGATTACAGTTACGTTTACGTTGCGGCGTGCTGCGTTGCGTTCGTCGGTGTTTGGAGTAGCAAAAACTTCGATAGTTTGTGTACGTTGTGGAACTACGTTGCTAATAACCCAGGTTGAATCGCTTTGCGAGCCAGCCATGCGTCTTCCGTCAAGTCTTCTGCCGTCAACCATTGCCCAAACACGGCTTACATTTGGAGTTGTGCGAACCGTAATTTCGGTTACTTCGCCAACTTGCAAAAAGTTGTTTCCTGTTAAATCGGCACGTTGTATCCAATCGCCAGGAGCATCTGAAAAGCCACGATCGCGAACGGTAATGCGAACTCTATCGGTTGCGGCATTGGTTTCGTTGTTTTCGATATTGGCAAAAATTGGTATTTCTTGGGTTTCGTTTGGACGGAATGTAGCTGTCCAAGTTGTTTGCGGATTATTACCAGCGGTTGTTGAACCTCTGGTTAAGTTTACTCTCGCTCTGTCAACCGTTGCCCAAACATGATTTACATCTGCATTTGTGCGTACTGTCAACGTAACTTGTGCTCCGAGGTCTATCGAAGTTGCATTTAGCGAACTACGAGAAATATCCGCAGGAGATACAGCTGGTACGTACGGTGCGGTCAACTGAACAGATACTGTTTGGCTAACTTCCGAGCCGTCCAAAACGTACTCCTGGTTGGCGTACACCAAAATTTGGTGCGGAGCAAAATTGAGTGGTCGATAACTTACTTCCCAAACGCTTTCGGTTGCGTTTTGAGATATTCTAGTAGCTTGCACAAATCTTTCGGAAACGTTAATCCAAACTGTGCCAGGTTCGTTGTTTGTGATAATTGTTAAAGTTACCATTCCAGCGGCGGTTGCCTGTGTTTCAGATACATCAAAAATTACGTTGCCAGTTTGTGCCGGCGGTTGTGGTTGCACAGGTTGAACAGGTTGCGTTGGAACAGGC
This sequence comes from Bacillota bacterium, assembly GCA_009778185.1. Lineage (GTDB taxonomy): Bacteria > Bacillota > Clostridia > Lachnospirales > WQUN01 > WRKG01. The sequence continues at coordinate 7,529 of WRKG01000181.1, forward strand.
GCAGTAGGAGTTACAGGCGTTACTGCTCCCAAAGCGTTGACTGTAATAGGAATTACAATGCTTGCGGCATTTACAGTTTCTTGGTCAAGGCTTGCAAAAATAGATACACTTTGTGTTGCCGATGGCTGAACTGTGAGCGTCCAAACGGCACGGCGAGTTGCGTTATCGCCTGTTTGCATTGTTGCAGGAATGCGTACTCCTGCGGACTCGGCAAATACATAGGCTGCGTTTACTGTGCTTATCGAAAATGTTACGGTTTGTCCTTGGTTAATGCTTGTCTCATTTACAGTAAGATGCGTAAATGCTGGAATCCCCACATCCGCTGCCATAAATGTACTCGGAAAAGCAAGTACCGCTAGTAGCGCAAACGCTACAATAAATTTGTTTGTTAAATTTTTTAACATAAAAATCTCCTCTCGGTTGCTTAAAATAATTTATTACAAAGTTAGTATAAATGCTTTTTTTGCATTTGTCAAATAATGTAATAAAATTGTAATGAAAGGAACGTAGGGGCGGATATTATCCGCCCGCATTTTTTTAAGTTGATTTACTATAAAATACAAATATTCAAAATTCCCAATAAAAATACCCCTATAGGGACTCGAACCCTAGACCCAATGATTAAGAGTCATTTGCTCTACCAACTGAGCTATAGAGGCACATCTACTAAACATTATCACACAATTTTGAAAAAGTCAATATTTTTTACAATTTTTTGTAAATTTATTTTGCTATTTTGCTATTTTGCTAAATGTTCCTTTAATGCTATTGCAAATTGATCAGTACAGGATGTTCCCCTGCCGCCACAATCAACGCCAGTTAATATTTCGGCGGCTTTTGCTGCTTCCATTCCTTGAACCAACCGACTAATTGCAACTAAATTTCCGTGGCAACCGCCTTCAAAATGTACTTCTTTTATTTTGTCGTCTTCAATTTCGAAAGATATTTTTCGGCAACATACGCCTTTAGTTTTATATTCTTCCATATTGTCCTCCTAAAATATTTTAATTTATTGTACAAAATATTCTATCATAAACTTTTGCGAAAATCAACAAAATTTTGCAAAAATTTCCCAAAAAAAGTACCGCAAAATTATGGTAACTTTTGCGGTACTTTTGCGATAGAATTATATCAATATTGCAAAATTTATCTAACTAGCAACCTAATCATATTTTGCACAATTTGCGAAACTTCGGCACGAGTTGCGTTGTTATTGGGATTAAAGCTACTGCCATCGCCCTGCATTAAATTGTTGGCAACAGCCCAACGAACAGCATCGTCTGCCCACGGAGCAATTTGTGTAAAGTCGCTAAAGTCGCCAATATATCCCCTTGCGGAGGTATCTAATCCGATGACGTTTGCGTAATTCATTAGGATAATAGCTATTTGTTGGCGAGTTACATTGTCGTCCGCACGGAAAGTGCCATCGCCAAACCCTTGAATTATTCCAACAGAAGCCGCCCAATTTATGCCGTTTGCGTGTGCATCTTCAGAAGAAACATCGCTAAAAGTTGTTGTTCCGCCAAAGAAATTGCCATTTGCAAAATTTTCCAGTTCGAAAAATGCGTTGACGGTTTCGCCGCGCGTTGTCAACACGGTTGGATTAAACAAGTTTCCAACTCCGTTTATTAAAGTGTTGACAGCTAACATTCCACGATTACTAATAAATTGGACAACTCCTGCAAACCAGTTAGTTGGCTCTACATCGTTAAATGGCGTAAAATTGGAGGTTGCTATTATTGTACCAGGGCTATCTATTAACACGTAAACTGTTCCATTTTCTACAAAAGATTTGTTGATTAGGCTAGTTGTTCCGTTAGATGTCAACAAAACTGTAACCTCATTTTCGGGAACAGCGAACGGTGCAATGTTTGGCAAAGCAAGTCGCAAACCGCCGTTTACCGTGTTTAGAGGAGTTTCGTCTAATAATACCTCGATAGCAACTTGTCCATTGACTAGCGTTACGTTAAAGGTAATCATTTCGCCGAACAAAGCCCCTAAAGATAGCAAAGTTGCACGGTTTAAGGTTATTGTACCCATTTCGCCCATATTTAAGACAATTATTGCGCTTGGATCTGCTAAAGTGCTTGCAATAACGCTCATTGGCAATATAAATCCAGAGCCATTTTCTATTGAGAACGGTTGCATTGTTACAATTTCAACCTCGGGAGCCTCAATTACTGGCGGTGGAGTTGGTTGCGGAGTAGGCTGTGGCGTTGGTGCAGGAGGAGCCGTTGCAACTTGGTTTTGTCCTTGGTTTGCGTTATTGGCTGGTGGACGTGGCGCTTGTGTTGTTACGTTGCCGTCTGTTTCGTGGCCACCGCCGCCGCTAACGTTTCCGCCACCACTGATGTTTCCTCCGCCTTGATTGCCGCCACCGCCGACATTTCCGCCGCCTTGGTCGCCGTTGCCACCATTGCCGCCGTTGCCGCCGTCGCCACCATCGCCGCCGCCAGTTGCTGGTCTGTTAAAGG
>WRKG01000182.1 GCA_009778185.1 Bacillota bacterium
TATGTCGCAAAAGCCTGTTCGGCGGTGGTTGCGGCGGCTAGTTCGGCTATTAGCTGATTGAACGTTTCAGCTATTTCGTCCACATTTGGGCGAGTGTATTGCATTTTTGAAAATTTCATTTGGGTAATCTCCTTTTTGAATTTAGTATTGTTTTATTCTATCATAGATTTAATTAAAATGCAAGGTTATCAGAATTATTTTATTTTTGTAGCGGATTGAGCGGTGGCTGTCATGGTGCATAATAAAAAATTTTGACAATTTCGCAAAAATCTGCTAAAATAAATAAAGTGAAATAAATCCCACAAGAAAGGAATTACCCAAATGAGTGGAAGAAAACAATCCCGCGCCGAAATAGAGCGCGAAAGACAAAAAGAACTAGAACGCCAGCGGCAAGAACGCCTTCGCCAAATACGGCTGGCAACCGACCAATACAACGCCGTAATCAACAAATACGAATCGTTTCGCACGAGCGTTTCGTTATCCATGAAAAATGAAATTGCCGCAATTAAGCCTGTTGCAGAGCTTTCTATGGCTTGCGATGCGTTTGACCAAATTAAAAATGTCGTCAACGGCAAAATATCCGAGCAAACAGCGGCAAAACTGCCCAGCGAGCCGCCCGCTATAAATGCCCTAACCGCAGAATTACGGCAAAATTTGACGAGCCTAGAAAAATTCTACAAAAGCGGACTTTCGGATTTCTCCGACAGGTTGAATATTTACCACAAAGGACAAGCGGAATTATCCCAAAATTTGGCTTTTGCCAAAACTTTGTCCAAAATAGAGAGACAGCAAAAAGTCAATTACCAAGATATGACTTTCGATTTGTCGCAATTATCCCCAAAATTGGACGAAGTGCAAAATGAGGATTATTCCGCCATTTATGACGATATTTTGGAGGAATGCACCATTATTATCAACGACAACGCAATCGCCGCCGCCGAACGCAGCCAACTGCTGAAGATTCTCAACGAATTGCAGGAAAACGCCGATAATCCACAAGCTAGCAGTGCCGCAATCCACCAATATAAACTGTTGCGTGGCACGGCGAAAAATAATATCAACATTTTTAACGAACTCTACAACCAATATACCGCTCTATTTGTGCAATTTAGCGACCTCCGCAAGAACAGCAAAACGCCCGCTACGATAACGCCAAAAGAAAAATTTGAATCCGCTGCCGCTCTCGAAGCCGAAATGCGCCAACTTGACGAAAATATCAAAGCCGAAATTAAGCGGGCGTACATCAAGCAACAACTGGACGAAGTTATGCAAAAATTTCAATACAGCACGGGCGAAACTATCGTTATGCGGGGCGTTACGAAGGGCGAAAATCTGCTGTTTGAATCGGGCGAGCAAACCGTGCAAGTGTTTATCTCGGATAAGAATCAGATAATGTTTGAGCCGATTGGGCTTACTGGCTTGGCTGGCGAACCTAGCGGCTACAACGCCGATTTTTCCGAGGAAATAAGCGAATCCGCCAAAGATGCCATTTTTGAAGACCAACAGAAGTTTTGCTCTACATGGCCGCAAATTGTGGCAGAACTGAAACTCCGTGGCGTTATTTTTGGCGATATTAAAGTAAAAGAGGCGAACCGAAGCACCGTTCGGCAAATTGCGGTTGCGGGCAAACATAGCAAATACAGCGAAAAACGCCGCCAAACCGCCCAAGAACAGCAACTAATGTCCATGCAAAATAGGAGGTAAATATGAAAATATGTAAACGCTGCGAAGACGAATATCCCGATAATGCCATAGAATGCGAAGTTTGTGGAAGACTTTTGTCGATTTCTGATTCCGAGATGTGCAAAACTGCTGAAACTGCCGAAAATGCCGAAATTGCCCAAACCGCCGAAATCAACGACAATCCCAAAATAACTTTGCGTTATGTGGTCAACGACGAAACCATAGAAATCCCAGAAAATGGGGCAATTATTGGGCGAAATTGTAACTTATCCAAAATTTTTGAAAATCAATGGGTTTCCGAACTACATTGCAAAATTTTGGTTGACAAAAATAAATGCTCTATCGTAGATTTAGGCTCGACAAACGGCACGTGGATTGACTCTGATAAGTTGCCTAAAAATGTAGCTACCGAAATTTATGACGGAAAAATTTTGCGAATTGCTAATTTGAAATTTGTGATAGGGATAAAATTTCCAAAAGTCGAAAAATCCCAAGAAACGGGCGTGCAGGTCGAAACCGCCGTGCAATATAGGTGGGAAATTGTTTGTCCAAAATGCGACAAACATCACGAAGTTGCGGACAAACACGCAAAAATTGAGGAGTGCGACAACTGCTATGACGAAATAGATGCAAAAGAAATTGCCAATAAATCTCCAATCGAGGTGAGAATATGCTAATTGAACGAGTTTTATATCCTGTAACGTCGCTTGGACCAGGCGAACGGCTTGTTATTTGGACTAGCGGCTGCTCCAAAGGCTGCGCAAATTGCATTAGCCCAGAAATGTGGCAACCTCGCACAGATAAAAATATCCCAAATGCCCAATTATTGGGATTTGTGCGAGATGTTTTTGCGAAAAATACTGTGGACGGAATTACAATAAGCGGCGGCGACCCGCTTGAACAGGCGGACGAATTGCTAGAATTTTTGGTGGAACTTAATAAAATCGGAGAAAAAGTTTCCGATATTTTGATTTACACAGGCTACACTTTATCGGAATTGCAGCAAATTTTAACAGCCGAACAGCTGGAAATTTTGCAAAAAAATGTGGCTGTTCTTATCGATGGGAAATATGTGGACGAACTCAACGACAGCCAATCGCCGTTAATCGGCTCGACAAACCAACAAATCCACTATTTTAACGCCGTCGTCCGCCCAAAATATGAGATTTATCGGCAAAATGGCAGGCAAATTCAAAATTTTTATTATGGCGACAATCTGCTTTCTGTCGGCATTCACAGCAAAAAGGAGGAATAAAAATGCAAGAAATTATAAAATGGCAACAAGAATTGTCCAGTTTTAAGGGCGTGAAAAGCACGTTTATTATAGAGGGCAATATAAACGATAAATATTACTTCCAAAGCCCGCAGGGAGCGTATTTTGACAATTTGGAAAAAACGCTTTCTCATATTTTGGACGGCGATTTGATTTTTTATGACCCGCTGTTCGGCTTTTATAACCCTGACGGACAGGGAAATGTCGGCGAATTGGTGCAAATTTATCAAGATTTGGCGAAAAGCCAGCGAGAACGCATACGTGCCACAATCGGCACAACCGAGCAAAATTCCGAGACAATCCGCGCGGCGATTACGATGTCCAATCCCAACGATAAAGATACCGCCGTTTCTGTTATTGTCAACCTTGCATCACGGCTTATTTCTGCTCCCAATAATCTTGCGGAGCGGGAGATTACCATGTTTTTGAACTTTTTTTATGCGTCCAAAAATGCGGTTCGAGTTGGGAAAAATATCAAAAATTTAATTTTGGTAGTTGACAAAATTAACGATATTCCCGCTTGGTTTTACTTGAATAATCCGAATATTCGCACGGTGGCGATTCCCAATCCCGACCGCGCGGCACGTAAAGCATTTGTGGAAAGCCGTTTCCGAGATTTGCAATCCCAGGACGAGCCAACTGTGCAGATTCGCAACAAATTCATCGACTTAACCGAGGGAATGAAATTGCTTGAAATTGACGAATTGCGGCGGCTGTACAACAACGCAAAAATGCCCGTTGAGGAGATTTCCGATACAATTTCAATCTACAAATTCGGATTTAAGGAGAACAAATGGCAAGCTATGCGGGAACAGCTGGCAAACACGGATATTTCCGAGGAAATTCGCAAGCGAGTGAAAGGGCAGCCGCAAGCCGTGGCGAAGATTTCGCAGATAATAAAGCGGTCAGTTACGGGGCTTTCGGGAATGCAACATTCGGCTGGCGGCAGCAAACCGCGCGGAATCCTCTTTTTGGCGGGTCCGACAGGCACAGGCAAAACGGAAATTGTCAAAACCGTTACAGCAATGCTATTTGGCGACGAGAAATCTCTGATTCGCTTTGATATGAGTGAATATTCCGCCGAAAATGCCGACCAAAAATTGTTCGGTGCTCCTCCTGGATATGTCGGCTACGATAACGGCGGACAACTTACAAACGCCATAAAAAGCAATCCTTTTGCGGTTTTGCTGTTTGACGAAATCGAGAAAGCCCACACTTCCATAATGGACAAATTTTTGCAAATTTTGGAAGACGGCAGAATGACGGACGGACAGGGAAACACGGTTTATTTTTCGGAAACTTTGATTTTTTTCACGAGCAATGCGGGAATTTCGGCGGAAACTTACGATTTTCACGGAAATATTACCGAACGCCGCGCGATTGTAAACCCAGGCGATTCCTATGAAACCATTGAAAACAGCGTGAAATCCGCTCTAAAAACTAAGTTTAAGCCAGAAGTGCTAAACAGGATTGGCAATAACGTTATCGTTTTTGACTACATCACGGAAGCCACTACGGCGGAAATTTTGGCGTTGCAGATTGACAATATTGTCAAAAGAATTGCAAAAGATAGCAAAATTTTTGTAGATGTTAAGGTTGACGTTTTGGAAAAATTGACGGCAAAATGCTTGCAACAAGAAGTGCGTGAAAACGGCGGTCGCGGCATTGGAAACGTGGTAGAAAGCGAGTTTATCAATCCTTTGTCGGTGTATATTTTTGACACGGCGGCACATGACGGCGATACGATAACCGTGTTTGCGGAAGATTCCGAGATAAAATTTGCCGTGAGTAAACTTTAGAAAACTGGCGATTTTTAGGAAAACAGGCGGATTTTGGATAAAATCCGCCCCTATACCGCCAACCGTAGGGGCGGATATTATCCGCCCGATATTCCAACAGAAAACATTTCACAAGGAGTGATAAAAATGGTAAAATACGCAGTAACCACAAATATTGGCGTTTGCGAGAAGAATGACGACCGAATTTTGGTCAACAGTAAAATGCTTTCCGAGGGATTTTTAGAGGGAACAGCAGAAAATGGGATAATTGCGGCAGTTTGCGACGGCGTGGGCGGATATTCTCACGGCGACAAAGCGGCAGAAATTGCAGCGACTACCTTTTCAGAATTGGCTTGCGAGATGTTTTCGCAAGCCGAAAAATCCCAGTCAGCCGAAAATGCCGAAAATACTGATAAATCCGAGCAAGCCAAGCAAGTCGCAAATTTACTAGAAACCGCAAAATCCCAAATAGAAACCGCCATTAAAACCGCCAACAACGGCGTTTTGACAGCACAGCAAGCCGATTTTGACCACCAAAAAATGTCAACTACGGTGGCTGGCGTTTACATAAACGGCGGAAATTTTATAGTGTTTAATGTGGGCGATTCGAGGGTTTATCGCTACAGAAAGCCGTATTTGGCACAATTATCGGTTGACCACACAGTCGCAGAAGAGGCGGCACAACTGGGTTTGTCAACCCACGAAACAGAGAAATCTGCTCACATATTAACACGTTGCATTGGCGACAAAAGCCGTTGCCAGCCAAGCGTGAAAATGGGCGAAAATCGGGCGTTTTTGGGGGATATTTTCCTCGTTTGCTCGGACGGATTGAGCGGCGTTGTCGATGTGGACGACATGGAAATTTTGCTTGCAGAGGAAATTTCGTTGTCTGAAAAATGTCAAAATTTGCTAAAATTAGCGTTACGGAATGGTTCACTAGATAACATTAGCGTTATTTTGGTTGAAATTGAATAATTTGCTGAAAATTCCGAAAATTTGGCAAAAAATTGGATAATTTGGCAAAATTAAAATGATTTGGTAAATGTCAAATAATTTGGTAAAATTGTGTAGGGGCGGATAATATCCGCCCGCTATGTTAAGTTATCCCACAAATAAAACCTAGAAAGAGGTAAAAAAATGGCAAATACAGAAATGCGCCAACCAACCGCAAAAATGGGCGGAGATTCCAACGGAAACGCAAGCCCAATCTTATTTACATCGATTAAATTTACCGATAAGGAAAACAACGAAACCTACCAAATTTCCCCAAATTTAATCAATATTGGCGGAGAATCGCAAATTTACCACGCAACAAGCACAAACGGAGCAGAATGTGTTGCTAGAATCGACACATCTGGCTTGATGTACGATGCCAATAAACGCCAAAACCGTGTGCAAGTGGTAAAATTCCTAAAATCCCACACGGATTACAAACAGTTTCACATAATGCCACTGTTGGCGACTGGCACGGTCAACATCGAGGGCGAAGACGGCGATGCATTGCCCTATCCAGTGGATATTTTCCCATATTGCCCAAACGGCGATTTGAAACGGTTGACACAAAACGGTAAAAAGTTTTCTTATGCGGAATTAAAAAACACGGTAATTCCTGCTCTGTGCAAGGCTTTGCACACAATTCACGAAAACAACATTATCCACCGAGATATAAAGCCTGAAAATATCTACGAACTGAACGGCGAAATTGTGGTTGGAGACTTCGGAACAGCGGTATTAACGGCAAACGGCGATGATGAAACCGTCCGCACAGAACTCGCGCGCCGCACAATCGGCTACACCGCCCACGAAGTAACCGCACGTTACGTCAAAAAAGCATCCGATTATTTTTCGCTGGGCTGTACGCTTGCCACGCTTTATAACGGCAAACATCCATATTCCGCCACTTTGGCAAGCGAAACGGAATACATTTTTTATGAAAGCATGACAACCAAAGGAATGTTAATGGATTACCAAAAGGGCGACGAGCCGCTGAAAAACCTAATCGACGCTCTGGTTCGCATGAAATGGATAGACCGCCCAACGCATGACGACATTATGCTGTGGTTGACGGACGAGCGAGCATTTGAGGATAAATTTATCATAAAATCTGCAAGAGACAAAATTACTGACGGACAATGGAAAAAGACGTTTAATTTTGAGGACGTTGACTATCACAACGAAAACGATTTGGCAGCGGCTATGATTGCAAACTGGGATAAAGCAAAAACCTATTTGTATCGAGGTCAAGTTGAAAAATTTTCCGAATGGAATCAAACCATGCAAAATAGGATTGACATCATTGTCAACGATTCGCCAACCGACAAAAATCACGATTTGGGATTGGCGTATTTTCTGCATTATTTGCAAAAGGGCGGCAATTTTTGTTGGTGCGGGCAGGAATTTACAACTTTGGCGGAAATAGCGGCGTATATGTGGAAAACTGCCGTAAAATCCAACCAAAATAAAAGAGACGAAGCCATTAAAATGTTGCGAAGCGAATATTTATCATGGAAAATGAATGCCCTGTTACAACTACCGAATTTCTCTGAAGAGCAAAAATCCGCAACAAAACAACTTTTGCCAGCGTTACAGGATATTGAGGGGTTTACAAAAAAATATCCGTTGATTGGGGTTTATTTTGCGATTTTTTCATGGGGAAAAGATAAAGCCATTTTGGAAAACCGTGAAAACTCGCCTGACGACTGGTTTAATGCTTGGTTTGTTGAAAATCCAACTATTTACGACAATGCAAACGAATTGGCTAACAACAGCCATTTTTGGGGAGCAATCGCCTCAATGGGCTTTTTGAAAGCAGTTACAGCAACATTGGACAAAATAAAAGGCAACCACGGAAAAAACCTTGAAAATATCTACTTACTATTTGAAAGCATTTGCAAAGATAAAACCGCCGTCCGCAGACATTATCTAAAATACAGCCCCAAAGCGTATCTTGCTTGGCTGAAGAATCATTTGGATTTGTATTCGTTCAACTCGTCCAACGCAAAGCAACTAAAGGCGGACATTGAAAAAATCCCAGTTTCGGCAAGCATGACTTTAAGCGAACTTGCGACCAGTTTTAACAAATTGTACGGATATTTTACCAACTTTCAAAAGCTGTTCCAAGGGGATTTTTTAATAGCCTGCTTGGGACTAACCAAAGGCAAGGAGCGGCACGGCGAAATTACGGCAACATTGGCTGATGCGTTTTTTATGGAAAAGTTTTTTGGCGAAGATGTTCCGCTTGGCTTTATGAAAGAGGTTGGATTAGAAGGTGTTTCTAGTGAAAACATCAATAGTGAGAAAAACAATTCCACCAACAAAAAGCCAAAAGCCAAAACAAGCGTCATTTATTATGATGTTATTCTGCAATCGGTTCAGCATGGCGGAAAAATAGTTGATATATCAAGAATAGTTCGTGAAATAACAGGATTAGGATTAAAAGAGGCAAAAGATTTAGTGGACAATGCACCATTTGCAATAGTGCAAGGAATTACCCAAGAAACAGCCCAAATTCTAAAAAACCGCCTTGAATCTGTTGGGGCAAACATTCGCCTTGGCGAAAATAAAAAACTAAGCACAAAAAACGAAAACAATATAAAACAGCTTTTATCTTCAATTTGACAAAAGCCAGTTATAAGACTAAAATAAAGGAGTGATAAAATGTATCCAGTTATAAACCTTGGTTTTATAGGATTTTATACATATTCGCTGTTTTTATCGGTGGCGTTTATTACCTGCCTAATGATTTTTCTTGTGAAAAATCTGCGGTTTTCGTTGCGGATTTTTGAAATGGTGCAATCTATTCCGCTAACGTTTGGGCTTGCGTTTGTGGGCGGAAACTTGCTGTCTTTTGCCACCGTTTTACCCCACATTCTCAACGAGCAATTAAGCGGTGCAGAGATATTTTTCAGCGTGGGATTTGTTTTCTACGGAGCGTTAATCGGCTTACTTTTGGGAACTTTCCTAGAAAGCCGCCGCCGCAAAAAGCCATTTTTGGATTACACAGACACATTTTTGCGACTTCTCCCATTAGGACAAGCTATTGGGCGAATTGGGTGTTATTTTAACGGTTGCTGTTATGGCGTTGAATCGGATTCGGTGCTTGCGATTCCGTATATAGTGGACGGCGCGGCTGTAATGGTGATTCCTACGCAATTTATCGAGGCAGCATTTTGCTTGGTGCTTGCTATTGCGTTGCTTTCGTGGCAAACTGACAAAAAAGGAGCGTACACTTTCGTATATTTGGGAAGTTATGCGGTATTTCGGTTTGTACTGGAGTTTTTCCGTGGCGATGTTGTGCGTGGCGTTTGGTTTGGGTTTTCTACCTCGCAATGGATTGGTGCGGGGGTTTTGGTTGGATTGGTTTGTTGGGTTTGTTGGTTGAAGTTGGAGAGGAGTAGAGGGAATGTCTGTTAATATGGGGGACAAAATTTTCGGAGGATTTTTGGTAGGCGGTTTTATAGGCTTGCTAATAGGAGCTATTAGTTGCTTTAATCAATTTGATAGTGGAAATTATGCCATCTTTAACCAATTTGGAACGCTTTTATTTTGGGTGGGAATTGGTGCAATAGTTGGCAGTATTATTGGGATTCATCTCTATAATGAAAGTAGAGATTCGGAAGTCAGTATTATCGGCAAATTAGGCTTTTTGGGCATTGTTGAATGGATTTTAGTGGGTCTTTTATTGGGGTTTACAATTTGCAATGGTGTTTGGGGAAATAGTGGACGTGAGGGATTTGGCTTTGGCGAACTCTTTGGTTTTGGCTTTTGGAGTTTAGCTATCGGCGGTGTAAGCGGTGCGGCAGTTGGTTTTGGAATTTCATATTTTTCTACATTAGAAGCTGAACGAATAATAGAAGAAAACCGCCAAAAAGAAACAGAAAAACGACGTATTCAAAAGCAAAAAGCCAATGAAGAAAAGCAAAGAATAGCCGAAGAACAACGCAAAGCACAGCAAAGAGCCGAACAGGAACGCCAAAAACAAGCTGAAGAGCAACGCAAAGCACAACAAAAAGCTGAACAACAACAATGGCAACGCAACCAATCCGCCGAAATAAACAATATCTTCCACGCCCTAAAAGCAAACCCAAATTATAACGTTAATTTCAATTTTAATCGCATAAATCAGCTATCTACCGAAAAACAAACAAATGAGCAAAGGGGATTTATTCGCCAAAAGCTATTGGAACGTAAAACCGAACTTAACGAAATAACTATTGACAGAATTTTGCAACGTGATTTTCAAAATGCGAAAATTGGGTTGACCATATTATCTGAATTTG
>WRKG01000183.1 GCA_009778185.1 Bacillota bacterium
CCCCCCCGCCTGCCGGCGGGCAGGCAAGCCCCCGCAAGGAACGCGTCCCTTGACCCGCAAATTTATTTTGCCAAAGGGTAAAATTTATCGTTTTTATAAAAACGTGGCGATATTGTAAATTTTGAAAAAAGGGGCGACCGACCCGCCTGACGGCGGTCAGGGACGGTCGCCCCTACAAACCGTAGGGGCGGATATTATCCGCCCGTTATTGTCTGCCCGTTACGTTTTTTTGATTTTGGAAATTATTGAAAAATTTGCAGACGTATTTACAACGAGAAATATATTGCAACTGTAGGGGCGGATATTATCCGCCCGCACTATTGCAAAATGCTACCTCCACATAATACTTCCAAAAATAAAAAATACGGATAATAAATCCGTATTTTTTATTTTTTATATTGCCAATTTTACCCCATTAAAAAATATTATCCCCCTGCAAATATAAAAATAAAAGGCGGGTCAAGGGCGCGCGCGTCCTTGCGGGTGTGGGCAGAGCCCACGGTTTTAATGTTTAGAACATCAATGGGCAATAACACGGTTTCTGCCTTGTTCTTTGGCGGTGTAGAGGGCACGGTCGGCGTTAGAGATTAGTTCGCCTAGTAGGATTTCTGGTGTGTTGCGGTTGGGAGTAATGGAATCTACGCCGGCACTGATTGTTATGTGGGTTATCGAGCCGTCAGGGAGTTTAATTTTTACTTGTTCGATTTTTTCGCGGATGCGGTCGGCTAGGTTGACGGCGTTAAGTTTGGTTGTATTGGGCGTTAAAACAATAAACTCTTCGCCGCCCCACCTGGCTACAAAATCGGTTGCACGTTGCATTGTAGAGGTAAGTACAGTTGCGACAGTTTGCAAAACAACATCGCCTTGTTGGTGTCCGTATGTATCGTTGTATCGTTTGAAATGGTCAACATCTAAAATAATTACACTTATAACGCTTTCTTCACGACAGGCTCTTGCCCATTCTTCGTCAATTTTTTTGTTAAAGCTGCGGCGATTGTTTAATCCCGTTAAAGCATCGGTTAATCCCATATGTTCAATTTGGCGGATATAGTTAATCATTTTAATTTGATTGTTAATGCGCAACTTGACAATCGAGTTTTCGAAGGGTTTTGTAATGTAATCGACTACATCTTGTTCTAGTCCGCGGCGTTCGTCTTCTGGCTCGTTTAAGCCCGACATTAGTATTATGGGAATATCTTTTGTAGCCTCAATTTCCCGAAGAGAAGCAATTACATCAAAGCCGTTAAATCCATTTTCAATGTCATTGTCTAATATTATATCCAAAAGTATAAGATCGGGCATTATTCCCTTTGCCATTTCGATTGCCGAGTTTCCCGTTTTTGCCACATAAAGTAAATATTCTTCCCTAAATAGTTCAACTAACAATTTTATATTGCCCGAATCGTCGTCTACTATTAGTATACTATTTTTTTCTTCTCTAACCATTTTTGCTTATTTCAACTCCTCTTTTACCTTAGCCAAGGCAACTAAAGCATTAGTAAATTCAAAATTTTCTATATATGCTATTAAATCTTCTGTGTTCGGCAACGATTCCAAAATGCTGATATAATCTAAACAAGCGGCGTTGCCTGTACTTAACAAGGAATCCACTATCTCCAAATTTTGCTGTATTTCGGCGGTGGTAAGTTGGTTTTCCTCTTTGGGCGTTTCTTTTGGCTTTATTAGTGGTGCTAATTCTTCTAAAGTTGCCTCTAGTTCCTCTTGTAGCGTTTTCATTAAGATTGGCGAGTATGTTCCGTTTTTTAGTTCGTATTCCAAGTTGGTTGCAACTATGTGCAGGGCTTTTTTGTTGATATGTCCCGAGTTGCTTTTTAGGTTGTGAACCATTCTATGTGCCAAAACTAAATCGTTACTTTTTATTGCATTTTCAATATCTTTATACAAATTTTGGTTACTTTTAACAAAATGCGTTTGTATTTTACGCAAAAAATCGTCTTCTTCGTTTATTGGAATATTTATATCTTTATCTTCTTGAGGAATTATTTCTGTTGTGGAAAAATATTTTAGCAACAGTCGCCACAAGCTAGGTTCGGAGCATGGTTTAGTTATGTGATCTTGTGCACCGTGCATATTATAAACTTTTGCGGTTGTGCTGCTTGTCATTGCTATAATCGGCGTTTTTGTGTTTAAGCTGTTAATTGCGGTTGTCGTTTCTATTCCGCTCATTATTGGCATATGCACATCTATGAAAATTAAAGCAAACGGCGGACTTTCTTTTTTAATACGCCGCTGAATCATTTCTATTGCTTTAATGCCGTTTTCTGCTATTAGCGGTTGCAAATTTACGCTGTCAAGCTGTTCGCATAAAATTGACCGATGCACTTCGTTGTCCTCAATAACAAGAATCTCCTGCTTGTCGAAGTAGGGTTTTGTTATGTTGACATCTTGTATTGTGGATTGTTGCTTAATTTCTTCGTATAATCTAAAAGTTAGCTCAAAAGAAAATTTACTGCCGACATTTTTTTCGCTTTCGATTGTAAGTTGTCCACCCATTTTTTCGATGAGAAGTCGTGTAACAATCAAGCCAAGCCGAGTTGTTTCGTATTCTTCAAGTGAGATGGCGGAAATTGGGTTAAGTATGTGGTTAATTTGCTCTTTTGTCATGCCGATGCCGCTATCACTAAACTCAAATAAAACGGTGCAAAGTTCGGATGTCATGTTAGTTATTACCCAGGAACATTTTACCACACCGTGATTAGTAAATTTTATTCCGTTGCTTAGCAGGTTGATAAAAATGGCACTTAATTTGGCGGGATCGCCCATAAGTTTTTTGCCAATGTAAGGTTCGGCGTAAAAGTGCATCATAATATTTTTGGCGAGTGCTTTGGATGTTGCGGTAGTTTGGCAATTTTTAGCAATATCGTTAATATCAAACGGGATATTTTCAATATTTAGGTTGCCAGAATCCAGTTGCGAGATATTCAGCACATTATCCACAATTCGCATAAGATGCTCGGTGTGATTGATAATATTTTGCAAAGTTTCGCGGTCGGCGATGGAGTGATTGCCCTCCAGCATTAGCTGCGAGTAGCTTAACACGTTATTTATGGATGAATGAATATCTTGCGAAGTATTATTTATAAAGACCGATTTTGCGGCGGAAAGCGATTGCAATTTGGTGATTGTTTGCTGCATTTCTTCTTCTGCCTCGTGATGTTGATCCATGTAATACTTGTAACGAGTGGCATCTTGCAGATAATAAAAATTTACCCAACGACCGTCGGGCCATTTTATGATAACCGAGCGGCTGTTAAACCATTTGCCAATGCGAGGATCGTAGTACAGCAAAGTATCTTGAAAATTGTAGGGCTCTTCGGTTTTCATGGTAGAAATTGGGCAAAACGGACAACGTTCGTTAGCACCCGTAAGTTCGTAACAAACTTTGCCTTCGTAGGTTTCACGGTTAATATCGTAAGCATCGGCGTAGGCTTTATTGATGTAAACAAAGCGATTTTCAAGGTCGGTAACACAAATTAGCACGTCCATAAAATCGGCAACTGTAACAATTTTGTTAGTTTCGGAAATTGTGCCTACCATGTTGGCTATATCTTGTGATAAAATGCCGATTTCGTCGTTTGTATCAATGCGAATGGGATGCGTTAAGTTACCTTTGGTAACTTCTATCATGGCTATTTTTAGCTTGGCGATTGGATTGTAAATTAGCCGAACCATCCAGTAAGCAAAAATTACAGCGGCGGATATTAAAATAGTGGTCATTATAGCAAATAAATTTGTTATTCTGGCAACATAAGAAGCAATTCCGCCAGAATACAAATATTCAACAGAATCAATTTGACCGTTTATGTATATGTCATATAAGTACATAAGGTTATTAAGTTCGTTTAAGCCCGTTAGCACAAATATTATTAAAAGGGTTACAATACAACTAAAAGCGAATACCAACTTGCTTCTTATGCTAATTTTGGATAAAAACGACATTTGTAATCCCCTTTCTATTGCACAGAATATTTACGTACTATTTTTCGTGAATTTTAAGTAAGTTATTTACAAATAATGTATTATTATTATATCATAAATTTACATGATTATCAAAATTTATCAAAAAATTTTATGATTGCCAAATTAGCGGGGATGATGTTTTGTTAAACGTTTATTTTATTTCCAAATTTTGAATTGTCCACGACAAATTTTGGCAAATATTTTGTTTGCCGTAGGGGCGGATATTATCCGCCCGTTGTTGGTTTGCGGACGAATAATACCTGCCTGTTTGTTGGCTTGCGGGCGGATATTATCCGCCCCTACGTTGATGTTTTGCCAAATTACAAATTATCAACCCAAAATTTTGACAAAACGTTTGCGTTTTACAAAATCAAGCAAATATCATATTATTCAATAAATCCTTATATGAATCGCGGCGGCGAATTAGCACAACCGAGCCATCTTCTTTAATGAGAATTTCGGCAGGGCGCAATCTTTGGTTATATTGGGAAGACATCGAAAAGCCGTAAGCACCGACATCTAAAACGCCCAAAACATCGCCCTCGTTAATTATCGGCAAATTACGATTTTTTGCTATATAATCGCCACTTTCGCAAATATTTCCTACAATATGCACCGTTTCGGTTGTTTTTGGGATTTTTTCGCTGTTTTCGACAGTTTCCAAATTTTCTCGGTAGACTTCTATTCCGTGATATGCGTCGTACAAAAGAGGGCGCATAAGCACGTTAAAGCCTAAATCTGTGCCGATATATTTGTTATCGCCGTTGGTTTTTATGGCGTTTACGCTACCTAATAAAATTCCACTTTCGGCGGCTATGTATCTGCCTGGTTCGACCATAAAGGTTAGTTGTTTACCGTAAACTTGGGAGAAGTTGTGCATAAATCCGCATAATTCCAAGCCGAGAGCGGCAATATCAAGGGGACGTTCGCCCTCTTGTTTGTGGTAAGGAATGCCGAATCCGCCGCCCAAATCGATAAATTCTAGGTTATCAAAATTTTTGGCTATATTTAGCATTCTTTGGACACTTTCGATGAATATTTTTATATCCAAAATATACGAGCCTATATGTTGGTTTATTCCGATTAGCTTGAGATTATGTTTTGCCAAAATTTCTTTTACCTGCGAAATTTCCGTTTCGTTTATGCCGAATTTAGTCGAGTTGCCGCCTGTAACAACTTTTTGGTGATGTCCGCTGCCAACGCCAGGATTAAACCTAGCCGCAACTTTTCCGCCAGGATTTAGCCGTCCGTATCTATCCAACTGCGAAAGCGAATCGACGCTAAACATAATATTTTTATCGATAGCGTATAGCATATCTTCCGAGGATGCGTTGTTTGTGATAAAAAATATATCCGAAGTTTTGTAATTTGCGGCTAATAATAGTTCAATTTCGCCGATGCTGGTAACTTCTGCGTGCAAGCCCTCTTCTCGTGCAATGTTTAGCAAAGTTAGATTGCTATTTGCCTTTATTGCATAATTTACAACAAAATTAGGATATTTACATAAATGCTTAAAATTTTGGCAATTTTTGCGAAATATCCGCTCATTGTATACGTATAATGGGCTGCCGTACTCTTTTATAAGGTTGTGCGGTTCGTGTCCCATGTAAAAATTCAGTGAATCTGTAACTTCTCCGTTTAATTTCATAAAAATTTCTCCTTTTGAGGTATTTCAAAATATTTAACAATTTAATATTATAGCAAAAAAATAGGAATATTAAAAGCTAAATTTTGCAATTTGCAAAAATGAAAAACCACCATTTTTAGTGGTGGTTTGAGATGTTAAAAAATTGCGAAATATCAGAAATTTTCCCAAGGTGGAGTAACAAAAGTGGTTTGTCCAGTTACCCATTCGGCAAGGCGAGGATCGGATATATCCATTCTTTCGCTTGCGAAATCGGCAAAACTCATTTGGCTGCGTTCTTCGGCGGTCATATCCTTGCGAGCGTTTACAAAATCTTTTGCAACTTGCCCTAATTCAAGCAAAAACTCACGTGAATCATTGGCGTGTTGTCCAGGGTTTCTTAATAAATCGAGAATAGAAACGCCTGTTGGACCGCCAAATAAACTCATAATATCGTCGAATAGTTCGGGACCGAGTAATTCTAAATATAAATGGGCAAATTGGTCGTAAAAATCGCCGTAAAACGAATCGAAAAATGAGGGTAAACCAAGCATTGAGGCAAATCCCATAATACTGTTTGCTTTAGAGTTGGCAAAATCGGTGGTAATTCTGTCAAAATCTTCTGACAAGCGGTTTAATATTTCTTCTAATTTGTCGGGCTCGTTAGCAAATGATGATTTCATTTCGTCAACAATGTTTTCGTATTCTTTAATTAGGTTGCCGAATGATGGATGTTGGAATGGATTCCTGGAAGGATTAAAAGCTGTTTGTAATCGGTCAAAATTGGACATAGGAAAATTTTCTCTCTCAAAAATTTCCCTAGTGGAATCCAAAACAGGAAAAGCTTCTTGTGCATCATTCCAAAAGCGATTTCTGTTTGCTATCCAGCCCTCTAATTTTTGGCGATGTTCGTCTAAAATTATTTTAGCAAAAGCATCTCTAGCTTCTCGGCTTATCGAAACACGCAACTCGGGATCCAATTCAACTGGATTTTTTTCTTCTTCTTCAGCTTGATTGGCTATTATGTTGTTAAAACGGTTGACCAAAGCATTGTCGCTGTTTTGAGTTCTTATTCTTTGTGCAAAAGGGTTTGGCGTGTTTGTTTGCACATTATCTTGTATGAAAAGGTTTATGTTCATTTTAATTGCTCCTTTCTAAAGGCGACCAAACGAACGAATGGTCATGGAAACATACAATGCTCCCTCATGTAACGTTGGACTCATAAGTGCCGATAAACGCACACGAATATGAGCATTTGGCATTGGTGGTTGCCCTATTGCTCCAATGTTATAGCGAGGATAAGTAACTTCAAATCTACCAGTACCAATAGGAGCTCGTTTTTGTATTTCAGGCCAATCAGGAAATGTAGTACTTGTGGAAAATCCTACATAATCATTAAATATATCAATGGCGAGCAATGCTCCCTCTACACTTCCCCAAGCAGGTGCAACTTGCACTTCAAATTCCACCAAGCCACCAGATTCTACAAAAAGTCTATTGTTAGGACCGAGCGCCCAAGCACCTTCACCGTTATGAATCATTTGCATTGGTATTGTTACCTGCCCTAAAAGTGGTCCACGTGCTTGTTCAACAGTCAATCGATAATTAGCAGAAATAACATGACCACTCATACTACGTATTTGTATAAAATATCGACCAAGGTTAAAATCAACTCGGCGCGAACCATTGGCAAAAAAACTACCAATCAAGTTAAAATTACTATCATACAAAAATACGCCGTAATGGTTGCCTGCAGGAGCATTTGAAACGATTAAATCCTTTGTTGAGGCGGTGTTTACGTCTAATATAAACCAATCTTGGTCAAACCTGTTATCCAAATTGGCTTGCACGCTAAAATTATCAGAAAAGGAAGTCGCTTGTGTGTGCAAATCGTTGAGTTCGAAAGCATCAAAATTACTGGATAATTCTACAGCAAAGTTGAATAAATGCGGTGTATTTGTGGGGATAAACGGAGCAACTGCTAAAAAGTAAATTCCGCCACTTTGTGATATGTAATTTATTCGTTCAACTCCGCGACCGTCTATTGAATAGTCAACCTGTTGCAACGAAGAGCCAACAAGCCTAAACAAAATAAGGTCGTAAACGCCACTTTGATAAGAAAGTTGAATGCTCACTTTGTTGTTAGCAGGTACGTTGAACATATACCAACGTTCTTCGTGGTTGGCTAAATCGCTTAAATCGAAGCCGATAAAATTTGTTATGTCGATTGCAAGGTTGGGATTTGTGTTAAACGGCACAACTTCGACTTGTCTTGCGTTGGGATTACGCAGATAGTTTGGCGAAACTTCAAATGCTAAATCTGCATTATCCAAAGTTAATGACGAGTTAATCAAGGGCGAACGTACGGGCATAAACAGGCTTATTTCCTGCTGTACATCACTTATTTCGTGTGTCAACTCGATAACTTCTTCATAGTCAAAGTCAATAACTTCAAAATCAGTTATCAACTCTGTAAGTTCCAGGATATTTATCGTTTCGTAAGCTGTGAAATCCTCTACATCTTGTGCCAACACATTTATCGGCACAAATATTCCAATAGCAATCGCTATTGAAACAAAGGTTACAAAAAATTTTTTTGTAAACATTGCATCACCTCCAAAAATTAAATTAAATTGCTAATAAAACAATCATATCACAAAAATTTTCGCAATGCAAATTTATTTTGCAATCCGCCAAAATTTTTGCTATCATAAAAGTAAAACCTTAGGAGATTTTTACAAAACAATGGGAAAAATAAAAACCATTTTAATTTTAATATTAGCAGGGTTGACAATTTATCAAACTGGGATTTTATGGTTTGTCAATATTACTGGCTTTGGATTTTTGGCAAGTTATCTGCCTTTTTTGCGGCAAATTAGCGTTCCGTACGGAGTCGAATATTTGATAGTTCCCAACCGCATAATTACAGCCCACGAAAACGGCACATTTACGGCACAATATAGCAATATAACCGAATCCGCCGAATGGCAATATAGCAACCGCATAATTACGCATTTAATGCAAAACGGCATTTTTGAAGATGTGCAACCGACCGATTACAACACACTTTTTGCCGAAAATTTGCCGTTCTACGTTTACGATTACGCTTTTCCCATGTTGGCGGACTGGTTTTCGATGGCTTTTTTTCCTAACGATACAATTTTGAATATTCCCGAATCGTTTAACCGAGTGATAATTTATCCGCCGCTAAACGGAGAAACCGCCGCAACCGTGATTTTTTTGTCCGTTGACGGATTTTCTTATAAATTTTCGGTTGCTCCAAACGAGGAGGATTCCGCCAACTTCGACCACGAGATTATTTCTTATCGTTCAAATTTTGTAAACTACAATTTTGCGAACGGCGTTTTTTCCAGAATAGACGGATTTTACGGCGTGGAAATTTCTCATCCTTATGCGGACAACATCGGGTTTTCGCTTAGCGGTGTACAGGATAGAATCTCCGTATTTTTTCGCAATCCTGCGGCGATTCGCACAATCGTACGCGACGGCACGTGGGTTTACCGAGATATAAACACTGTCGTACTTTATCACGATACAAATATCTTGGAATACATAAATTATCGAGCTATTGACCGCAGCAATCCCGCAACATTTTTGGAAAGCTATTCCGCAGCGATTCAGTTTGTTTTGCAGGATAATCTCATTACAAACGAGGTAACTTTGTCGCTTTTTACACAAGAGGACGAAATTTTTACATTTTATTTTGATTTTGTGGTTGACAATACGCCAATAATTTTGCCAAACAACTGGCCAACGGCGGATCCGTTGCAACACGCCGTAATTGTTACGGTTGACCACGGAACAGTTGTACGTTATCGCAAATTAGCAATAAATTTTCAGCAAAATCCCAATTTAACGCTACAAACGACAACAGCGTTACAAAATCACATAGCACAAATTTTGGGAGCAAGATAGGAGAGAAAAATGAATCAATTTTCACGAACCGAGATGTTACTTGGCAAGCAAGCAATATCCAAAATGGCGAAAGCGACCGTCGCAATATTTGGAATAGGCGGAGTTGGCGGCGCGGCAGCAGAGGCTTTGGCACGTAGCGGAATCGGCAACTTTTCGCTATTCGATGACGATACAGTTTGTTTAACGAACATAAATCGGCAGGTAATAGCAACGCACAAAACGGTCGGCAGAAAAAAAATCGAAATAATGCAAAATCGCATAAACGAGATAAATCCAGCCGCAACCGTAAATGCTGTCCACTGTTTTTACGACAAAGACACAAATTTAGATTTATCGCAATTCGATTACATACTAGATGCGGTTGACACAGTAACATCCAAGCTACTATTGGTCGAGCGAGCCGCCGAAAGCAACGTCAAAATAATCAGTTGCATGGGAACAGGCAACAAGTTAGATCCCACGCAACTGCAAGTTACGGACATTTACAAAACGTCGGTTTGTCCACTGGCAAAAGTTATGCGGCACGAACTTCGCAAACG
>WRKG01000184.1 GCA_009778185.1 Bacillota bacterium
TTTGCTAAAAAGCGTGGATAAAATTTGTGAAATAGTTACAAAAAATTGCTATAAAAATATTTTTTTGTTGGAAAAATTTGTGCAACTTTCGTTTGTTAATTGCAAATCAAAACCGCTCTCAACTGTTTAGTTTCAGCCATGGGAGCGGTTTGGGTTTATTTTGTTAGGTTTTGCACCCATTCAAGGGGCATTTTTATCATTCCGCATCGTCAAACTCGTCAAACTTGTCAAAAAGCACCTCTTGGTAATTGCCGAACTGGTCAAAAAAGTAATTATACTTATCCGAAACCTCCGAAAAATGCAATTCGTGATTATTCGGCTGTAACCCAAAATGCCAATTTTTCAGCACACTCGCACCAATGAGAATATTCCTCGACCAAGTGCCGACATATTCCGCCGCTAGAACTGGCAAATGCCGTATGCAAAAATTGCCCACGTAAAAATAGCGGATTGTGTACAAGGTCGCATCGTATTCCCTGCCGCCTATGACTACGGTTTGTGTGTGGTTGCGCTTTCTGCCGTATCTTCGTGCGTGTTGCAACTGCATTAGCGTGTTTGTGCAACCTGTATCAATAATGGCATCTTGTTTTTTGGAAGTCAGAAATGGCTTTATTTCAAGCCCCAAGCCTACTTCGCACATATATCTATATTGGTTGAGCAACAAAGGCACACTATGCTCAAATTTATACTCTACCATCGGCTGCCCTCCGACGGCGGAAATGTGTAATCTACGGTATAAACGAATCCCTCGCCTTTTGCCCACAGTTCTTCCATATAGTCATCTAAAACGTCTGCGCCTGCACCATAATTATATTCATCGCCAGCAGGGGCAGAGGCAATCAGATTCCCCCAATAACCAGCACAATCTCTAATAACGCCCTCTTTCAACTGCAACAAAATATAATGATGCTCGAACCTATCGAACAAATCGTCCTCCGTTACTTCTTCTCCGTTGTGGAATGTGATGTCCGCAAATGTCAACTCTTTTTTCATGGCTTAAATAAACTCCTTTCGTGTTATGTTGGCATTATATCATGGTCGGTGTGTGATGTCAATGGGAATTTTTTTATCGGCAAACAAGGGCTACCGCTTGGAAACCACGTTCATTTTGGTTTCAGCCTGTTTATTGTAGCGTTCAAAATCTTGGTTTGTAGACTGCTCCATTTTTGTGGACGGATAAGTTAATGCTTATTCTGTACACCAATAATCAACATTATTTCTGTACGTTTCTTTCATTCATTAAATCTTGCAACGTTTCGGTAATTTTCCTTTTTAATTTGCCAAAATTTTGTTCGCAATATTCATATTTTACATTATATATTTGTTCTTTTGGATAAAAATAACTTGGTCTACTTATATATTCGTCAGGCTCCCAATCGTAACGAGTTTCTATATGCGTATGCAAATAGTGGTCTAAATTCATTAGCGTAGAGTAGTTAATTCTTAAAGGCTTGCATACTTGAATGATTGCATCACCAATCAAGGTCATGTCAACTAAATATTGAGTGCGTGATTCTATTGATAACTCGTTTAACGATGAGGTTTTAGGATAACCAACAACACGCAATACCCTGATAAAAACTGATTATCTCCAATAACAGCAAAACCGCTTTTCATTTTTACCATAAGAGTAGGATTTTCGCCACGTTCACATGAGCCATCCTGTCATTTTTATAGTTTTCCATATAAATTTCCTTTCGTGCCTAGTATAAATTAACTTGACATAGCTATAAGAACATAGTTTCCATACCAATAATCAGGCGGAATTACTATCGTTGACTTGCCAAGTTCGCAAAACTCTAGCGCCGATTTCCGTATTTCTCTTTCCTCTTCCTAACTAAATCTTATAACATATCCAGGACATAAATCATAGTCGATATCCGTCAATTCAAACAAAACAAACCATTTACCATATTTTGCCCTAACTTAGTGGGCTTTCCTTAAAACACCGTCATTTACTGAAATCAAAAAACACCTCCCAACTTTCCCAATAATATCACAACAAATTTGTTTGCCAATGGCAACCATTCCACAAAACTATCAACCTAAAAACTCCGTCATAGCGAACATCGGCAACATTATAGATAACATTACAATTCCCAAAATAACCCCCAAAATTAGCGTTATTATCGGCTCGACCAACTTGTTTAGCCTTTTGGACATTTGGCTAAATTGATAGCGGCTATATTTGCTTGCGTGCTCAAAAATTAGCGGCATATTGCCTGTTTCTTCGCCGGCACGAACAAGCCCCAATATTGTTGAATCTATATAAGGAATCTTGGAAAATAGCGAATAAAACGAATTTCCCTCTTGTAGACGGTGCGATAAATTTTGTAAATCCTGTTCAACTTTTTTGTTGGACATAATTCCTGCTACAATGGGAATAGAATCCGCCAACGGTTGCCCCGATTGCATTAAAAGAGCCAACGCTTGCACAATGTACAGGTTGGTTATTTGTCGATAAACTATCGAAACTGGCGGAGCAAACAGCAGAAAGTTCTCAAAAAGTCGCCGACCTTTTGTTGTGCTGATTAGCAATTTTGGCAAAAACACCGCTAACAAAACGATAGGCAAAACAATATAATATTGGGTTGTCAAAATTTCACTTAAAGCAAGCAACGCTAAAGTTAAGGCTGGCAAAGGATTATCCGACATAGCGAAAACCATCGCATAATTTGGCAACACAAAAACAACGGCGGCAATTATCATAAACAGCATTAAAACCGTGATTATTGCGGGATAAATCAACGCCGAGCGAATTTCTTCACGATTACGAGACATTTCTTCGTAATAATCTGCAAGCAGCTCCATAACTTTGGGCAAATTGTCGGAAAACTCGCCTATTTTGCACATACTGCACATAAACGGTGGAAAATATTTTGTAGCCTCAAGGGCAAAAGATAAACTTTCGCCGCGCATTATCCCGTCCAATGTGCTGTGCAAAGCCGCTTTTGTTCGCCTATCTTTGGACGGTGCTTCTGCCAACGATTGCACAATAAATTTGATAGAAACGCCCGCTGTCAACATAAAAGACATCTGTTTGCACAGCGGAGCAAGCTGTGTTGTACCTGCAAAACGAGCGGCTCCGAACAAATCTTTTTCCCAAAAACGTTGACCTTTCTCGTTTGGTGCAAAAAAATTTTGGATTTTTGTTGTAATTTTCATCAATCTTTGAACACCACCCTAATTACTTCCGCTGGCGAAGTATTGCCCAAAATCACGTTTTTTATGCCGTTTTCTAGCATTGTTTGGTTGTCCGCACGCAATATTTTTTCCACATGACCAATGTTATATTGTTGCTCCATCATCTCGTTGCGCATTTTTTCGTTGATTGAAATGTACTCGTATATTGCGAAACGCCCTTTATAGCCAGTGTTTCCGCACTGGTTGCAACCTTTCGGATTGTAAATTTTTGTGCCGATTGGCAAATTTAGCAATTTTTGCTCCTGCAAAGTTGGCTTGCTTTCCTTGCTGCACAGCGGACACAGCCGACGAACTAGCCGTTGGGCAATTATTCCGCTTAACGCCGCCGCAACCATGTACGGCTGAATCCCCATGTCAACCAACCGCATGAATGCACCCGCCGCATCGTTTGTGTGTAATGTGCTTAGCACCAAATGCCCAGTAATTGAGGCTCTGGCGGCAATTTCGGCGGTTTCGCTATCGCGAATTTCTCCTATCATAATTATGTCGGGATCTTGTCGCAAAATATGCCGCAACGCATTGGGAAAATCGAAACCCGTTTTGCTGTCAACAGATACATGATTAACGCCGTCTAGCGGGTTTTCGACGGGATCTTCCACCGTTACAATGTTGACATTTGCCTTGTTAAGTTCCGCCAAAAAGCTGACCAACGTTGTAGATTTGCCACTTCCTGTTGGACCCGTGATTATCACAGCCCCTTGCGGATTTTTGAACATCCGTTCGATGTTTTCCATATCTTCTGCCAAAAATCCCAATTTTGAAATATTTAACTGGTCGTTTTTGCCGTATAATAGGCGAATAACAGCCTTTTCGCCGTAAATTGTTGGCAATGTGCTTAATCTAAATTCAATCGGTTCGCCGTGAATCAACAAGCTAAACTGCCCATCTTGTGGCAACCGCTTTTCGGCAATGTTCATCGTTCCCATAATTTTTAACCGAGATATTATGTTAGGATGCAAGGAAACGCTCAATATTTGCGGATTAGTCAACTGTCCATCGATTCTAAATCTGGCGCGCAGGATATTCTCGTAGGGTTCGATATGAATATCGCTTGCTCGGTTGACAACTGCCGTTTCTATGAGAGAATCCACCAATTTCACGGTTGGAGCATTCAAAATTTGTTCGCGTGTTTCTGTGCTTAAAATATATTGATTTTTGCGAATGTTTTCGTCCACCAAAAATTGTGATGCAATGCTTTCGATGTGCGTTTTGCCGTAAATTTGGTTGATAAAATAACGGATTGCGGATTCTTCGGCAAAAACTGGTTCAACAAAAAGACCCGTAATTGTATACAAATCGGATATAATCTCGTGGTTAAGCGGATCTGCCATTGCAACCCAAAGGCGATTTCCCTTTTGTTCCAAAGGCAAAGCCAACAATTTTACAGCAGTTTCTCGGTCAAGCAATTTTTCGGGAAGTTTATCAAACGCAACTTCAGCTAAATCTCGTGTTTGAATATTGTAAATTATAGCCAATTTTTCAGCTAAATCTTGATTCATAAAATCTTCTTTCTGTAGAAATTGTGAAATTTGTCAAGCGACATTTTATCACAACTATTTTTTGGATTTTTTCGTGGCTTTTTTGGGCTTTTTGAACTTTTTCGCCAATCCTTCTTTATTGGTTTGACGTTGCCGAGCAATAGCCATTGCATCCTGCGGAACTTCGTCTGTTATGGTAGAGCCAGCCGCGACAAACCCGCCAGAATGCACTACTACAGGAGCAATTAAATTTACATTGCTACCAATAAAAGCGTCGTCTTCAACAATGGTTTTATTTTTGACAACGCCATTGTAGTTGACAGTGATTGCGCCGCAACCAAAATTAACTCGGTCGCCAACCTCTGCATCGCCGATATATGCTAAATGTGCGGCGGTTGTGTGGTTGCCAATAACCGAATTTTTCACTTCGACAAAGTCGCCAATGCGGCAATAATCGCCGATTTCTGTGCCTGGTCGCAAGTACGTGAAAGGACCAATTTGGCAATGGTCACCAACGATTGCACTCTCCAAAACGCTGTTGCGAATAGTTGTAGTTTTGCCAATAACGCTATTTGCCAGTTGAGAATATGCTCCAATAGTGCTGTTTTCGCCGATTTTCGTTTCGCCTTGCAAGATAACTCCTGGGT
Organism: Bacillota bacterium; assembly: GCA_009778185.1. GTDB lineage: Bacteria > Bacillota > Clostridia > Lachnospirales > WQUN01 > WRKG01. The sequence goes on from WRKG01000184.1 coordinate 5,330, forward strand.
GCAAAGTTACGCCAGCCGCAATTTCCACGGTGGAATCAATGTAAACCGAGGAAGAATCAATTATTTGCACACCGTTTTCAAAATGGCGATTTATTATACGTTGACGTAATGCAGTAGCGGCTTCTTCCAGTTGTTTTTGCGAATTTACGCCCAAAAATTGCGTATAATCGGCTACATTATGCACAAGTACGCTATATCCGCTATTTTTCAAAATTTTTGGGACATCTGTCAAATAATATTCATTTTGATAATTATGGTTTTCCAAGCGAATCAAGCCGTAAAGCAACTCGCTACCAGTCGCCAAAAGGATTCCCGTGTTAATATCGTTAATGTTTTGCTGATGCGATGCCAAATCTTTATGCTCGATGATTGCCGAAAAGTCGCCATTTGCGTTGGTTGTGATACGCCCGTATCCTGTGGGATCGGGTATTTTTGTGGCAACAATTACTCCGTGAGCCTCGTTTTTTTCTTGGAAAGCAAGCAGATTTTGCAAAAAATCGGAGGTAATTAGAGGAGTATCTCCGTACAATATTACAACTTTGTCGGTTGGGTCAATGTTATCTTTTGCACACAAAACGGCGTGTCCTGTGCCTAACTGCTCGGCTTGCTCGACAAAATTTACATCATAAGGTGTTGCCGCTTTTATTTTTTCGCCATCTTTGCCGACAACTACGGTAATATCGGTAATATTGGCATTTTGGCAAGCATCTATTACATAATGTAACATCGGCTTACCAGATACAGTGTGCAACACTTTTGGGAAATTTGTTTTCATACGTTTGCCGTTTCCAGCCGCCAAAATAATTGCTTTCAAAGCATTACCTCCTTTTTATGGTAACCTTAAAAAAGGGGTGCATACCTAAAGGAATACACCCTTTAACATTTACAACAATTTTATTTGCATAATTTCTTCAATAAAATATACTTCTTCTGGTTCCATTACTGCCAAAGCTAGCCTAATTTCGGAATCCAATTCTGGCAAATGTATATCTTCATGGGCTTTTTTTATACGCAACAACGATGTCAAGTGCTTTTTGTTGTGCGTTCTTATTTCGGAAGATGTCATAATTACATACCGTATTTTTTCTTAAAGCGTTCAACTCGACCGCCAGCCTCTAGCAACATTTTTTGGCTGCCAGTGTAAAAAGGATGACATTTAGAGCAAACTTCTATTCGTATTTCTTCTTTTGTAGAGCCTGTAACAAACTCGTTACCGCAGTTGCAACGCACTTTTGCGGCATAATATTTTGGATGTATTTCTGCTTTCAATTTTACCACTCCTTTAATAATTTCAGATAATTGTAGCACATATTTTGAAAATGTGCAAATTTATTTTTTATTCGTCAAACTTCGTAAAACTTCGTCAAACTTCGTTCCAAATGCGTTTTAGATTGTCAAGGCTAACTTTTGTACCATAATAGCAATCTTCCATGCCTTCGTATTCGATATAAATGTTGCCGTCGTAACCAGATGCTTTTACGCTGTGAACAATGTCAACGGTATCTAAATCGCCTTGTCCCAAAATAGAGCCACGCAAATATTGTCCGCCAACCGACCTAAACCAAGCTCCCGAGCAGTCAAATTGAGTTGCATCGCCGGGATCGGTACGTCGCACGTAAAAATCTTTCATATGCACGGTTGTAGCAAACGGGAGCATTTTTTTAACGGCAATTTCGGGTTTATCGTCCATGCAAATGTAGTTGCCAACGTCTAATTGGTGTCCAAAGTTACCAGATTTAACGTTTTTGAGAATCAACCTAACTCTGTCGCAACCGTTTGCATGAAAGCCGTGATTTTCTAACAATAACTTGATGTTGAAAGTTGCGGCGTATTCTGCCAAAGTTTCGTAGGCTTTTGTAATTATGGGAAGTTCTTCTAAAAAAGTTTCGATTGTGTTTTGCTCGATTGGTCGTCTGTAACCTGCACAATCGCTACGCAAAGTGGAGATTCCCAAATCTTTTGCGGCTTTTATGTGGGCTTTAACTCTGTCTATTTCTTGTTCAATTTCGGCAGGCGTTTTCATTAAAAAATCGGCGTTTATGGAATAGTTGTCAATCGGAACGCTAAATTTATCGGCTGTTTTGCGCAAACGTCCTGCTAAACTAGGGTCTTCCAAAAGATTTATACCAAAAGGTACAATTTCGATAACCTCCGAGCCTTGTGTACAAAGCCATTCAACGCCTTGTTCTGGCGTAATTGTGCCGTTCAAAATGTTTCTGCTAATGCTGTAAATGCTAACACCAAATTTTGGCATAATAAATCCTCCGTTATTGTGAAATTTTATAACAAAAATATTATAAGCCACAAAAAAAAATTTGTCAAATAAATTTGCAATTTTCAAAAAAATGTGATACACTTTGTCAGATAAAATACAACACACATCATTCCAACCATGGTGTCTAAAAAGACATCTGAATGATGGAGGTTAAACCATGGAGGTAAAAAAAATGGCAGTTATTAGTATGAAACAACTTTTAGAGGCGGGCGTTCACTTTGGACATCAAACTCGCCGTTGGAATCCCAAAATGGCAGAATATATTTTTGCCGAACGCAACGGAATTTACATCATCGACCTGCAAAAAACCGTTCGTAAAGTGGACGATGCCTACAAGGCAGTTACCGCAATAGTTGCAGACGGTGGCGATATGCTGTTTGTCGGCACAAAAAAACAGGCTCAAGAATCCATCAAAGAAGAAGCCACTCGCTGCGGAATGTTTTTCGTAAACGAACGCTGGCTTGGCGGAATGCTTACCAACTTCAAAACAATTCAATCTCGCATAGTGCATTTGAAAGAGCTTGAACGCATGGAAGCCGAAGGCACTTTCGAACTGCTCCCCAAAAAAGAAGTGGCACAATTAGTGCACGAAATGGAAAAATTGCGTAAAAATTTGGGCGGTATAAAAGAAATGAAACGCATTCCAGCTGTAATGTTTGTTGTTGACCCTCGCAAGGAACGCATTGCAATTCAAGAGGCTCGCAATTTGGGCATTCCAATAGTCGCAATAGTGGACACAAATTGTGATCCCGACGAAGTGGATTATGTTATTCCTGGCAACGACGATGCGATTCGTGCCGTAAAATTGATAGCTGGCAAAATGGCAGATGCTGTATTAGAGGGCAAACAAGGCGAACAACTTGAAGAAGAACCCGCCGAGCCAGAAGTCGCAGCAGCATAAAAACTATAAAAATCCTAGAAAGAGTGAAAATATATGGCTGTAACAGCAGCAATGGTAAAAGAATTAAGAGACCGCAGCGGTGCAGGAATGTCCGCTTGCAAAGAGGCTTTAACAGAAGCTAACGGCGACATGGAGCGTTCCATCGAAATTTTGCGCGAAAAAGGATTAGCCGCCGCCGCCAAAAAAGCAGGTAGAGTCGCCGCCGAAGGATTAGTCCACGTTGTAGTAGCGGACAATCTAAAATCGGCTGCAATAGTTGAAGTTAATAGCGAAACCGATTTTGTGGCTAAAAATAAGGATTTCATCGATTATGTTGTGCAAGTTGCCGAACTTGCCTTAAAATCCGACAAAACCACAGTAGAGGATTTTTTGACAGAACCGTGGGCAACAGGCGGTACGGTACAAGATGCTTTAACTCAAAAAATAGCAACAATAGGCGAAAACATTGGCATACGCCGATTTGTCCGCCTAAACACAACCGAAAACGGCGTTATTGTTAAGTATATTCACGGCGGTGGCAGAGTTGCCGTTGTTTTGGAACTGGAATCCACTGTATCAAACGAAACGTTAATCGAAGCTGGTCGCAACCTTTGTATGCAAATTGCGGCAATGTCGCCTTTATTTGTGGCTCGTGCCAACGTCCCCGAAGATTACATTGCAAAAGAAAAAGAAATTTTAATACAACAAGCAATAAACGAGGGTCGTCCAGCCAATATTGCCGAAAAAGTAGTTGAAGGTCGGCTAACCAAAAATTTAGTAGCTATCTGCTTATTAGAACAAGATTACGTAAAAGACGACAGCATGACCTGTGCAAAATATTTAGAATCCATCGGCAAACAAATTGGCTCAACCGTAACTGTGAAAAATTTTATCCGTTACGAAACAGGCGAAGGTATCGAAAAGAAAGTTGAAGACTTTGCAGAAGAAGTAAGCAAGGCTATGGGTAACTAAAAAGTAATTTGATTTAATATTTGTAAAATCTCTTAGAGTGCCATTTTTGGCACTCTAAGAGGTTTTATTGTTGTATAAATTTTTTTGTAAATTGTTTGAAAATTTATAGCAAAATATTACTGATGCGAATTATCAGTTGATTTTATGATGTTGATATTTTGACATTTGCCGTATGGGCGGACAATATCCGTCTTTGCAAAATGTCAACCGCCCGTTTGCCACTCGTTCCAAAAATTTTTTTATAAACCATTTGACAACTCAACAAAAAAATATTACAATAACATTGTTGTACAACTAGCCAAATTAAAATGAAAAGAGGTAAAAAATGAAGTTTACCAAAACCACAAAAAATCGCATACATAAACAAACAGCATTTTTACTTGTTTTTGTAATGCTATTTTCCATGTTGCCAAGCCGACAGGTTTTTGCAACAGAATTGTCAGCGGCAAACTCCACAATCGACAACTTTCTAAATCCGCCGATTGTGGAAATTCCAACAGTTTCGTCAACCTCAACAAATCCAACAATTTTATCCACCGAACAACCCAGCCAAGCCCGCCAAAACTACTACAAACTACTAGAAGGCAATTACTTTGCATTTGAACTTCGTCAACGTTTCGTTGAACTTTTCGGCGAATTTTCCACCGATTACATACGACAAAATTATCCAACTATTTTCGATATGCCAAGCGAGCAAGTTGACC
>WRKG01000185.1 GCA_009778185.1 Bacillota bacterium
AATTTGTGGTTGAGGCGTTGATAATTTCGTTGGTCGGCGGCGTGATTGGAATGGCGTTGGGCGTGTTGATAGGCGGTGCGGTTGCGACGGTTTTCGGTGTGCCGTTGGTGGTTTCGCCAGTTGTCGTGGTTGGGAGTATGTTGTTTTCTATGGTTATTGGGGTGTTTTTTGGGCTGTATCCTGCTAGTAGGGCGGCTAGGTTGGACCCTATTGAGGCTTTGCGGTATGAGTAGGTTGGATTTTTGACAACCCAACTTTCGCCAAATCTTCCAAAAATTTTGATAAATCGTTATTTTCAAAATAATCCTTGCACATTTCTTTATTAGCTGTTATAATGTTCCTAGAATTTGCAAAGGAGTTGAAGTTATGGCAAAATCTAAAGATACGCGGCTTATATCGCAAAACAAAAAGGCGTTTTTTGACTATTTTATAGAAGAAACTATACAAGCGGGCTTGTCTCTGCTTGGCACAGAAGTAAAATCTATGCGTGCAGGGCGTTGCAACCTAAAAGAAAGTTACATTGTATTTGAAAATGGCGAGGCTTTTATCAGCGGAATGCATATCAGCCCTTACGAATTTGGCAACATCTACAACAAAGATCCCGTGCGAAAACGCCGACTTTTACTACACAAGGCACAAATTAACAAATTGCGCGGTGCAGTTACCAAAAACGGCTATACGGTCGTCCCGCTAAAAGTCTATCTTGTGGGAAGTTTAATGAAAATTGATATTGCACTAGCAAAGGGCAAAAAGCAATACGATAAACGCGACGATTTAGCCAAAAAAGCCCAACGCCGCGAGGCGGAAAAAGATTTTAAGGTTCGTAATTTATAATATTTTAGGAGGTTACAGTGAAGAATCCAACTTTATTAAGTTTAGCTTGCTCTTTGGCGACTGTGCCAATTTTGGGCTACGCCGTCAGTTTGCCGCTTCGCATTAGGTACGAGATTGCAAAATTTAACAACTTGCCAATTAACTTCCGCAACCTTAAAATTTTGCATATTTCCGACTTGCATTGTCGCAATTCCAATAAAATAAATATCGATATATGGCAGCATATTTTGAATTTAGACTACGATATGGCTGTTCTTACTGGCGATTTAGTGCTTGACAACGTTAAACAAATTTATCCTCATTTGGATGGCATAAAATCGTTAGTCAAAAAAGTTCCTGTGTTTTACGTTGACGGCAATCACGAACGTTGGTGCTTTGACAAAATAGCCAAACTTTTCGAAAGTATCGGCGTTAATGTGCTGTACAACAAAATTGGACTGTTTGGCAATAAATCAATCGTTGGCTTTCGAGATTACGATTACCTAAAGGAACACAATTTTAAGGGAATCGACTTGCTAATGGATAAAATTGCGAACGGTATCGAAAATTTCCACATTATTTTAAGCCACCAACCGCAAATTTTTAACCAGTTGAAAGCTCTAAAAAAGCACAAAATGCCCAACTTTTCTGCGTTAATTTTATCAGGACATACTCACGGTGGACAAGTGCGTTTGCCTTTTTTACCCGCTTTATTCGCGCCTGGTCAAGGGATTTTCCCAAAATATGCGGACGGTTGGTATCAAAATAATGCTGGCAACCTAAAAATGTTCATATCTAAAGGATTGGGTGCAACGCATTTTCCGTTGCGTTTGTATAATCCGCCAGAAATTGCAATAATTGAGTTGACAACATAATCCAAAAAGCCCTTTTTACCATAAAAAAGGGCTTTTTTACGTTGCAAAAAAATTTTTTCTTAATTCCTACTAAATTACTTGACTTTCTCAAAATCCCATGATATACTCATTTTATAGTAAGCTATTACATCACAATTAGGAGTAATTTTTATGAAAATTTCAACACGTGGGCGTTACGGACTTCGTGCTTTGGTGGAGTTAGCAGCTTGCGAAACCGACAAATGTTTATCGTTACGAGAAATTGCCGATCGGCACGGAATGTCCGAAAACTACCTAGAACAGCTGTTTGTTCCGTTAAAAAAGGCAGGTTTGGTTGCAAGCATTCGCGGTGCGCAAGGCGGCTACAAACTTAGCCGACCAGCCGAAACCATTACCGCAGCCGATATTCTGCAAGTGCTTGAAGGCTCGCTTTCGCCAACCGATTGCGTGGATAACGCCGACTATGAATGCCCCGCCGCAACTTGCGACACCTGCAACGTTAAATCTGTTTGGCAAAAGCTGTACACGGGCATAAGCGAAATTTTAAGCACAATCCGCCTATCCGATTTGGTGGCAGAACAGCCGCCAATTTAATAAAATAATTAGAAAGATGATTTTATGCAAAAACCATTTTTATATTTTGATAACGCCGCAACAACTCCGTTGCACCCAAAAGCACTAGATGCTATGATGCCTTATTTTACTGAACAATACGGCAATCCATCGGGAATTTACTCGATTGGTCGCGATGCCAAAAAGGCTATAAATAACGCTCGAGAACAGGTTGCCGCGGCAATCGGAGCAAACCCTACCGAAATATTTTTTACTGGCAGCGGCACAGAGGCGAACAACTGGGCAATAAAAGGCGTTTTAGAGGCTTCTCGTGCAAAAGGCAGCCACATAATTACAACCCAAATAGAGCATCACGCCGTTATTTATGTTTGTGAAGAACTTGAAAAACAGGCAAAAAACGGCGGTTCGCCTGTCGAAGTTACTTATCTTCCCGTTGACAACCAAGGCTTTGTTTCGGCGGACGATTTGGCGGCGGCAATCCGTCCAGATACCGTGCTAATCTCCATTATGTGGGCAAACAACGAAATAGGCACAATTCAGCCAATAGTCGAACTTGCCGAAATTGCCCACAAAAACGGCGTTATCTTCCATACGGATGCCGTGCAAGCTGTGGGGCATATTCCCGTAAGCGTACAGGATTCTCATATAAACCTGTTGACAATCTCGGGGCACAAATTTGGTGCACCAAAAGGGGTTGGCGCGCTGTATATTCGCAAAGGCACAAAAATAGCCGCTATGTTAAACGGCGGTGCACAAGAACGCAATCGCCGCGCAGGCACAGAAAACGTGGCAAGCATTGTCGGAATGGGCGCGGCTTTGCAAATAGCAATGTCCGAGCAAGCCAGCGAACTCGCACGGCTAACCGCAATGCGCGAAACCTTAATCGAACGCATAAAAAAGGCGATTCCAAAGGTAACGCTAAACGGAGCAACTGGCGATCGCCGTTTGCCTGGCAATGTCAACTTTTCGTTTGACTACATCGAAGGCGAATCCATCTTGCTACTATTAGATATGAACAACTGCTGCGCATCAAGCGGTTCGGCGTGTTCATCGTCCTCGCTAGAGCCTTCGCACGTAATAATGGCACTGGGCGCACCGCACGAACAAGCCCACAGTTCTATTAGATTTTCGCTTGGTCGGCTGTCCACTTACGAAGAAATTGACGCTCTTATGGCAATTTTGCCAAAATTTATTGAACAGTTGCGGGCAATGTCGCCACTTGCTGAATAGGCAAAATTATATTTGTTGAAAATGTAGGGGCGAATTTGCCTACCGTAGGGGCGGATAATATCCGCCCGCAAGGCTAGACTGGCGGATATTATCCGCCCCTACGGCAAATGTCGAAATATGGCAAATGTCGAAATATGGTAAATGCCAAAATATGGTAAATGCCAAAATATGGCAAATGCCAAAATATGGTAAATGCCAAAATATGGTAAATGCCAAAATATGGTAAATGTCGAAATACGGCAAACGCCGAAATATGGCGAATAAAAAAATACGGCAAACACCAAAATATTATAATCTAAATTTAACCACTAATTAGCATTAACAATCTTTAGGAGGAATTTTTATGGAATACACAGAACAAGTAATGGATCATTTTGCAAATCCAAGAAACGTAGGCACAATAGAGGACGCAAGCGGAGTCGGAACAGTTGGCAACGCACAATGCGGCGATATTATGAAAGTTTATCTAAAAATAGAGGGCGACATTGTCGAAGATGCCAAGTTCAAAACTTTTGGCTGTGGCGCGGCTGTTGCAACCTCTAGTATGGCAACCGAGCTAATAATCGGCAAAACCATCGATGAGGCTCTAAAAATAACCAACAAAACGGTAATGGATGCACTCGGCGGATTGCCACCAGTAAAAGTACACTGCTCTTGCCTAGCCGAAGAAGCCCTGCACGCCGCTCTTTGGGATTACGCCGAAAAACACAACATCACCATCGATGGCTTAAAACCACCAGAAGAGGTTCAACATTAAAATTTCGGCTTTCAAATTCAATTAAAAAATATGCAAGGTTCAAGTTTTTTGCTTGAACCTTGTTGTAGATTTTAATGACAAAAGGAGTTTACAAAATGGACATTCTATTCAAAAACGTAACCGCCGTTACAATGGCAAATTCGGTTATTTACAACGCCAATATCGGCATTAAAGACGGCAAAATTGCCTTTATTGACGAAAATTCAGATAATTCGGCAAATTTGGAAAATTCGGCAAGCACCAACATCAAACGCACGATTGACGGCACAAATAAAGCGTTGATTCCTGGGCTGTATAATTGCCATGCACATTCGCCAATGTCGCTGTTGCGCGGTTTTGCAAACGATTTGGCTTTGGAGGATTGGCTTTTTAACAATATTTTTCCTGCGGAGGGCAAACTTAAGGGCATAAAAAACGCCGTTTATACAGGTTCGCAGCTTGCTATTGCCGAAATGATTTCCTCTGGGACGATTGCGTTTAGCGATATGTACTTTAGCTTATCCGAAATTGCGCAAGCCGTGGAAGAAACTGGCGTAAAGGCAAATTTATCGAATGCGGTAATCTCGTTTGAAGAAGACGGTTATATTTTCGCCAACAGCACCGAACACGCCGAAACCTTGGAATTACTGCAAACTTACGCAAAAGCATCTCACGGCAGAATAAAAGCCGAAACTTCTTGTCATTGTGCGTACACAACGCATCCAACGGCTTGGCGGCAAATAGCCGATTTTTCCCAAAAACATGGGATTTCTATGCACGTTCATTTATCCGAAACCATTACCGAACACAATAAGGCTTTGGAGCAGTTTAATGCAACTCCTGCGGAATGTTTCGCCAAATATGGCGTTTTTGATAGCCCAACCACTGCCGCTCATGCTTGCTGGGTTTGCGAAGACGACATCGAAATTTTGGCAAAATATGGCGTTTCGGTGGCACATAATCCCGTTTCCAACCTAAAATTGGCAAGCGGAATCGCTCCTGTTGCGGATATGCAAAAAAAAGGCGTAAATATCACGCTCGGCACGGACGGAATGGCATCCAACAACAGCCACGATTTATTTGAAGAAATAAAAATGGCATCCATTTTGCAAAAATATCTCACGGAAGATCCCACGGCGATTCCTGCATTATCTGCTTTGCAAATGGCAACCGTAAACGGCGCAAAAGCACAAGGTCGAACTGGCGGTACAATTCAAGTTGGCAACGATGCCGATTTGGTTTTGCTAGATTTTAACAGCCCGCGGCAGATTCCGTATGTCAATCCTGTTGTGAATTTGGCGTATTCTGTAACTGGACGAGATGTTGCTATGACGTTATGTCAAGGTAAAATTTTATACGAAAATGGCAATTTTTTAACCCTGGACATCGAAAAGATTCTGCACGAATCCCAAAAAATAGCAAAGGAAATTTTATAATGCTAAAATTAACCAACGTTTCGGCAGGATATGATAAAAATGTTAAAAATAACAAAAATGCCAAAAATATTTTACAAGATATATCATTAAATATCAACGAAAGTGTGGCTATTGTTGGGCCCAACGGTTGCGGAAAAACAACGCTATTAAAAGTTATTGCAAACGTGCTTCCTGCAAATGGCGTTATTACGCTATTTGATAAACCTTTTGCCAAAATGTCGCGCCGCGAAATATCGCTTAATATCGCAATGTTAAGCCAACAGCCCAATATATATTTCTCGTACAGCGTTTTTGATACGGTTATGATGGGAAGATACCTGCACATAAAAAGCCGATTTGCGAACAGCCCCAACAAAGCGGATAAATCCGCCGTTATTGAGGCACTTTCTGCTGTAAATATGCTTGACCAAAAAGATAAAACCATTTTGCATTTATCAGGTGGACAACTGCAAAGGGTTTTTTTAGCACGAGCATTAGCACAACAACCGCAAATTATCCTGCTTGACGAACCCACTAATCATCTCGATTTGAAATGTCAACTAGATATTATCGATTATTTGAAAATTTGGGAATCTCAACAAAAAAACCGTGCCGTAATTGGCGTTTTGCACGATATAAATTTGGCGATGCGTTTAACCAACAAAATAATAATAATGCAAAACGGTAAAATAATGGCAAATACAACCGCCGCCGATTTAGTTTCAAATAATTTGTTAAATGAAGTATATAAAATGGATGTTACACAATATATGCAGGATTCGTTGGCTGTTTGGCAAAGTTAAATTATTGGCAAAGGCGAATAAATGGCAAAGACAAGAAAACGGGCGGATAATACCTGCCCGTGTTTTCCACCACGCAAATTTTTTCCACAACGCAAATTTTTTCCACAACCAATTTACCAACAACTCATTACTCAAAGGTTTTATTTTTTTGCGGATTACTTGCAATTTTTTGCATAAATGTGTTATAATGTTTGTGAATTTAGCCATATCTATGAAAAGGGGTTTTTGCAATATGAATTTTTTTAGGAATATGAAACTTACAGGAAAACTTGTTTTGGGGTTTTCATTACTTTTGGTTATTAACATTATAACCGATGCCTTTTTTATTACAAATTTGATAAATTTGGATAATCGATATTCTTATGTACTAGAATATCCGTCTGTGCGCTATAGCCTTTTGCGCGACATCGAACTGGGTATTATAAATACTGGTCGGTTGGTTAATCGTGCTACTGCTTTTGCTGGCGATGATGCTCAAATTAACATTTATGAAGTGCAAATTATTGAGTTGCGAAACTCAATTACCGCCGCATTAAACCAGTATAGCACAACTTTGAACAGCGATGTTATGATAACGCCCGAATCGGAAGCCGCTCGTCGGCGCGATTTGTTCGCAAGTATGCAAACTGTTGCTCTGCGGTACGTAAACGAATACGCAAACGAAGTTATTGCCGCCGCCCGAGTTGGCGATCTTGATGCTGTTAGGGCTGTTACTGCACAATCCGCTCCTATGTTGGACGAGTTTTACTCCGCTTACGATTATCTTATCTCGGTTACACGTGAATATATGGCGGGAATTAGCGACGAACTTGGTCAACAAACTAACGGTGCTATTGTTATATCACTGATTTTTTCCGTGATTACTTTGGCGCTTGGCTTGTTGGTTGCGTTTGTAATCTCTCGGTCAATAACAAATCCTATTAAAAAGCTGACTTCGCTTGTCGGAATCGTTACCAACGGCAATTTTAATGTTAATACCAATCACTCGCTTATGACCAATGACGAAGTCGGCGAACTTACAAAAGATATTTTTCTGTTGGTAAATACTATCAAAACCGTTTTTGACGATTTTCACGAATTTTATCGGCATTTTAACGATTTGGGCGAATTTTCATACCGCATGGACGAATCTAAATACAAAAATGACTACAAAGTGCTAGTTTCTAGCATAAACGGCTTTACCGATTCTTTTATTAGCGATATGCAAATTGTTATAGATGCAATAACCAAAGTAAACGAGGGCAATTTTGACCTTAGCGTTCCGCAATGGCCAGGCGAAAAAGTTATCCTAAACGATTCGTTTAATATGCTAGAACATAACTTAAAAGAAGTTGACAAAGCGATAAAAGTTCTCATTTTGGAAGCGGGACAAAAGGGAAATTTGGGCGTTGTGCTTGATCACAGCGGTTTTAATGGCAACTGGAAAGACCTTATTTCTGGGCTTAACGATATTGGACATTCAATAAATACGCCAGTTTTGGAGATTCGTGATGTGGTTTCAAACATTGCAAAAGGCACTTTCGACAAAAAAGTTTTGGGCAAATATAGCGGCGACTTTTTGGCAATTTCCAACGATATTAACAATATTGTCGATATTTTATCGGGATATATTTCGGAAATATCCACTGTTTTAGGTAAAATTTCGGCTGGCGATTTAACGCACGCAATTAGCCGCGAATATGTGGGCGATTTCTTCGAAATCAAGCAATCCATTAACCACATTGCAACGTCATTCAACAAAACTATGACGGAAATTTCTAGCGTTTCGGGACAAGTGTTAAACGGTGCAAAACAAATTTCGGCAAGTGCAAACAGCTTGGCAAACGGTGCAACCGAGCAAGCAAGCTCTGTGGAAGAACTAACGGCATCCATCGATTTGATAAACGAGCAAACCAAGCAAAACGCCGATAACGCCGATAACGCCGATAAACTTTCCAATAAATCCACCGAAAACGCAACCGACGGCAACCGCGCAATGACGCAAATGCTTGATGCAATGTTGCAAATAAAGGATTCTAGCACAAGCATATCTCGTATTATTAAAGTTATACAAGATATTGCTTTTCAAACGAATTTGCTTTCGCTTAACGCCGCCGTTGAAGCTGCAAGGGCTGGCGAACATGGCAAGGGCTTTAGCGTTGTTGCCGAAGAGGTTCGCAGTTTAGCCAATCGCACACAAACCGCCGCAACCGAAACAACTGGCTTAATCGAAGACTCGATACATCGAGTTGACGCTGGCTCGAACATTGCCGAAAGTACCGCTCAAGCCTTGGCAATTATCGTCGAAAACGCAACCGAAATTATGCACATTATTGCGAATATCTCAAACGCCTCAAAAGAGCAAGCCAATGCGATTGACCAAGTTAGCATTGGGCTAAATCAAATTTCGTCAGTAGTGCAAAATAACTCGGCTGTATCGGAAGAAACCGCCGCCGCCGCACAAGAACTAAACGCTCAAGCAGAAGTTTTGCAAGAGTTAGTTTATCAATTTAAGTTGTAATGCAGACCGAACAAAATCGTTTGCTAATCGATAGCGTTGGTTGCAATATCCGCATTGCTTGCATGGCAAACGATAAACTAAAAGAACTTTTTATCGATAGCAAGCAACAAACTTCCATGGTTGGCGATGTTATTCTTGGAACAGTAAAACGGGTTTTGCCCAGTAAATTTGCGTTCATCGATATAGGACACGAAAAAATTGCGTTTATGAATCTGCTACCAGACCAAAAATTAAAATTAGGCGATAATATTCTTGTGCAAGTTTCCAAAGATGCCACTAGCGGAGTAGCCGACAAAGGCGCAAAAGTCCAAGATATACTTCGGCTAAAAAGCCGCTTGATGATACTTTATCCCACAAGCCGCCCATCCGAAATCGGAATCTCCAAAAAAATAGTTGACAAAACCGATCGCAAACGGCTGAAACATCTTGCGACAAAATATTTGCCCACTGGTTTTGGCTGCGTATTGCGTACCGAAAGCACAACCGTAACCGAGCAAGCCCTGCAAGCCGATTTTATTGAACTTTACAATTTACATAATAATCTAGCACAAAAAGCCCAAATATCGGTTGCACCAAAATTATTGCACAAAGCAGAATTTATATACATCGATCTATTGACAGATTACCTCGAAGAGATTATTGTTAATAGTGAAAGCGAGTTTTACACGCTACAAGAAAAAGCTCCGCAATACAAAGAAAAAATTAAGTTGTGGGATAGCAACATCGCATTATTCGAAGCATACAACGTAGAAAAGCAAATAAAAAATGCGTTAAACAGGAACGTTTGGCTAAATTGCGGCGGATTTATAACTTTCGACCCAGTCGAAGCTTGCATTGTGATTGATGTAAACACAGGAAAATATTCTGGCAAGGGCGGCTACAGCGAAACAGCCCTAAAAACCAACCTGGAGGCGGCACAAGCAATAACCGAACAAATTGCATTACGCAATCTTTCGGGCATAATAATAATCGATTTTATCGATATGCCCAACAAAGCCGACCGACAATCGCTCCTAACCGCCCTAAAAACCGCCCTAGCAAAAATCCGCATTCCGCCAAACGTAGTAACCATGAGCGACACAGGTTTAGTGCAACTAATCAGGCGAAAGCAACGAGAACCACTATACAAAATTTTGCAAACAACCTGCCCACATTGCAACGGCTTAGGTAGAGTTGACAAATTATAAACATTAAAACCTTGGGGCTCTGCCCCCCGCCTGCCGGCGGGCAGGCAAACCCCGC
>WRKG01000186.1 GCA_009778185.1 Bacillota bacterium
GAGCCGATAAATTCCCAATCGTCGGGAAAAGACTGTATTCTTGCGTATTCTCGGACTGTAAAAGGGCGATTTTCGTCTGGATGGCAGCGGTCGGTTTGTTTTTGTGCAGGAGAACAAGTTAGCGTTAGACAAGGTTCGTCCCACGAAAGCCGCCGTGCTATGCCCGTTCTTCCGCCGCCCATGAAATACGTGGTTTTCATGTATTTGCGTGCAAGTTCGTCTGGCAAATCTCGCCAATATCCGCCTGGCGGAACTAGTGCGAACATTTTGGCTTTTTCCTCGGAATATTTTGCTCCGTCCGATTGTGGCACGTCTTTTAATATATCTCGCAAAACTGGCTTATATTCTTGCGGATTGGGATATTCAAAATTTATGCAATTTGCTAAATCCTTGCGAATGCCGATTATTACTATTCTTTGGCGTTTTTGAGCAACTCCGTAATCCCAAGCGTTAAGAATTTCATGTTGAACATTATATCCCATTTCTTCAAATACGTTTATCATGGTTTTAAGCGTATTTCCGCCGTCCAACGTTGTCAACCCTTTTACGTTTTCCGCCAAAAACATTTTCGGCTTTAATTGCCGCAAAAATTCCGCATAATAATAGAACATTGTTCCGCGGACATCGGCAAAACCGCCTCTCGTTCCCGCATAACTGAACGCTTGACAAGGATAACCGCCCGAAAGCAAATCCAATTCGCCAGGTTCTAAATTGAAAATCCAGGACAAATTTTTTTGGGATATTTCCGTGATGTCTTGGTTGATGACGTTCCATTTTGGGCGATTGTGTTTTAGCGTTTGGCTGGCGGATTTGTCTATTTCGATAAGCCCAATGGTGGAAAATCCAGCGTTTTCAAGTCCTAATGCTAATCCACCTGCACCTGCAAATAATTCGAGGGATTTGTATTTTTTCGTATGAGCGGTTTTGGCTGTGCTGTGGTATTGTTGGAATATTTTAGGCATTTGGAAGTCTCCTTTTTGGCAGATTGGCTAAATTTAATTAACATCCAACTGCAAAATTTTAGTAGCGGCATTTTTGCAAAAATCTGCATCATGCTCGACAAACAGCATTGTTGGACTGTAATTTTGAATAAGTTCCTCTATTTGTATTCGAGAAAGCACATCGATGTAATTTAGCGGTTCGTCCCAAATGTACAAATGCGCCTGTGTTGTAAGGCTGTTGGCAATCATTAGCTTTTTTTTCTGTCCAGCACTGTACTCTTCGATGGGCTTGTCAAATTGATCCCGCGAGAAATCCAATTTGCGTAAAATTGCCTTAAACAGTGGCTCGTCAAGGCTAAATTGGCTGATGTAATCGCTTAATTTTCCCTGTAAAAAAGTGGCATCTTGTGCAACATACGAAATTTTTAATCCGCCAGCCAACGAAATTTTGCCATTATATTCCATTTTAGTTGATTTTTCGTCAAAATTGTTTATTAACTTTAATATGCTACTTTTTCCTGTGCCGTTTCCTCCGATTATTGCTAAACGTTCGCCGTGTTCCAAAGTTAGGTTGATATTTTTGCAAACGTAAACGCTGTCATAAGATATGCTAACGTCCTCTAGCGTAAGCAATCGGCGGTTGTGGTGCTTTAGAGGGTAAATTTTCAGCTCGGTATTTGCGGCTTCGATATTTTTCAGCAATTTGGATTTTTCCTCGACCGCTTTGTTTCGCAAATTTTCGGTGTTTTTGGCACGTTTCATCATTTTTGCCGCCATGTGTCCAACGTGCCCTTTGTCGTATGCGCCGATTTTGCTTTTTTCCACTTTATCAGACCAATTTGCGGCACGTGCGGCGGATTCCTCCAACCGAGATATATCCTTTTTTAGCTTGCGATTTTGGGAAAGTTCCAACTCGTCCTGTTCTTTTTTGCGTTGAAACCAAGCACTAAAATTGCCTTTGGTAACCTCGATATTTGCTCTGTTTATCGATAAAACATGGTCAATGCAGCCGTCCAAAAATGCTCTGTCGTGCGAAACCAAAATAAAGCCAGTTTTGGTATTTAGATATTTTGCCACAGTTTCGCGAGCGGCTTTGTCAAGGTGGTTTGTGGGTTCGTCAATCAACAGGAAATTATTTTCTCGCAAAAAAAGCCCTGCAAGCATTGTTTTTGTGCGTTCGCCCTCCGAAAGTGTAGCAAACGGACGATACAGGACATTTTCGCCAACTTCCAATTTTGACAACTCTTTTTGAACCTGCCATAATTCGGCATTTGGCGAAATTGCTTGCAAAATATCAAGCGTATTTTGCGAAATATCCACCGAAAACGGAAAATATTCAAAAATTTTGTCTGTTAAAATTGTGCCGCTGTATTCAAATTTGCCCATTAGCAAATTCAAAAAAGTGGTTTTTCCTCTGCCGTTACGTCCGCAAAAGCCCAATTTCCAGTCAGTATCAAGTTGAAAACTGGCGTTCTTAAAAATTTCGCGCCAATCTCCTTCGTATGAAAACGTTAAATTTGTTACTTTTATTTGGGACATAAAAACCTCCATATGTTTTAATTTTTGGTTTTTACATAAAACGGACGACCAACCCGCCTGCTTGGCAGAGAACAGTCGCCCGTATATTCATTATATTGTCAATTCGATTTGTGCTAATTTTTACACAGCTAGTTCGTATATTTTTTTGGCATCGTCCATTGTTAGCTTGACAAAATTACCAAAACTATCGCCTTTATTTATATGAAGCATTTTTACCAAAGTATCGATGTCTTCTTTTTTTGCGCCTAATTGTTCAAAGTTTACAGGTAAACCTATTGACGACCAAAAATTTTCTAGTGCTTTAATTCCGTTTAATGCAACGGTTTTTTTGTCGCCAGTGTTTTCTACGCCCCAAACTCTGGTTGCAAATTGTACAAATAAATCTAAATCAGTTTCGTAGACAAATTTCATCCAGGCGGGAAACATTGTTGCAAGCCCTGCACCATGAGCAACATCGTAAAGTGCAGAAAGTTCATGCTCTAATCCATGAGTTGACCAATCGCTTATGCGGCCAACTCCGCAAGTGCCGTTGTGCGCAATAGTTCCTGCCCACGTAAGATTAGCTCTAGCAATGTAATCATTGGGATTTTTTATTGCTTTTGGAGCGTTTTCGATGGCGGTCAACAAAATTGCTTCGCAAAGGCGATCGCTTACGTCAACACCTTTCGAGCGTGAAAAATAGCGTTCCATTACGTGCGACATCATATCGGCAACGCCGCAAGCCGTTTGAAAGGCTGGTAATGTAAAGTTTAGTTCTGGGTTAAGTAGCGAAAATACAGGCACAACGTGATGGTTGCCCGAGCCACGTTTTAATGGAATATCTCCAGTTTTGGTAATAACCATCGAATCGGATGCCTCGCTGCCCGCCGCTGGAATCGTCAGAACGGTTGCAACTGGCAAGGCACGTTCTATGGGCTTTCCGCTGAAGAAATCCCAAAAATCGCCGTCATATAATGCACCAACGGCAATAGCTTTAGCAGAATCTATTGCACTGCCGCCGCCGACTGCCAAAATAAAGTCAACTTTTTCCTGTTTACAAATTTTTATTCCCTCGTAAACAAGCGTATCTATGGGATTAGGTTGCGCACCGCCCAACATAACATAGGCAATATTGGCAGATTTTAGCTTATCTTCTATTCTACCAAGCAATCCCGATTTTACCACCGAACCGCCGCCATAGTGAACAAAAACCTTTTTAGCACCGTATTTGTTTAGCATATCCGCAACTTTTAACTCGGCATCTTTGCCAAAAACAAAATCTGTACGTGCATGAAATGTAAAATTTTCCATAAATTTTTAGCTCCTCTCTGAGCAAAACAATTACAATTTACCACTAAATATTATATCTTAACTTATTGTTTTAGTCAAGCAAAATTTGTGTTATAATTTAATTATTAAATTATAGGAGGAAAAATCCATGAGAACTTTTGACTATACTATTACTGATACCATTGGTATGCACGCACGACCAGCCGGCGAGTTTGTAAAGCTGGCAAAATCACTCACTTGCGACGTAAGCATTTCTTGCGGAACTAACACCGCCGATGCCAAAAAATTGTTTGCTGTTATGGGCTTAGGAATAAGCTATCAAAGTAATGTAACCCTTGCAGTAACTGGCGCAAACGCAGATGAAGAAGTTAAAATTTTAGAAGATTTTTTTAAGTCAACTTTGTAAAAGTACCAAAATTTTTAGCACAACGGGCGGATTTTCCGTTGCAAATTCGCCCAAATTTTATTTACAAGAAAGGGTTTACTTATGAATAAAGAACTTTGGAACAATTTGCAAGATGCCAACGAGCCACAAAATTTGCTGTTGCTAGAAAGCGAAATGTTTGAATCCTTGAATCTAGCCAATAAATCCCAAACTAATATTACCGACAAAAAGACGCTTGACAAAACCATAGTGGATCTAAAGCCGACGGCTCACAAAACCTTTGCAATGCTGTATCTTGGTGCAAGAGCAAAAATATCGAAGCACATTACAAAATCTACCCTAATATCAATGGCTCTCGAAAGCACTTGCACAGGAAATCCCGCAACATTATGCGATAAAACGGCAAAATCGCACACATTTGCACAAATTTCTCAAATGGGAGAAAATGTAATATCGGAAATATTTAACAAAATTACCAGCAAAAACGATGTTGACTTTTACAATTACATTAACACACTAGACTTTACGATTCCAAAAGAGCCGCCAATTACCGAGGAAACGATTCGAAATTTAGGCTTGGAAATTTTGCGAAAAGGTCTTGTCAACATTAACTTGCGTTACACCGACATTGAGAACATTTTGAACGTGATATTATTAAGCGAAAAAGCCCTAAAAGAAAAGTCGTCCGACAGCGAAGAAACTGCCGACGGTTATGTTTTCGCAAAAGAAACCCAACAATACACACGTTACAGCGATTTGCACCAGATATTTTGGCGGTACATAAACCTAAAAAATGCTAATCTGGTTTACGATGAACTTTTTACTACCTTCCAAAAAGTGCTAAATCACGCAACTCAAAAGTTGGGTTACACAAGCAAACCTCGCCAAAGCGGCTCGGAAACATATTACTCCGCATTGGACGAAAATATAAATTTTTACAATAAGTTTAACGAATTGTTGGAAACCATCGAGTTGCAACCGCTTTTTTGTGAACCAAAATTATATCGAAATTACAAGATTGCTATATGGGATAAAGGCACAAAAATAATGCAATGTACCGATTGCAAACCCTGCATATACGACAAGCGGAAATGTCCCAATATTTGGATAAAGCAACATTTATCTTTGTTGCTTAAACGGCTAACATTTATCGATACCGAACATTTAGCCAACGAAATTGTCAACCCAACTTTTGAATTTTATTTACTAAAACAAAAATATCCTAATATGATTACTTTTGGTAGATATTAAATTTTGGGATTGTTATGTAAATCTATTTAATAAAAATGCGGGCGGATAATATCCGCCCCTACATTTTTATTAAATGCAATTTTCAGCTTATAAAGTTACAAATTTTGCGGGCCAAAACTATTTGGCAAAATTTCTTCCAAAGTATGTTCTGTGTAATCGGCGTTTTTGTTGGCTACTATAATTTTGAACGTAAGCGGATCGCAAAATTCGCGCATTACTTGCCTACAAACTCCGCAGGGAAAAGCGGCGGCATTGGTTGGGGTTTCTTTGTGCCAGCCAGCTACTGCAATAGCAACAAAATTTGTTTCGCCCTCCGATTTTGCCTTAAAAAAGGCGGTGCGTTCGGCACAAACAGTGGCGGTATATCCTGCATTTTCTATGTTGCAACCTTGATAAACTTTGCCGCTGCTTGCCAAAAGAGCCGCCCCAACCATAAAATTTGAGTACGGAGAATACGATTTCTCGCGGGCTTGTATTGCCAATTTTACTAACTCTGTGTTTGTCATAAAATAACTCCTTGTTTTGTTGTGATAAATGCCAATTTTGGATGCTTGCTGTATGGGCGGATTGTTCATCCGTTGGATTGGCGATAACGGGCGAACGAGGACGTTCGCCCCTACGGTTTTGTGAACCGCAAATTTTCAAATGCGGATTCGCATTATAACGATTCTTGAATAATTTGTATTAAAGAATCCGCTAATTTATCTTCGTCAACCGTTTTTAGGATTTCCCCTTTGCGGAAGATAACCCCTTTTTTTGCGGTGGATTCGGCGTTTCTTCCAGCGAACGCTATGCCAAAATCTGCCGATTTTGCTTCGCCAGGTCCATTGACAACGCATCCCATTACCGCAACAGAAATCGGCGTTTTTATTGTGTTGCAAAATTCTTCCACTTGTTGCACATATTTTAGTAGGTTGACATCGCAACGTCCGCAAGTTGGACAAGATATAATTTCGGGGCTAAATTTGCGTAAATTTAACGCTTGCAATATTTCTTTGGCAACCTTAATTTCTTCCAAAGGATTGCCTGTTAGCGAAACGCGCAAAGTGTCTCCCAAGCCGATGGCGAGCAATGCGCCAATGCCGACCGCCGATTTTATTGTACCGCGATACGGCGAACCCGCTTCGGTTATGCCAATATGAGTTGGATAGCGGAATTTTTCGCAGATAAGTTTATAAGCCGCTATTGTCAAGGGTACATCAGAGGATTTTACCGCCAAAATAATATCGTCAAATTGGCAATCCTCCAAAATTTGGATATGCCGCAAGGCGCTTTCGTAAATTGCGGCGGCTGTAATTTCGCCGTGTTTTGCCAACAAATCTTTTTCAAGAGAGCCGCCATTTACGCCGATTCTTATGGGAACGCCGTTACTTTTGGCGGCTTTCACAACTTCCATTACACGGGATTTATCGCCGATGTTTCCTGGATTTATGCGAATTTTGTCCGCTCCGTTGGCTATTGCCTGTACTGCCAGCGAATGGTCAAAATGAATATCGGCAACAACTGGAATTTTCACAGCTTGTTTTATTTGCTTTATCGCCGCTGCCGCCGCCGCATTCGGCACAGCAACTCGCACAATTTCGCAACCGACTTCAGTCAACGCTTGTATTTGAGATACCGTTGCCGTAATATCGGCTGTATCTGTGGTTGTCATTGACTGTATAGCAATGGGATTTCCCCCGCCGATTGCGACTTTGCCTATTTTTATAACTTTTGTTTCGGTTCTTGTGTACATATTTTTCCTTTCGAAATGCAAAACCTCGGGCATTACTCAAACCCGCAAGGCTGAATTTTGTCCAGTGGACAAAAGAACAGCGCCCTTGACCCGCATTTTTTGTAATTTGACGATTATCATAAACGTATGGGTGGATATTATCCGCCCATACGAAACATCAAAAATTTGAATATATCAGCATTATTATGAATACATCGGTAATTATATCGTAAAATAACCCACAAATTCTTTTAGCATATCCGCTTGTTGATTTAGAGAATGAGCGGTTTTCGTAGTTTTGTCAAGCACCATTTGGTTGTCTTTTACGGTTGCCGAAATTTTGTCAAGCCCTGTGCTAATTTCTGCGATGGAATCAGCTTGATTTTTCGAGGAAACCGAAATGTTATCTATTGCCACGAGTACATTGTCAACACTTAAAACCATTTGGTCTAATGCTTGCGATGCTGTATCTGCTATTGTATTTCCCGTTTCTATGCTGTTTAGTGAATCTTCGATTAAGCCAGTTGTTTCTATTGCGGCGGTTTGGCTTTGTTTTGCCAGCGAGCCAACTTCTTCGGCAACTACGCTAAATCCGCGACCATATTCGCCTGCTCTGGCGGCCTCAACGCTTGCGTTTAATGCCAACAAATTTGTTTGAAACGCAATATCCTGTATAACTTTTATTATGCTAGAAATATTGTTGCTAGATTCATTGATTTTTTTCATTGCGGCAAGCAATTCTTTCATGGATTGATTGCCTTTTGTTGCGTTTTGCGATGATTCGTTCGATATTGAATTTGCGTTGCGCGCGTTTTCCGAGTTTGTGCTTGTTTGCTTGTTGACCGTTTCTAGTTGACTTTCCAGGTCGGCAACGGATTGCACTTGCTCGTTTGCAACGCTTGCCAAGTTTGTTGTGTTTTGGGAAATATCTGTTGCGCCTGTCCAAATTTGGTTGGACGATTGCACAATGTTTGTCAACGTTTTTTGCAAGGTTGACGTTACGTTATTTATTGCAACGTTTATTTCTTCAAAATCTCCCCTAAATTTTTGGTCGGTTCGATAGGTTAAATTGCCGTTTGATACCGTTTCTAAGCTATGGACAATACGTTTCACGTAAACGCCAAGCCCTTCGGTTAGCTGATTTATGTCGGTTTTAATATCGGCGAAAATTCCAGAATATTCGCCCTTAACGCGAACGTCAAGTTGTCCAACGTTAAAATTGTCCAAAACATCGCGCATTTCGGTTATTGGCGTGTTTATTGTGTCCAAAATTTGGTTCATGTCGGTTATAACGGTTATCCATTCGCCTTTGTACCGAGATAAATCTATTCGATAGTCAACATCGCCTTTTTGTACGGCTTGCACAATCTCGTTTATCGCATCGGATATACTCAATATGCTGTTTTTCATATCCGATAAAATACCGTTGACAAAAGTTTCTTCGCCCGTGAAAGTGTAACCTGGAGCGGCATTAAAATCGCCGTCAATTATAGATTGAAAATAAATTAAAACGGTTTTGCGGATTTCGTTATTGCGGTCAATCATCGAATTTATATGTAGAGCAATTTCTTTGTAGATGCCATCGTGATTGTCAAGGTTGACAGCGTATGTGTAGTTTCCAACGTATTGTTCGTCCATCATTTTAATTAGGTCGATATGTAATTTAGAAATATCCTTGACAATTTTGTAAAGTTCTTTTTCGAGGATTCCGAACCCGAAAGAATCGTCGCGATTTTTTTTGTCGGGTGCAGGATAACCTTTTGCCAAAGATAAAGAAATAGCATGAAACTCTTTTATTTTCAGCTTTATAGTTGAAATTATCAACCGAGAAACGGTAAAAAGCATCGAGCTGCCAACAATGAACAAAATTATGGTCATACTAGCGACAAACATTGTTAAAATTTGCCAAATTGGCGTTTCTACAATAACAGCAGGCATAACCGAAACAAGTTGCCAATTTGTGCTAGGCAAATCAAACAGCATAATATAGCTGTCAACGCCGTTAATATCGGTAAATTGCGATACGCTATCTTGGTTGCGAATACTTTGTGCATATTGCGGAACGTTGTAAACGCTTATAAAATCTTGTCCAATTTGCGGATTAAGGCTTGGATTAGGATGTGAAATAATTGCACCATCAGCATTAAGTAGGAATAAATAGCCATCGCCAGGTAATTGTATGCCGCCCAAAAGTTCGCTTATGTAATGGGTATTCATATCGAAGGCAACAACTGCATCAATGGAAGGCACATATTGAGCCAAAGTTAAAATAAGATTATCGCTAAAAGTGGCATCAATGTAAGGTTCGGTAAAAATTGGGTTGCCATTAGCGGCTAAAGCGGCAATAAACCAATCACGTTCCCAAACAATGTAATCGTCATCGGGAACCCAAAAATCCCCAGAAAGAATAGTGCCGTCCGCATTAAATGCAATGTAGGCAACCTCGATAAAATCAAATTCATCTTGAAAAGCTGCCGCAACGTCAAAAAGATGCTCCGCTTGCAGGTTTGACATAATGCCAGCAAAGCTGTTAATTGCAACCAAACTATTGCGAAACCAAGCCTCAAGCTCGATAGCGTGTACTTGTGCTTCGTTTTGCACACCGCCGACAATATCGTTGTAAACGGCATTTCGCACAACTGTATTAGAAATTACAAATGAAATTATAACAGAAAAAACCGAGATAACCAAAATGGTCAAAGTTAGCTTTAACCATAGTTTTATCTCACGTTTTTTGCGTTCTCCAAATTGATCCATAACAATCCCTCTCTTATGTGAAAATTTTGGTATTTTAATATTAGACAAACTTTGCATACTTTTTGCCTTTCAAAAATATTATATCACTTTTGAAGAAAAATTCAAAATTTTTTGTGCAATTTTACAACTTTGATATTTGCTATAAAGCAAAAAATTTTTTCAAAACCCTTGACAAATACAAAATGCCATTATATAATATATTCATAAGATATATCTAAAAAAGAGGTGGCAAAATGCTTGAATACATAACAATCGGTATGCTATTAGAAAAGCCGCTAACAGGCTACGATCTAAAAAAAGAAATTGACCAAAGCATCGGAATTTTTT
>WRKG01000187.1 GCA_009778185.1 Bacillota bacterium
CTTGCGGTAGCTTGCAAACGGCTTTATGCTTGCCTCGTTTTTGGCGGCATCCCAAGCTATAATTTCGCCTGGAATCATTGTGTGGACATCTTGCGAATATTCTCGCATATAATCTTTCAAAAAATGCGTTGCACTTGGAATCATATCTGCACCTCAATCAGTCAAATATTCTTTCTTTGTTCAAACAGCCTTTTCCGCAGGTTGGGCAGTTGCAAGCCCTCGCAGATTCAGTGTAATCTACTGTATACCAGCTTGTTTCATGTGCTTCACACTCCCAAACGCAACCGCATTTTTTGCACTCAAACGGAAACATTTCTGGCGGGGGAACTTTTCCTGCTTTTATAATTTTCATATTTAACTCCATTTCTAATTTTCCAATAAAGTAGCCTTACACAGCCAATCGCCCTCGATATTATCGCCTGTCATATCGATTGTTTTAACACGAAAATAGCCGCTAATTTTGCGGCTGTCCAGTTTGACAAAATCGGAGATTCCAATTTCGCCGTTCAAAAAATATTCAACCTCCCAACCTGTTTGCATTGCCGTTCCCTCGGTATCGCCGCCGTAAGTTATTTTTTTGGGTGTGCCAATTAGTCCACTTTCGGCGGAAAGTACGTAAACTTCTTGCTTGGAAGAATCACGATTCTTTTTTATGTGCAAAATTCCGCCGCTTTGGTCGGTTTCGGCTCTCCATCGCAATGCAGACGATGCACAAGCGGAATCTAACGCCATTCTTGCTGGCCCGATGTAGCTGTAGCCTTTGGGAATATCGTGAAATTCGGCGTTGTGGCTGATGTTTGGAGCAAGCCCCATTTGGGCGGCTATATCGGTTATTATTTGGCGTGTGTTTACGGTTTCGGCATATGATAGGCTTACGTAGGTGTCTCGTAATTCTACTCGGCAATCTTGGGCTTCGAAGTAGGTTTCGTGGTCGGCTTCGTTGTCGATGGTTTCGGTGTATGTTACTATTCCTTTGAAAATCATGGGCAGAAATTCGCCGCGGTAGCCAGCGTGCAAGGTTACAACGCAATCGTCTTCATTTAGGGTTGCTATATTTTGTGGGGATAAGTTCCATAGGCTTATTTTGGCTGTGTCGGGTTGTTCGTCATCGTTTTTTTGTATGTTGAAACTTATTCGTAGGGCATGGTTTTTTTCGTTGGCCTGCCCGTCCGGCAGGCGGGCGGTTACTAATGTGCCTATTTCGCCACTTCCGAAAGCTAATTTGTATTCTCGGTGGAATTGTTGCATTTAATCGCTCTCCTCACTACTAGCATAATAAAACCTCGCTGTACCGTCAGCAAAATCATCTTTGCTAACGTGATTTTTACTTGCCCGCTCGGCAGGCGGGTTAGATTTCACGCCAAAAACACCGCTGGGCATTCGTGGGTCTGCAACTTGGATATTCAGTGGAAAATGCGGCACAATCGGCAAATTTAGCACAATCGGCTCGTGTTGCATGGTGTACAGGCTAAACCGCCAGCGGTCGGCGGTTTCGTTGTACTCAAATCCTATTAAATAGGCTGTTTTGCCTAGCACAATCCGCATTAAACTTCTTGGGATATTCGGCACTTCGATTTGTAGCATCATATATCACCGCCTTTTTTATTTCAAAATTCCCAAACTGCTCGCCAAATTGTGCAAAGCACTTGCGTTGGATTTGCTTGACGAAGAATCATTGCTATAATTACTGTTGTTTACAGTGCTTGACGAAGAAGTTGGTGGATTTTCCTGCACCACATTAGCAGGCCCTAAAAACTGCACCTCCATTGTGGTTGTTTGCCGTTCAACCTTGACGATTTGCCGTAAACTTATGGGCAATTCCACCATATCGCCGTAATCTTTGCTGATTGTGTCCGAAAAATTTTCTATTGCCATCATTTCGTAGACGGCGGTTTGCGTGGTAACAGTAACTGGCTCTCGCTTGAAAAAGCAATCCCGCAATCGTGCCAAAACTTCTTGCACTCTTGCGGGATTTTGCCCGTTGATTGCCCTGTGCGTTACTGGATTATTGGATATTATCAACGTCAAATTTAGCGTTAATGGGCGGACGATTATAGCATCCGAAACCTCAAAACCTGCTTCGGTGGGATAACTTGGCACATCTGCGGTGTAATCGGTGGTTTGCGTTATTACTGCATCGAACGTGATTCCATCGATGTCTACTGGTTGTATTTTTCGCATGATTTCCTCGTTTCTGTAATACGGTTTAATGCGGGCGGATATTATCCGCCCCTACCTTGCGTATGCCAACGCCCTTGAAAGTTCGCCCATAATGTCAGTTTGTGCCACTTTGCCAAACGCCTTGAAATCCGCTTGTTGACTGGCTCGGTCGCCCTTAAACTCGTTGTTCATTTCGTTTTTCATGTTGATGTTTATTATTTTGTTTTCTATGTTGCCGTAAAATGGCGTGTTTGCAGGGTTTGGCGGAATTGTTATTGCTCGCAAAGTGTTTGCCGCTTGCTTTATGAAGTTTGCTCCGCTTGCTAAATTCGTTAAAATATTCGCTGTTTCTTTGTTATTTAACACTTTTCGCCCTTTTGCTCCTGTTATTAACTCTGCTCCGTTTTCTCCTGCAATAAAAGTGTCTGGCGTGCTGTTTGTGCCTTTTGCGAAACCTTCTATTGGCGAAATTCCACTATTAGAGCTATTGGAATCGCTGCCGAATAATCCGCCTATAAAATCGGCGGCTTTGCTTAATCCACTGCCCACAAAATCTGTAACTGTGCCGATTATATCAATAAACGGTTGGAAGAATTTTACTATTTTGTCAATCATACTTTTTATGAAATTTGCGGCTTTTGTGAACCAACTTTTTATTTTGTTAAACCAGTTTTTTACATCTGCAACGCTTTTTCCAAATAACATTGCAAAAATTAAAATAAGATTGTCAACTACTTGGGCGAAAATTTCCTTGATAAAGTTCCAACTGGCGGCGAAAAGTTCTTTTACACCTTCCCAAAGAGCATCCCAATCGCCACTGAAAAGTGCCGAAAATATGTTGAAAATGGCGGTTATCATATCCACCAAAAATGTGAACATATTTACAATGCGTTCAACAAAGCCCGAAAACCATGTTATTATGTCTGCTCCGTGCTGTTGCCAAAAGGCGACAAGTTCGCCAATTTTAGTTGCAACTGTATTTTGCAACCAGCCCAAAAACGTTTTAACCTGCCCGACCAGCAGGCGGGTAAAATCCCAAACGGCTTTTAACATGGGATAAACGCTCGCCCAAATTTGTTTTGCATAGCCGATTGTTCGGGCTATTATTTGGTCGCCGTTTTGTTGCCAAAAGGCTACAAGTGCCGAAATTACAGTCTGCACAAATTGCCAAGCCGTTTGCACCGTTGCCGAAATTTTCGCCCACGCCGTTTGAATAAATCCAATAATTTTGTCGCTGTTTTGTTGCCAAAAATTGGCAAGCATGGAAATTATCGTTTGAATCTTTTGCCAAGCGGCTTGCACAAAGCCAATAATGCGGTCTCCGTGCTGTTCCCAAAAAGCGACAAGCCACGTCCAAACGCTACTAATCACGTTGCGGACAACCTGCACCGCTTGCGAAATCAGCGTTTTGGCGGTTTCTACTAGAGTTTTTATTTTCGCTTTTACGTCGTCCGCGCCGATGCCGAACTTTGCTAAAATTGTACCAATAACGCTGTCGCCGCCGCGCATGAATGTTATAAAATCGTCCACTAGCAAGCCCAACAGCACAATCACAGCGATTATTGGTAGCATTTTCAGCTTTATCATTCCTAGCATTTGCCCAATGCCACGCAAAAATCCCAATATTGCAGGAAAATTGAACGCCAAAAATAGGCTGCTTGCGATTATTGCTAATAATTTCAGCAAATTTTGCACTCCGCCTACTTTTTCGGCGATTGTCATAAAGCCGTTTATCAAGGTTCGCAACACACGCAAAACTCGGTTAAACCCTGCAATCATGCCGCTTGCAATACGGCGTGTTAAGTTTCCTAGCATTTTTGTTAATTCGTGGGCTTCATCCATTTCTGCCAAAAAACCTTGCCACATTTCGCGGATTGTTTGCATTGCACCTTGCATTATCTCGCTTTCCTGCAAAAATTTTTTGCCGAGATTTATTATTCCGCTGATGCCGATAAATCCAAGTCCGATTGTGCCTAAAATGCTTGCCACTTTTGCTCGCAGAGTTTTCACTTGTTGCAAGGCTTGATTTTGGCTAGTTTTATCTACATTAAAGCCAACTTTGTTTTGCTTTAATGGATTTGCGGCTATTTTGATTTTTTCTGTGATTTTTACGGCGTTTGCGGCGGTTTTGTTGTCAACGCTAAAGCCTACTGGCAACTTGTTTAGACTTTTTTTTGCGGAATTAGCCAAATTTTTTATTAAGCCGCTTGCTTTTTTTTCGCTAGATTTGTCTATTTCGAAGCCTATTGCTATTGCTATATCTCGGATTGTCATGGGGTTGCTCCTTTCTAGGTTATTTTTGTTTCTTTAACTTTTCCTCTATTTCGTCCAATTTGGCGGCGAAAATATCATTATTCATTTCAACCACCGCCGCCAATTTTAGTATATCGTCAACACTGTAATATTCTTCTAATTCGGCTTTTGTTACTACTTTGGCGGCGATTAGTTGCCACAACTGCAATTCAAATTGGTTGCTAAAATAGGCTACTTCCAGTCTGCCGTACTGTTCGACTCCTCTTTCGCCTTCTCTTCTTCCGCTTTCGCTTTCTCTTCCGCCAATTTTGTACGCCTGTCCTTTTCCTTGCCAAATCGGCGTTTGGCATTGCCGAAAAAATCCTCAAAATTTATCCGCAAAACGTGATACACAAGTTCAAAAATGCCCGAAAAATCGTCTGCAAAGATGTTTTCTAGGTCGTTTATTGTTATTGACGTTGCCATCTGTTCGCTTTCTAACTTTGCCTGCCCGTCCGTCAGGCGGGTGCTGACGTTTTGGTGGTTTATGCACAGTTCTTTGATTATCCAAAATATTTTCTTTTTGTCTAATCGTTGAATTGCCGTTACTATTTCGGGCAAAAATGGGTCAATATCCAAATCGCCTATTTCCTCGGGGATTTCTTCTAGTTTCGTGCCGCTTTCTGCCGTAAATACGCCGTTTAGCGTGTCTGCTAAAATATCTTTCAAATCTGCCAATATTTCTGTTGCCTTAAATGGACTAAATTTGCGAATATGGAACGTGGCTTTTTCGCCATTATCGTTGGTTTCTATTTCTACTGGGATTACTTTTTGCATTTTGTCATCTCCTTTTTTTAACAACGCGCCGAAATTTCTTGTTAGTCAAAATATTCGCCGCGTTTTTTATTTTGTGTGAGCAGGTTGCACAACTTCCCAAGTTGCATCGCCTGTTTCTATTGTAATTTCAATGTTGTTGCTGGGTTCGCGCTTGCTAAATTCACGTTTTACCATGTTTGCAACCCACGCTTGCTCGGCGTGAAATAGCGTTGTGCCTGTCAAATCTTGAATTAAAATTGGGAAAAATTCTATTATTCCCGTGCGCTGCTCTTTTAAGTAGCGTTCTTGCAACTTTTCGGCGGACGGAGATGTTTGCATAAACGTTAAATTAACACTTGCCGTCCAATCGGGATCAAGGCCGACCGCGACCGCTCCGTCTGCTCCAACTTGCTTGCTTGTGCCTTCGCCGTGTGGCTCGATGCTTACAAAAGTGCCGTCTGCTAGGGCTGTTGCCGTTTCGTTGCCAAGTTCAATTAAAACGTGGCGGCTTGAATATTGTCTTATTTCTGCCATTTTTGCCCTCTCCTATTCTATGGATAAAGATTTCCGCTAATCTGCACAAAATGAATTGCGCCCGCCAGCCGTGCCGAAAAACGTACATCTTTCAACTCGCGCGAATGGCGTTCTCGGCTGGTTAAATCTCGTGCGCGCGGAACGCTTGTTGTAAAGCCTTTGTGCGGATTGCCCTCGCTGTCCCATTCGTCTGGTGCAATGCCGCCGATTCGTTGGGCGTTTTTTAAGCCAGCAATTAAGGCATTATGAATTTTTGCGATGCCTTGGTCGGTGTAATGCACCTTTGGATCGGCTGTCATTGCCTCAATTATGCGAAGTTGCAAGTCATTTTGTAGCCAATCACGAAATCGGATTGTGTCAATCCATTCGCCGCCACGCGTTTTGCCGTGAAAACTGCGGATTATTCGGGCTATTCGTGGAATCGTGTTAGAATTGCCCTCTTGCAACTGCCTAAACAGGTTGCTTGATAGCTTTTCGGGTTCGATTCCTGCAACTTGCTTGTGTGCCCAAGTTTCCGTGCCAGCGTGATGCGACAAGGCTTTTGCCGTAACTGCAACGTGTGCAAAATGATTGTCCGCTGGAGCGGTTTCGGCTGTGTCGTTATCGTAAATTTTGCCACAAAATCCGTAACTTCTCATATAAATATCGCTGACTGGATCGGTTTCTGTGAAAAACGTGTAGCCGAAAATTTTGTTTTGGCTTTCCGTCCACTGGGCTATTTGTGGGAAATATTTTGGGTTGATTCCTGCGGCACATAGTGCGTACCAGCCTGTTTCTGTTAAGGCGGCGTTTAGCGTGGTTTCTAATTGGTCGGTTGTGTAATATTTTATTACCTCCGCCAGTTTTCCCATTTCTGTTTTTGCTGTTTTGGCTAGATTTTTTGCCGTTGGCAAATCGATAATGCTGTAGGCGATAATGAAATCTTCGCTGTCAACCTCTACTAACAAAATTTTTGGCACAGAAAATTGTTCACGGTAGGCAACGCCCGAAAAAGCGTCATAATAAAAGCCCCCATATGGAAAGGCGGCTGATATTTGGTAATTGTGCCAAAGTTTTGTTGTGCCTGGCGTGATTGTCATGTCGTGTCCAAAATCCACAAAACCACGATATAATAGGCGGTTGCCAGGTTGCGGTTGGTGGTCAAATTCGAGAATGAAATCTCGCAAAGTTATGTTGCCAACTTGGGTTGTGCCTGTTTGCTTTAGGTTGAAGTCGATTTTTGGGGGTTCTTCAACAATTTTGTCAACTTCCGCCTCGGCGGACAGGTCGGGAAGTTCGGTATCTTCGGGCAATTCTAACATTGGCGGATTTACGTTGTTTTCGCTGTTTTCATTGTTTTCGCCAAAAACTGGAAAATCCTCTGGTAATTGTAATGTTGGGTGTTCAGCATTTTCATGTGGCAATTCGTCTGGATATATCGGCAAAATTGGGGCGATTGGATGTGTCATATTTATTGGTTCAAAATTCGCAACAAAAATCCTGTTAGGGCGTGGAATCTGCGAAAATGCAATTCTCGCCGCCGCTCCGATTGGGTCGGCGTTTTCGCCCGTGGTTTTGTAACCTGCACTTGCTACTTCTTCTAGGCTTGCGTATGAGGTAATGCTGTTGCTATTATTCGGGCGGATAATATCCGCCCCTACGTTTAATGGGTTTTGTGGCGGTGGACCAAGTAGCAAAATGTGGTCAAAACTGGATTCGTCCACTGGCGGCATTGTTAGCGTTATGTCTACTTTGGCTATTCTGTCTAAATTGTTCATTTTATCAATCCTTTCTAAAAATGTTAACCTGCCCGTCCGGCAGGCGGGTCAAAAATGGGAATCGCCACGCAACGGCAACGATAATCGCCGCCAGGGTGGTTGCGGCGACCGCTTTTTGTGTCAACGATTGGCGGATTGTCCCATTGGTGGATTGTGTTGTGTAAGGCTCGATGGTCGGCACGTGTGCGGCTGTCCATGCTTGCTTGCCATTTGTATTTTGTTATTCCTGCATCTTGGTGCTGTTTTTGCGTTATTTGTCCGTTTAGCTTTGCTACTTGGTCTCTCGCCCAAAATTCGGCTCGTTTTTTGTCAACGTTGTAGATTTCTTGTAGCGTTCCACGCAAGGCTTTTGGGCTCGCTCCTGCGATAAATTTTTCTTGGACGGTTTTTTGCATTTCGCCTAAAGTTTCTTTTGGCAGGGTTTTTATTAGGTGGGCGTTTTCGTTTGTCCAAAAGTTGAGTAGATTTTTGTAGGATTTTCCGTTGAATCGGTCTTTTGTTATGTCGATTCCTAAAAGGTTTCGCCATTCTTGCCGAAATTTTCGCTCGACTTGGGCATTTATTCCGTTTGCTATATCTTGCAATTTTTCCCGAAAACCAAAATCTTTTGTGCGGCGTTTGAAGTTGCGTTCGATTCTTTTGAAGAAATAAAAAAGGCTGTCCATATCTAAACCGTCCAGTCTTTCGTATTCTGCCCAATTTTCTGTACTTTCGTATTCTTCCAAAATTTCTAGTTCTTCGTCAATGGCTTGTTTTAGCATTCGCATAACGGCGGAGTTTAGCCTTGCAAACTCGTTTTCTTTCGTTATTGGGTATTTTTTGTTGTTTGCCAACTTAAATCAACCCTTTCAAAATGCCCATTATCCGTGATATTTTCTAGGATAAAGGCGATTTCTAATTCTGTCATGGCACGTGGGCGATATGTTGTTTCTGCGACAATATCGGTTAAATCTCGGATTGTGCTTGTTATTATGTCGATGTTATGCACTTGACAAAAAATGTCAATCGCTGGGCTGTTGAGATATTGCACAAAATTTGCCAGCAGTTGCACGGCGTTTGCACAAAATAAATCTAATTGCACAGTTGTTGTTGCTGGCAAAAAGTCGCCTGTTAAGCCGCTTTGGTTGAATCTTGCTGGGCGTGTTTGGGTTTGAATGTCCATGAATGTTAATATTGCGGCGTTGTAGGAGGCTACTTTTTTTGTGCGTGCGATGTTTGTTGTTATTTCGGTATTTGGAATGTTCAAAAAATACTCTTCGGTCAACTTAAAAATTGCCTGTTTCATGTTGTCAACTGTCATTATTCTTTTCCTCAATCACAAAATGAACGCCCTGCATTAGCCGCCCTGTATCAATCAGCGGAGCGGCGGATTTCTTTTTTCTTATGGTGCTTTCGGCGTTCGGCGTAAAGTTGCCCTTTTGGATTTCTTGCTGAATTAAACCTTTTTGGTATGTTCCTATGCGTTGCAAAATTTGCTGGGCGGTTTTGCCGTTTCCCAAATTTGCTAATTCTTTTTTTACGAAATCGGAGATTTGTTGTTGGTTGTTGTCCACAGATTGGCGTAAAAAGGGGCGTGGCGGTATGTGTTGTTTGCCGTCTTTGGTTTTTGTGCCTAGTTCGTTCCATACGGCAATGTCTAGCAAAGTGGCGTTTTTACTGCTTTTTTCGCCTTGTTGATAGCCAATTCGCACTTGTAAAGTTGCCAGTTCGTTTAATTCTTTTAGGAGTCTGTCAAATTGTGTCATTGTTTTCGCCCCTTTCATTGGTTTCTTGTAACATTTTTTGCAAACTTTCGTCATATGGTGGGATTTGCACCCATTCCGCTTTGAAATGGGCAAGTTTTGTGTGATCCCATTCAACGCAACTTGTGCATTCGTACCAAAAACCCTTATATAATAGGCGGTCTGCCTGTTGATTGGTGTGTTCGTCTGCGGAAAATAATTTTGTTCGCCCAAAACTGGTTAGGCGAGTTGTTGTGTGTTCGCCGTAATCGGGTTCGTTTTGGTGGTTTTGTGGGCTTGGTGGTTGCACGTTTAGTTTGATTGTTAGGTTGGTTGTTTCATTGTTAGTAAACCGCTTTATTTTGTAGGGTTTGTGCCAGATTGTCAACATTTTATCGCTCCCCACTATTCAAAATTGGGATAACTTTCAACCTTAACAAACTTTGATATTGCACGCCGTATTCCGTCATGCCGAGGTCGCTGGTTAGGTTGCCCAGTTTTTCGAGGTTATCGTTGTAGCTTATGCTTACGCTACCCTCGCTGTAACTGCTTACTCTTGCGGTTTGGTAGGCATCTTGTGGTAGGGTTTCGTTTTCTGTTTCGGTTTCATTATCAAACAGCCCAACGCCTGATAAAGTCATGCGGTGGGCTGTCATTAGTGCTAGGGCTTGCTCCCATAGGTTGCCAAATTTGCGTTTGCTTACTAGCGGAGCGGTTAAATTTATCCATTGTAGGACGGTTTTGTTGTCTATTTCTCGCAATTTTGGGGCTATCAATCGGAAAGTTGCCAAAACGGATTTGTATTTATTGGCGGTTTCTTTGGCACTCACTTTTTTTGCTTTGGGGGTTTTGCATTTTCCCCCTGCGGAAGACCGAGGACGGTCTCCCTTACATTGTCGTTTGGCGAAATGTTGTCGTTTTGCGAAACGTTGGCATTTGCCGAAACAGTTTCGATGGGCGAAATGTTGTCGTTTTGCGGAACGGTTTCTTTTGCGGTATCATTTTCATTTGCCGAAACGGTTTCATTTGCCGAAACGGTTTCATTTGCCG
>WRKG01000188.1 GCA_009778185.1 Bacillota bacterium
CCCCCGCGAGATTTCAGCAACAAACATTTTGGCAAAATTACCGTAAAAATGAACTATAACAACGGTTAATTATGTCCAAACAATCGACAACCTTAAAACTTTCAAAGGTACTAAAAAGCGACCAAAATATAGTCGAAATATTAAAAGAAAACGAAACAGAAATAAATTCGCCCACCTTAAAAGATTATTTATCCGAGTTGCTAAAACACAAAAATCTACAGCGAAAAACTGTCATACGTAAAGCACAATTAGATATAAATTACGCAAATCAACTATTTAACGGGCGAAGAACCAACCCTGGTAGAAACCAAGTTTTAGCATTAGCTTTCGCTTTTTCACTAAACAAAGAAGAAACCGACCGCTTGTTACGAATAGCTGGCAAAGGTGCGTTGCATCCCAAAAACCGCCGCGATGCCGTTATTATTCATGCACTGGAAAATGAAAAAGGTGTTGATGGCGTTAATTCTATTTTGGATTCGCTGAAATATGATGTGTTGTAAAATTATGTAAATATTTCTACATTTTTATTTTTCCAAAAATTTGTCATTGCAAATTTTCCTAATTTGTGATATAGTTATTTTTGTACAAAATTTTATTAAAATAAAAATATTATATTAAAAAAGGGGTTTACACTATGATAATTTACTCGTTTGAACATTTTTCAGCGTTTTTTCAAATGCTTACTTTGCGTTTGACTAAACATAGAAACGAAAAAGCAATCTTTATTTATTTAGCTGACCAAGATTCCTTAAATATAAAAAGCGAAATATTTGACAAGCTGAAAAACACAGGATTATTTGACCACGTGCTAAGTTTGCCCGAAATTCCCCTAAAAAATTTGACCGAATCAGAAACCATCGAGCAAGTTATATCTACATACACGCCGATTTTGCAACAAAATAACGTAAATTT
Organism: Bacillota bacterium; assembly: GCA_009778185.1. Classification (GTDB taxonomy): domain Bacteria; phylum Bacillota; class Clostridia; order Lachnospirales; family WQUN01; genus WRKG01. Next base: position 913 of record WRKG01000188.1, read on the forward strand.
GGATGAAGTAACTTTTGGCTACGAATATTGGGATTGGTTTGCCAGTTTTGCCTTTTTTATGGATTATCATAATATTCCTTTTACTATAATTGAGCCATTTCCCAATCATGTTGAAGGAATGTACACTAAACCCGAACGAATGGTAAAAAAACGCTTTATTTCGCAAGAATATGGAAATTTGCTATCTAAAATTTGCAAAATTGGCGAAAATAATAAACCGATTGGCAATGTAATGATATTTCCCGAAACTGATTTTTTTGACGACAAGCAGCTTGACGAACACGAAAAGCAATTTATCGAGACTTTTGACTTTTATTCGCAATTCAATTTAGTTGCTGAAGAGGACAAACAAAAAATAATGGCTTGTTTTGATGTTGACGTTCCGTTTTTGCAAAATAATTCCGTTTCTATTTTGTTGCCCAATAGTTTTGGGTTTACTGGCTTATTTTCGGCAAAGGCAAAATATCCCATTAAAGACCGTTTATATACGGCGGATAAATATCCAATGCTGTACACAACGCTTGTTGATTATTTTGCAAAGCCACAAAATAAAATTATGTATCATCCGCATCCCAACCGTGAACGCTCGATATTGAACGCAACCGTACTTTTAGAGCGTGGCATGAAACATATGGATTCAAATATGCCCGTTGAGTTTCTCCATTGGGTTCCCAATTTTAGAATCAACCAAACTCTTGCATTAAAAACAACTAGCATTGCCAAGCTAAAAAGCATCATAGACGAAGATATAAGTTTTGACGGAACATTTACCAAAGTTTTCACCATCATGGACAGGCTTTTTACAATACAAAAAATTATCAGCAACTTTATGCACCCAAACCTAAAATTTTACGGGATTCCCGACAAAACTTTCGAAATGTTGTACAAATGCAATTTTGACAATTATCCAGCTAAAAATTTTATGCCGTTGACAACTTGCCAAGATTTGCAACTACAGCACAACGATGTTTGCATTATAAACACAACTTTAACCGAAACCGAACCAATGGCGAATCCCAGTTATATTGCCGATTTGCTAGAAAATGCGGACGAAAACAGCATTATATTTTTTACCGACTTTTTTCACGAAACGGCGTTTTTTCCGCAAGCAGAAACCCAAAAATTTTTGCTAGATTTTATTGTGCCAATAGAAATAAATCGTGTAAGATTAGATAACGGCCCGCTAATCGGCGAATTAGGCACGGTTGTAATTTATGCTTTTTGCAAAAACCCCGAAACTCGCCAAAAAATAGCACAAACTACTTTTACCAAAACATTAAAATATCTCAATGTAACCCTAATTATCGAGCCAACTGTTGATTCAGCAAAATATATGCAACAATCCGAAAATTTCGCCATTTTAACTGCTGTTATCGCTATATTAAACCGCAAAAGCAGAATATTATTCAAAAAAGAGTTGACCGATAAATTTAACGAAACCAAAGCAACTTTGAACGAAAAAATAAAATCTCTAACCACAGCAGGACAGCAAAAGGATGACAAAATAAAATCGTTGTCAACTGTAATTCAGCAAAAGGACGACAAAATAAAAACATTAACCGCAACGCTCCAACAAAAAGACAAGCAAATAAAAGAATTAACCGCCGTTTCGAAAAACCATGAAGTTAAAATAAAACAGCAAGCCGCCGAAATATTGGAAAAAAACACCACAATTTCGGAAGACATTTTTATAATAAACCAAAAGCAAAACAGAATAGTAAACCTGGTTTGCGAGGTTGACGAACTGCATTTGTCAACCTCCTGGAGAATTACTGCTCCTTTGCGTAAACTGAAAAGATTGTTTACTTCGAAAAAATAAAAATATTTAATCCTTAACAAAGAAAGGGAAAAACCTTGATTTTATCAATCGTAATACCTTGCTATAACAGCGAAAAAACCTTGCGAAAGTGCCTCGATTCCTTTTGGGAACTTGCTGCGGAAGAGGCGGAAGTTTTAATTGTCAACGATGGCTCAACGGACGGTACTCTGCAAATTGCCAATGAATATGCCCAAAAATCCGCAATTTTTACCGTTATCGATAAACCCAACGGAGGACACGGCTCGGTTATTAACTTTGCCGCAAATATCGCAAAAGGAAAATATATAAAAGTAGTTGACAGCGACGATTTTGTGATTAACCTTTCGCAATATGTCAACCTGCTAAAAAATTTTGTGGAAGAAGAATCCGCCGATGTTATTTTAACCGATTTTCGCACCATCGACAGCCGAAATTTGGTTGAACGAGATTATTGTGCAAACAATTTAGTTAGCAAAATTTACAACTTTGACGAACTTTGGCGACAATCCAAAGCCGATATTTTGCCAATATTAAACATTCACGGAATAACTTACCGAACCGAATATTACAAAAGCCAAAATATTCAGTTGACAGAACGCATTAGTTACGAGGATAGAGAATACGAAACGCTCCTGTTTTTGGGAAATCCCAAGGTTTTTGTGGCGAATTTGCTGTTTTATTGCTACAGTTTGGGCAATCCGTGGCAATCGGTTGCAGACGAAAATCAAGTTAAAAATTTGCCACACATGGAAATCGTTTTAGACAGCCTAATAAAACAAACTCCAAAAAACCTTGACGAAACCAATTTAGACATTTACAATTATTTTATATACAAACAATCGGAGGTGCTAATTAGCATTTTTACGGCGGCAATAATAAAAAATCCCAACAAAAAAGCGGGGCGAAAATACTCGCAAAAATTGTACCGCCGAATAAAAACCGAAAGCCCCAAAATAACGCAAATAGCCAAAAAACGCTACTTCGCAACACTATTATGCTACTACCTAAAAATCGATAGCACCAAAATATTAAAATTGCAAAAGCTAAAATTATACCGATATTTTGCCAAAATAATAAAATCGTAAAAACAGCAATGGGAGGAAAACGGGCGGATAATATCCGCCCCTACGACAAGCCAAATAAAATTTACCCAAAGCAGTAAAAAAATAGCGGGTCAAGGGACGCGTTCCTTGCGGGGTTTGGGGCAGCGCCCCAAGGTTTTGGGTTTTATGTTTTGGGTTTTATGTTTTGAATTGAGAAGAAAGGACTGAAACAATGTTATTACAAAAAATACAGTTACCATTGACACAAATTTCGCAACGAGAGCTGTTTGTTCGGGTTTTTGGCACGCAAACTGCTTATTTTGACCATGAGCAGAATTTTATAGTTGCCAAAATAGGTGCTTTGCTAAATTTTGACACTTATTTTAATTGCTTTTCGATTGAAAAATGGCTTAAATACACCGTTTTGGATAATCTTACGCTAAACTTGACTTTGTCGGGCAACTGCTCGCTTACTGTTGTTAGGCTCGAACTTGGCAAGGAAAACCGCTGGGAACAATATCCCTTTTATACGCAAAATTTGTCAAGTTCGCAAAAAGCTAACTTCGCCGTGAAAATTCCTGCTACCGCCAAAAAAGGGATTATCGGCTTTAGATTGGAAATTTTTGACGACACAATTTTCTACGGTGGAGAATGGTCAACCAACATAAATGAGAATAATCTCAATGATGTAAACCTTGCCCTTTGTATGTGCAGCTTCAAACGGGAAAATTACGTTTACGCAAATATGGAAATGCTCCAAAATAACGTGTTTTTACAAGCCGATAGCCCGATAATTGACCATTTGCGAGTTTACTTGGTTGACAACGGAAACACGCTCGAAAACCGCTTTAACTCCGATAAAATTAAACTTATCCCAAACAAAAATAGCGGCGGTGCGGGCGGTTTTACTCGCGGTATGATTGAATCGCTCGCCGACCAGGAAAAATTTAAGCTGTCGCATATTATTTTGATGGATGACGATGTTTTTATCTCGCATCACGCTTTGGAACGCACTTACAGCTTTTTGCGGTTGATAAAACCAGAATATTTTAACTCTATGCTTGGCGGCGCAATGCTGAACATCGAACAGTCAGAAATGCTATACGCCGCTGGCGAAACCTGGACTTTAGGCGGAATCCAGTTTAACAAGCAAGGGCTGAATATGCTGTTTATCGAAAATTTGCTGAAAAGCGAATTGCAAGAAAGCACAAATATGCTTGGTTGGTGGTATTGCTGTTTTCCTATCACCGAGGATACGAAAAATAATTTGTCGTTGCCGCTGTTTTTTCAGGGCGACGACCAGGAGTTTAACCTGCGGAATAATATCCCAAAAATCAACCTAAATGGCATTTGCCTTTGGCACGAAAGTTTCACAAAAAAACGCTCGCCTGTCAAGGATTATTTTTGGGATAGAAATTTGTTTACAGTTTGCTCGATACATTTGCACGGAAGAGGCTTTAGCAAGCGGTTTTTGCGCCGCAAACTGATAAAACAAATTGCCCTTTGCTTAATGCTGTATCGCTACAACGAGGCTCGGCTCAAATTTAAGGCAATAGACGACTTTTTGCAAGGTTTAGAGTACATTGCAGCTTTAGAATTTCCCCAGCTGATGGGCGAACTTTCGGCAATCGTTGACAAAGCCCTGCCAATAGAGCAACTGCCCATAAATTTTGCCTACAAAGATTACGAAAAAAGCCTAATTAACAGGGAAAACCCAATTAGGCAAACTATCCGCCGCTTGTCTTTTAACGGCTGGCTGTTGCCCGCTCGCGGTTCGGTAACTGTGCCCGCAACCGAACCCATAAAATCGTACATTTTTATGAAAAAACACGTGCTTAATTACGATTTGGAAAGCGGTACAGGTTTTGTTACAACCAAAAGTTTTGGGCAAGCGTTAAGCATAATTGGGAAACTTATCGCAACGTTGATAAAAATCAATCTTAAATTTAATAAAGCGGTTGCTCACAATAAAGCCGTTCACAAAAAAATGATAACCGAAGAGTTTTGGAAGGAGTATCTTAACCTATGAAAGCACCTACAATAAATCCGCAAACAGTAGCACCAAAAGACCTTTGGGACAATTTTTATTGTCCTGGCTGTGCTGCGTGTGCTAATGTTTGTCCAACAAATGCGTTGACAATGTCGCCCAACCAAGAGGGCTATTATCGTCCCAAATTGGACGAGCAAAAATGCGTAAACTGCAACAAATGCGTTAAAACTTGTCCTGTGTATTATCCTGTGAAAAATGACGAAAATTTTCAAAACGCCCAAAATCCCGCTTGCTACGAGTTTATCGCAAAAGACGAAAATCTGCTACACGCAAGCAGCAGCGGCGGCGCGTTTGGACTTATGGCAAAATGGATTTTATCTCAAAAGGGCGTTGTTTGCGGCGTTGCTTGGAACGAACAAAACAATTTTTCGGTACAGCATATTTTAATCGATAAATTGGAAGATTTGCCCCTGTTGCAAAAGTCAAAATATTTGCAATCCGAAGTTGGGCTAATTCACCGCCAAATAAAAGAAAAATTGGATGCGGATATTCCTGTGCTTTTCAGCGGTTCGCCGTGCCATGTTGCTGGGCTTTATAATTACTTAAAAAATGCTAGCAACGGCAAACTCTACAAAAATTTGTACACCGTAGATTTACTTTGCGCACAAGCACCTTCCACAAAATATTTCCAAAAATATTTAACCGAAAGTTTCAACTTGAATGACGAAAAAAACAAAAACGGCAAACTTATAAAATACACTTTCCGCAGCAAAAAAGATGGTTGGAACCACGATGCACTACTACTACTACTACTACTACCGGACGGCTCTACAAAGGAAGTGCATAAGCGATTGCGCGACGACGATTGGCAGCGGCTTTACCATGATAGTTACATGAAACCCAACCATTGTGCGTGGTGTCAATTTTCGGTTAAGCCACGATTAGCAGATATTACAATCGGCGATTTTTGGGGTTTAGAAAAACGCAAGCCAAACCCGTTGCACAAAAAAGGCACAAGCGTTGTGCTTGTCAATAACGAAAAAGGACAGGCAATTTTTAATGCAATAAAACAAGAAACGCAACTGCTAAACGAGCATCCGCTAGAATGGGTTGGCGGAAACGGCAGTATTTTTACGCAACGTGCAGGGCAATTACACGATTTGCACAAACGCACCGATTTTAATATGTTGGTGGAAAATTTGCCGTTTAGCAAGGTTGTTGATTCGGTTCGGCGGGAGCGGTTTGATGTTGGAATAGTCGGTTGGTGGTACGGACATAATTATGGCTCTATTTTGACCAATTTTGCGTTGTATAAAGTAATAACAAATTTGGGTTATTCTGCACTTATGATTAGAAAATCGGAAGTTTCTCCGACAAATGTAAACGAACATCATAATAATCATGCGTATAATTTTGCGAAAAACCATTATATTATAGCCAAAAAACGGGATTTCCGCGAAATGTACGATTTGAATAATCTTTGTGATACGTTCGTGGTTGGCAGCGACCAACTTTGGCACGACAAGCATTTTTTGGATTCCAACGATTATTATTTGGGATTCGCCGATGCAACCAAAAAGAAAATAGCCTACGCAACTTCTTTCGGACCCGCCGAAAAATGGGTTCCGCCGTCAAGAACGCTTGCAAAAAGAGGTTGGCTGTTAAGTCAATTTGATTATATTTCTGTACGAGAAAAAACAGGCACAAAACACATAAAACATTACGGCGTTACAGCCGAACACGTTTTAGACCCAGTTTTTATGATAAGTGCAGAAGAATATAGCAAATTACAAGAAGGTGCAACCATTTCTTCCAAGGATGACTTTTTGACCGCCTATATTTTAGACCCATCGCCAGCAAAACGTGAGCAAGTTGTCGCAATAGCAAAAAAGTTAAACCTAAAAATAATAGTTATCACGGACGCAAGCCAAGCAGATATACGCATAGAAAACGCAATAAAGATATTTTACAAAGAGCGAGTAATTACCGATGTACGAGTAGAAAATTTTGTATATCTGTTTTGCAATGCAAAATATGTGGTTACGGATAGTTTTCACGGCGTGTGTTTTTCGTACATTTTCCGCAAGGATTTTAACTGCTTTTACAACCATCACAGAGGAGTTGCACGGTTTGAAAGCATAATAAACACTTTTGGATTACACGACCGCCGCATTTATGAGGATAAACCTATCGAAGACAGCCAAATTCAACCAATCGACTACAGCACAGCCGAAAAAGAAATAAATAGAATGTATGAATTTTCGTTAAATTGGCTAAAAAAGGCAATCGAAACCCCAAAACAGTTTAAGCCAAACCCATACGATGTTGTTAAACGAGATATTCATGCAATCGACAAGCGCCTAGAAAACGCATTAAACGAAATAGCCGAGCTAAAGCAAATTATCGAGGAACAAAACACAAAAGCCAATCTAGCAGCATTAGAACCTCCGCAATATCAAGCCGCCGAACCCGAACCAGCCGAGCTAGCACCGCCGCAAAGTGCAATATCCCGAACTATGGAATATTATGGGAAATTTGGCTTGCGGGCTACTTTGCGGAAGATAATGGGAACGTTGACGAATAATGGTTGAGGTTGGGAAATTGTAAAATAAAATGGGCGGATTTTGCAACGTACGGGCGGATTCGCTTGCTAGACGAGCAGGTAATATCCGCCCCTACAAACCTCCGCCCGCATTTTGTAAAATTGATTTATTATAAATATAAAAGGAGTGCTAAAAATGCAACAATCATTAACAACCATAAAGTTATCCATAGATAACGAAATAAAGCAACAAGCAGAAGAAATATTAAGCACTATGGATTTAGATATAAATAAACTATTAAACATAACATTAAGGCAACTTATACAGGATAAAACTATGCCATTTTTGCCAACGTATAAACCGCTAAAATTGAAAGATGACATAATGAGTGCAATCCGCGAAGCGCATGAACACGTGATTGCTACAGGGTTCTCTGAAAATCATATAAATGAATTTTTAGCTGACGATAGAGAACTACACTTTTCGCCAGAACTTACAGCTGAAATAAAAGCGGCTCATGCAAAGGCAATCGAGGGACATGAATCCGAATATATGACGGAAGAAGAAATAGATGCCTTAATAGAAAAATCAATGAATGAGGACAGAGAAGGCAAATTGCAAGCACGTAAAGATTTTTGCGAAGGAATACGCAGAATACAGGCACAATCCGTTATAAACGGAACGGACAAAATGACAATGGACGAAATTGATGCAATAATAGCTGAAGTTAGGGCTGAAATGCGTGCAGAGGAAACGGCGGGTATAAAATGATAAAAATTGTTATTGATACAAATGTTATAATATCGTCAGCTTTGTCGCCAACTGGAAATCCTGCTAAAGTTGTACAACTTATTGATAAAAAAGACAAGGTTCAGTTTTTTTATACGGAAAAAATATTTGCTGAATACACAAGAGTTTTATCTTATGGGCATTTGAAAATATATCCTGAAGAAAAAGAATATATATTGAACCGAGTATTAAACTTTGGAATTTTAACCAATCCACCAATCAGCACAATAGCAATGCCAGACGAGACCGACCGCATTTTTTACGATGCCGCTAAAGCAGCAAAAGCAATCTTAATTACAGGCAATCTAAAGCATTATCCAAAATTGCCGTTTATAATGCCACCAATCGAATTTATAACACAATTACTAATATAAAAATTAAAATCCACCAAAAAGAAAGGAAATTTTACCATGACAACAGGAACATTTACAATAGACGAACAATTACAAAAAGATGCGGAAACTCTTTTTAATAACCTTGGAATAACTGTATCGGATGCAATTAGCAGATTTTTTAGACAAGCAATCCGTGAGCAAGCAGTGCCATTTTCGCCTGTAGAAAATGCTGAAACTGAAGAAAAATATAAAGGCACGTTGACTCTTCCTGCCGAACTAATAGCACAAGCAAAAGCCGCTCGTGCAGAGGCAATCAAAGGAAGAGAATCCGAATATATGACGGAAGAAGAAATAGATGCTCTGGTAGAAAAGTCAAGGAACGAAAACAGAGAAGAAAAAATACAGGCACGTAAAGAATTTTGCGAAATCGTCCGCAGCATACAAGCGGATTCCGTCAAAAATGGCACAGACAAAATGACAATGGACGAAATCGATGCAATAATAGCCGAAGTTAGGGCTGAAATGCGTGCAGAGAAAGCGGCGGGTATAGAATGCTAAAAATTGTAATCGACACAAATGTTATAATATCGTCTGTGCTTTCGCCAACAGGAAATCCTGCTAAAGTAGTAAACCTTGTTGAGGATAAAAATAATGTGCAATACTTTTACACACAACAAATATTTGCCGAGTATAAAAGGGTTTTATCTTATAGCCACCTAAAAATAAAATTGGAAAAACAAAACGCTGCTCTGCAAAAAGTGCTAAATTTTGGAACTCTAATAAATCCAGCAACTAGCACAATATCAATGCCAGACGAAACCGACCGCATTTTTTACGATGCCGCCGTAGAATCAAGTGCCTTTCTAATTACAGGCAACCTAAAGCATTATCCAAAATTGCC
>WRKG01000189.1 GCA_009778185.1 Bacillota bacterium
GTTTTGTCGGTTTGATAAATTGGATGATGTTTATATCGGCTTTATTCAGATTGCTTTGATTTTTATTAATATTCGTTAGTGGGAACACACCCTAGTTCTTTGGGTGCTTATTGAACGGAATACTTTGGCAGCAGAATTATTTTTATCACAAAAAGAAGTGGATATAGCTAAATACAGCATTTGGTCAACCAGTATGTTTATGTTTCAACGTCTAAAGGCTACACTTAATAGCGTAGCCTTAGCCATTGTTCCTTCAGACTGTGAAGATGCTTTGTTTTATCTGCTAAAACGTTCTGTTTGTAGTGAGAAAATTTCTTAAGTTGGTGCTTATGGGATATTATCCGCCCGTTCGGCAAATTTAAGAAACGTTGGCTGAATCTGCACAGGAACGCTACCACGCATTATCCAAACCCAACCGAAACGGACGACTAGGTTTTGCGGATTAAGTTCTAAAATTCTAGCGTATGCACCGTGTGTTGCGTTTAATTGGGCGTATGTGCGGCTTATTTCGTTGCCACTTGTAAAGTTGCCCGTTCCAGGGCGGCTTGCACCTATTGTTATTCCCTCGTCTGGCGACACATCGGCGTTTGTTCGGTTTTGCCAATGAATAACTAGCCTATTGCCCTCGGCTGGCACGTGGTCAGTTGCAATTCTAAAATAATGCCTTGCAACCGTTGCAGTTGGGTTTGATATTCCACTTGCGGGTACGTGCGGCGTGTACCGTGTCCACGTTGCCGCTACTGCAAAACGTTCATTATTTGGAAAATCTATCCAATCTGGCTACTCGTTTTCGCCTTCCTGTTCGGCGGGCAGGTCAACTTCAATTTCATAATCAATGTCCACCGCAGGAAAAACATTTTGGCTATACGCAACAATAACGTTATCCTCGTTGATTTCCGCAACTGTAACCGTGTAATTGTTGGCGTGTTGGTCAACTATCATTTCGTTGCTTGCAGGTGCCCAAAATCCTAAAACCGAAACCGTATTGCTTATCATATTTTCGGCAACTTGCGTAACACCTGCTGTTATCGGCATTTTTTCGTTGTACGTGCGGGATAATAGTCTATTGTCTGGTTGCGGTTGATGGTCAAATTTTGCCAAAAACCTTTTAACAAACTGGTTGCCATGGTTAGAGTAAACGTAACTCCGCCGATTTCGCTAAATACGGCATTTCGTGATGCTATTGGCGGAAATCCAGTATTTAACTTTAGCATAAGTGCAACAACAAGCGGAACGGTTCGCAATTTGGCAACTGGACAAATAACGCTAGGAATAGCAAGCGATACAGCAGGGTTAAATGTTTCCACGTTTGCAAACAACCAATTATCTACCGTGCAAGCCACTTTTACGGACGGCTGGCATATGTTTAGCGGGGTTAATGGAATTTTTGCCTTGACTAACTAATTTTTAATGGGAAATTTTGGAATAAAGAAAAGAGCGGCTTTATGGTCGCTTTTTTGATGGAATTTTTTTCATTTCTTAAAAACAAAAAAATTTTGTATAATATTTTTTTGTTTGGCTTGACAAATTTTCTGCGATTTGATATTATATTTACTATAGTAAAAAATATTTTTTGAAAGAGTTGACAAATATGTTTTATAGCAAAAAACATCAATAATAAAAACAAACTAGAGGAGAATGTATCATGAAAAAATTTGGCAACGTCAATGTAAATCAAAATTATTTAGAACCTTTAATATTGGAAAAAGATTTTCCTTTTGAACTTGAGTATAAAAAGTTCATTGACAAAGACAAAACAACTCGCTACAAAGACCCTGATTCAAATAGCCTTGAATTGTATGCAGATTTAGCAACGTTATTGGCAGATAGACAACTTCCAAACGGAAAAATGCTCAAAATTAAAAAAATTAAACAACGCAAAAATGGAGATAATTTTTATTTGGAATTATGTGTATACATCCACAATAAAGCGAACGAATACACTAATTTTGGAATAACTAGTGATTTTATAAGTTCCTCAACTTTTTCAGCCATTAAAGCTAATGTCAGTGCTACTCGTATTAAAGAATCCTTAAAAATTACTAGAAGTATTGGCGGTCATGTAGTTTGGGCTATTTGGAAATTGCCAAATAATCCAAATAAAATTGAATCCATAAACCAAGCAAGAGGTGAGGAATGTGGCTTATATGACCGTTTCGATTTAACTTTATTCCACTTAAAAAATTGGTATGAAGAAAAACCTTGTTTCTTGAAAAAAGTTTTCGATTCTAACGAAAATTGGCTAAACCTTTTCGTTGATTTCAACGGCTTTATCAACTTTTTCTACCTAAACAGTTTTGTTTTTGATGATACAGTCCAAAATATCACTGGAATTAGAAACCTAACTTGCGATTGGAATGAAAATCAAATACTATCTGACGGAACGCCTTGTATACCAAAAACCGCAAAAGATTATATAATTTACATGAACTCCAATGAAAAAGCTATACAAGAACGTAACACAAAAATAAATAAATTTTTCAACTAATAACCGTAATAAAAAGCGATTTAATCTCGATGCTAGAAAGCAGGATTTACATATAATCCAGATTTACAAATTTAATAAATTGAACTAAGAAAGGGAAAATCCTATGAAAGACTCAAGAACACTTACCGAATGGTGCATAATACACTCTAAAAAAATAAATCGGTTTACAATACAAACAATCAATATTGCCGATTATTTCTCAGACCTAGACGGCAGCCACGATGTAGCATTATTTGGCAGGGCAAAAGACGACCAACGTTACGACATAACAACCGACAATTTTGCAACAGGACATCGCTTAGTTACCTCTGTTTTACGCTCTATCGACGAAAATTTTTGGAATTATTTAACAGCCGAAAATCCGCCAGAACTGCGATTTTCCACAAAAAACAGCGAATATATCTTGAAAATGGAAGAAATGGACGTAAATTATAAAATATTTCTACTGGCAAACCTAGAAAACAGAAAGGGAGAAACCCATGAAAATTAACAAAAAAATTAACACGAACATTCTCACAAGAACGAAAAAGCTACCAATTCTCTACATACAGCCAATATTAGATGCAAAAAGCAACTTAAACAATTTCAAAGAATCGCCTGTGCAAACTGTGATAATTTGCTTAATTGCCGCCACTTTAGCACTTACTGTTGTGATGTTTGCGATTTCGTGGGCGATGTTTGCATTCAATGGCGGATATGCTCCAATTATCCATTACATAGAAACGCAAGGTTTGTGGGGCGTTTTCACAGGTGGCTACTCGGCAATCTCCAATTATTTTACAACGAACACTTTCGCAATATTTTTCGGAGAAATTCCAACCGTTTTATTTAGGTTGCTGTTTGGCTTGTCGCTTTTCGGCTTGTATTTTGTGTATTTCATAAAAAGCGACAAAAAAGGCAAAATTGCAATAACTGCACTTTTTGCACTTCTTGTGTTGACAATTTTGTCGCTTGTGATTACGCCGCTTATTTTACTTGCAGATACCGCAATTTTGCTATCTGCGGAATTGCTTTACACAGCTATCGAACATACAACGATTTCTGTAACAATAATTTGGGTTTTGGTGCATTTTGCGTTGCTTGCAATAAGCGTGATTGCCAGCACAATAATTTTGCTATTTTCGGAAGATGTACGAAAGCTATTAAAACGGTGGTTTTTGGCTCTTTTTAGAGTCCTGGTTGTTGCACCAATTTTATTGTGGTTTGTTATGAATTTTGTTGTAATTGTTGCACTAATCGGTATAATTGCGTTTTCGCTCGTTTTGATTGGGATTGCTATAGCTGTTTTGGTGGCTGTTTTTTCGTACAAAGGAGAGGGCGGCGGAAATGTTGGCGGTTCGCAAAGTTATGATTGGGACGATTATTTACATTATTGCTAATTTTTTTGCTTTTATTTGACAAAACTCCTGCCGTTTGATATGATAATTATAGCAGTAAAAAATATTTTTCGAAAGGATTGACAAATAAAAAATTTTGCAGTATACTAATCTTAAGAAAATATATCTTAAATCTACAAACGAAAGGTGATTCTATTATGAAAAAAATTTTTTTGAAAAACTCGGCAGTTAATGTTATTTTGCCTATTGACAATATTTTGTCGCTTGCTAGTATTATGCTATTTATTGCAACTAGCTTAATTTATCACAATGTTCGCTATTATTTTGCTACAGAAATCGGAATTTTAGCAATAGGTTTCTTGTATTTTTTAATATCAGCTATTTTTTTGTATTTTGCGTTGAATCGCAAGTTGCAAAGTTTTGATTATAAAATTACGAAAAATCTCACAAAATTTGTCATAATTACTAATGGCATAATATTTATTTTTGCAATAACGGCGTTTTTAATTTTCCATACTAATATATCGATTGTTTTGTCAACTTGGGCTATACATAACGCACCGATAATTACAAATGCTACATCTGAAATTAGGCTATTACTGTTGTTTGCGACAATTTTTATCGGAATATTAGCTATACGTGGAATTTTTAATGGGCTTGCAGAAAATTTTATTACACTTTTGCACTGTGTAATTTTTGCGGTATATTTACAAACAATCGGCACTATACATGGAATTTTAACAGATATATCTCAATATTTTAGCAAATTGACCACCGCAGGAATTTTATATTTGTTTTCAATTACATTTGCTATGATAATTTTCAAATATTTGCAAAAAAATTGGCAACTGAAATCTGAATAAAAGTAAAATATTTAATTTGTACAAAAAAACAAGCCAATAATTCGGCTTGTTTTTACTTTTATTTTATCATTTGCGTTTTTTTCTAGTAAATTTTGAAATTGATTTTCCCCATTCGCGGCGTTCTCGCATATAAGCGGTTTTGTCATCTATATATCTTGTTTCTCGTTTTTGGGATAAATATTGCTCCCATTGCTTTTTGGTAAGTGTGCCATTTTTTATTGCCAATTTTACCGCACAACCTGGTTCGGTTTCATGATTACAGTTGCTAAATTTGCACATTGCAAATAATTCTTCAATTTCAGAAAAAACATCTTTTATAGCGTCTTCTGCATCGTATAAACCCAACTCGCGCATTCCAGGCGTGTCAATTACCATTGCACCGCTTGTCAACATGAATAATTGGCGATGCGTTGTTGTGTGCCGTCCGCGACTGTCGTCTTTGCGTATTTGCTGAACGTCCATTACCGAATCGCCCATAAGTGCATTTATCAAGGAAGATTTGCCCACGCCCGACATTCCCAAAAATACAATGGTTTTTCGTGGCAACAAATATTCTGATAACGCTGCAAGCCCAAATCCCGTATGGCTGGAAACCGCATACACGGGCAAATTTAACTTTTGCACTTCGTCAACCTTTTGCGAATAATCGCTGTCTAAATCTGCTTTGGTTAAAATTACAATCGGCTTGCCGCCACTTTGCGTAGCTTGCGTAATATAGCGAATTATCCTGTTGACATTAAAATCGTGGTTAAGCGAGGTTACTATGAAAACGTAGTCAAAATTTGCCGCAACAACTTGCTGGTACGCCGATTTTATGTGTCCAAAAGAACGTCCCGTAAAATCGGCACGAGAAAATTTTGTTTGCCGTGGCAAAACCTCTGCAATTAGCGAAATGCCGCTTGTGTTGTACTGCAATAACACAAAATCGCCTACACACGGCAAATCATCCCGTATTTGTGCGTTGTAATAAAAAGAGCCTTTTAATGTAGCCGAAACTTCGCCTTGCTCGGTAATTATTGTGTAGCGTTCGCGCTGTAATTCTGTTATTCTACCTGCTATTAGCCCATTTTGGACTGTTTCACTTTGTTTATATCCGTAATCTTGCAAATTTATTATTTTACTCATATTTTCTCCTTGTTTTACGCCTTTGAAAATTTATGCACAAAAAAACCGCCAAAACTTTTGCGGTTTAAGACGGATTTATATCCTACATAATTCCCAAAAGGCTTGATTTTGTGGGTCAACAAAAAAAGCATTGTTGTAACCCCTTAAATTCAGTTTTAATCTAAAATCACCCGTAATATTTTTGCAATCATATAAACCACCCTTTCGTGAAACTATATTTAATTTGAAACAAAATTATTGTATTACATTAGTTTGAATTTGTCAAGCTAAACTCAAAAATATTTTTATGAAGATATTTATATCAAAATAGAAATATATCAAATTTTATCGTAAAGACCTGTAAATTTCAACCCAAACTTCGGGCGTTTCCAGTCCGCGCCGCCAACCTGCAACGCCGCCTAAATTATGCCGTGCAAAAATTTCTAGTTTTGCTGCGATGGAGCGTTCGTCTTCTAGCCAAAGCCTGTATGTTACGGGTTCGCCGTCCTCGGTGGTGGAAAAATTTACGTAATACGAACCGATAACATCGTCCCAAATCGGCAAAACATCCCATTCTGCAATCAACGTTTGCGGATAATTCATGCCATAATTGGAAATTGTATGCGAGCCGTCCGCTGCAACACGCCAAACTCGGTTGTAAAACGGTAATCCCATTAAAACTTTATGCGGCGGAATCAACGCAACTGTTTCCGCGATAAACCGCTCAACAAAAGGCAATGATGCCACTGGGCCTGGTTCTGGCGATCCGCTGTAATGTTCGTCGTATGTCATTATTGCGACAAAATCAACCGTTTGACCGACCAACTCGTGATAATATTGCGAAAACCACGGCGCAGGCACAAAAGTCGCAACCGAAAGCACCGCACCACGTTCACGCATTGGCGGAGCAAGTTCTCGCAAAAACTGCAAATAATAGCCGCCAACCTCCGTGCGAATATGCTCAAAATCAATGTTAAGCCCGTCCAAATTGTACGTGTCAATAAATCCCAAAAGTTGCTCGATGACGTACGCGCGCGCTTGATAATTGGTTAAAATCGTTTGGCTTATGTCGGGATTTGTGTCGAAAACTTTTGCCCAAACTTGCACACCGCTATTTTGTGCCCACGCAACGTAATCTCGGCTCGCCAAAACTTCCAACGTACCGCTTGGCTCGCTGGGATTAAAATTGAACCAAGTCGGAGAAATCACATCCAAACCCAACGGCAAAGGATTTTCCATTGCAACATAATTGGCTTGCGGAACAGTTACCATTTCCCAAACCAAATTTATGGGCGAATTTAACGAAAAAGGAGAACCTGTCGAAAAGGTCGAATCTGACGAAAAAGCAGAAAAAATTGGTTGACCTGCGGAAATATCTCGTGCGGAAACGTAACCTAAAAGTCCGCTTGCTGTGCGAATGCGAATAAAATCCTGTTCGCTGTCGGTGCTGTAGCTGAACGCTGTCAACGGTGTATTTGTGGGAAGTTGCACCGCAATAAACGCCGTTTCGTCGGGACGATAGCGAACGGGCGTACGGCGCGTTGTGGATAATTCCCATATTTCGGCGTTTTTCAGGTTTGAGATAACCAAAATATTATATTCTGGCAAAAAATCCAACGAAACGTGGGAATATTTCCCCTGCAAAAATGTCAACGGCAAAGCATTTTCCCCTTGAAAGCGGAAAATTTCAGTATCTGTGCTGATAAAAATGCTCCGCGCGGATTCGTCCCAAAATATGAACGGATCGACAAATTCGCGTAAAAATTCCACAGGAAAATAAATTTCGGTGGACTCGTTGATTGTTTCAAAAAACGGCGGATTTTCAAGGGATTCGGTAACTCGTTCGCCGTCTATTACGATAGTCAACGTTTGCGGGCTAATGTTAAAATAATCGTGGAACTCCCAAATTTGCCAGTTTTGAACGCCCAACCGTGCAAAAATTTCTGGGTATGAAAATAATCGGCGAGCTTGCCACCCGCCGATTATTAGCACAGCAATAATTATCGCAAAAAAGCCTGTCATACGGACGATTTTTCGCCGCTGTTTTTTACTCATTTTGCCAATTTTGCTGTTTGTGCCGCTTTTTAGGTTATTTTGGGATTGTAACGGCTTCGACATTCCAAATCTCCTCGGCGTACTGGCGAATTGTTCTATCGCTTGAGAATTTTCCGCTAGATGCCACATTTAATATTGCCATTTCTGACCAACGTTTGGTATCTTTGAACGCTGCCGAAAGTTTAACGTTTGCCTCTTTGTACGATTGGAAATCTTGCAAAACGTAGTAAACATCAGCAGGAGCGCCGCCGTAACCGTTCAACATTGCATCATAAATTTCGCGGAACCTATCCAAATTTGAATGGAAAGTCCCATTTATCAAGGAATCTAGGACTAACTTTATGTTGTAATTATCTCGTGCCAAATTCCATGGAGCGTACATTCCACTTTGGCGCAAAGCCAAAACTTCAGGCTCGGTCATACCAAAAATGAAAATGTTCTCGTCGCCAACTTCCTCGTGAATTTCAACGTTTGCGCCGTCCATTGTGCCGATTGTTACCGCACCGTTCAGCATAAATTTCATGTTGCCCGTACCAGATGCCTCCATGCCAGCGGTGGAAATTTGCTCGCTAACATCGGCGGCTGGCACAAGACGCTCTGCCAACGAAACTCGGTAATTCTCCAAAAACAGCACTTTTATACGCCCTTTAACAGCGGGATCGTTGTTGACAATATCTGCAACGGCGTTAATTAGGCGAATTATCAACTTTGCACGATAATAATTTGCGTGGGCTTTTGCACTAAAAATAAACGTGCGTGGCACAACTTCCATGCTTGGGTTCATTTTTATGGAATTGTACAGGTCGATTATATGAAACACATTTAGCAGTTGACGTTTGTACTCGTGCAAGCGTTTCACTTGAATGTCAAAAATGGAATCTGGGTCGATGGAAATATCGTACCGAGTTTTCACATAATTTGACAAATCAACTTTGTTGTCGCGCTTAACCTGCATAAATTTTTTACGGAAAGCGGCATCTTTTGCGAGCGGCTTAAGTTTTTGCAACTCGTCCAAATTTTTGACCCAATTATTGCCAATATTATCCGAAATAAGAGTTGACAAACGTGGATTACAATGAGCCAGCCAGCGCCGTTGAGTAATTCCGTTAGTTTTGTTATTAAATTTTTCGGGATAAACGTTGTAGAAATCCACTAATTCCTGGGTTTTCAGCAAATTTGAATGGATTGCCGCAACGCCGTTGACCGAGTGGCTACCTACGATTGCAAGGTGAGCCATGCGAACTTGTCCGTCCGCGACAACAGCCATTTTGCGTATTTTGCCCGAATCGTTGCCGTGCCACGCATTAAGATTTTCGCAAAAACGGCGGTTAATTTCTTCTACAAGGTTGTAAATGCGAGGTAACAAGCGACTAAACAGCTCTACAGGCCACTTTTCGAGAGCTTCGGAAAGCAACGTGTGATTAGTGTAAGCACAGGCTTTGCGAGTGATGTCCCAAGCATCGTCCCAACCGAGGTAATAAACATCCATAAGAATCCGCATAAGTTCGGGAACAGCAAGCGCGGGATGCGTATCGTTCAGTTGAAATTGCACAAAATCTGGGAAAGTTAGCCAATCTTTATGCTTGTCAGCAAACCGCTGTGTAACCCGTTGCAACGTGGCAGATATAAAGAAATACTGTTGTTTTAAGCGAAGTTCTTTTCCAGCGATAGTATCATCGGCAGGATAAAGCACTTCCGACAGCATTCTTGCAAGGTTTTGCTCCTCGACAGCACGTTGATGATGACCTTCATTAAAAGATTGCAAATTAAACCGCTGAATCGCCTCGGCATCCCAAAGGCGGAGCGTGTTGACCATTCCAGTATCGTAACCAACGACAGGATAATCGTACGGTACGGCACGAACAGCTTGATAATCCTCTAGCGTATAGCGAAGTTCGCCTTTATCGTCTTTTTTGGAGGTTACACGACCGCCAAAATGAACTTCTACAGCGTATTCTGGGCGGCTAACGCTCCAAGGATCGCCGTTTTTTAGCCAATCATCGGGATATTCCACCTGCGAACCGTTTTCGATACGTTGCTCAAACAAGCCGTAACGATAGCGGATTCCGCAACCATAAGCAGGATAACCAATAGTAGTCATCGAATCCAAAAAACAAGCGGCAAGCCGACCAAGTCCACCGTTTCCCAAACCTGGGTCAAGTTCCTGGTCTTCGATGAGATTGTAGTCAACGCCTAATTCTTCCATTGCCTCTTTAACTTGCGTTTTGAAACCCATGTTAATTAAGGTATTGCCCAAAAAGCGACCCATCAAAAATTCCATTGACAGGTAATATACCATTTTTGTGTCGCCTGGTTGATCAAATTGATCGTGCGTTTTAATCCAATTTTCGGTTAAATGTTCCTTGATAGTGTAGGCAAGTGCACCGTACAGTTGAGTTGGTGTTGCCGTTTCAACGGTTCTGCGGTACAACGTACGCAATGCCGCCGCTACTTGAGATTTAATCTCTTCTTTGTTCAAAAAATTTGTTTCCGCCATTTCGTCCTCCTAGAATATACCCGTCTAAACATTAGGACCTTGGGGCTCTGCCCCCCGCCTGCCGGCGGGCAGGCAAGCCCCGCAAGGACGCGCGCGCCCTTGACCCGCTTTTTTGGGTAATTAT
>WRKG01000190.1 GCA_009778185.1 Bacillota bacterium
AACAGGCAAGGGGATAATCAAGGCGTTGCGGGCAAAATATCCGCTGTCCAATATTGTTGCCGTGGATTACGATCCTGGTGCTAGTGAGGTTAATCAGCTGAATCGGATTAAGTTGATGTTGAGTTCGGCGGTTAGGAATATGGGGGAAGTTGCTAGTTGATTTGAATTTGGAAGATATATATCTAAATGATGTTTATACTTGCACAACTTATACTCGAACAACTTAAAAGTATGCTGTTGTAGAAAAACGGGCGGACCCGCCTGCCGTGAGGGCAGGTAATATCCGCCCACTTTTCTGTTAAGTTGATTTTATTATTATGGAAACTATTCTGTTAAAGTTCAAAATGCTTTTTTATCTTACGCAAAGGACGAATAATTTTCCAAGAATTAGAGGTTTCTAACTAGGCAGTGCGGTTTTTTTAAGTTATCAATTTCTTCGCTCTTATGATGAATTTATTCGTTTTTTGGGCGAAAATTATTGCTCATTCGTTACCAAAAAACTCGCTATTTGTATTCACATTGTAATTTGCAAAGTCGCCGATTTCAGTCGCTTGCGAGCAATTTCGCAATATTCACTATCAAGTTCAATCCCTATATAACGCCGATTTAGGTTATATGCAGCAAGGCAAGTTGTGCCAGAGCCTGCAAATGGATCAACAATAACTGCATTATTTTTAGTAACTAGTGTAATCAAAAATTCCATCAATTTGAGCGGTTTTTGCGTTTCGTGCAAACCGCGATCGCCCTTTTCGTGGGCAAAAGATAAAATATTGGAATAGGAAATATCAGTACAATCGTTACAATGGGAAAAAGCCTGTTCGTTCCAAGCACCAACTTCATGGTTTATTACGTTGTCGGCGATAGTTCCGCCAGTTTTATAAGGTTTTTGAAACCACAAAATAGGCTCAAATGTGGGACGCAAATTGGCAACGCGCCAACCGTTCCATATTTCTGCCTGTTTTAGGTCGCCGCGCCGCTTATAAATTTCGGATATTCTTTGGGCACGATGCGGAGCGGTATTTTTCTTCCATGCTAACATATCTTTGAAGGTAAAACCAGCGTTTTCTAAAGCTACAATGCACCTATGAGAAAATCGTCGTCCAGCGAAAATAATACATGATGCTCCTGGCTTTAATATTCGCAAACATTCGCCCGCCCAGGATTCACACCATTCTTGATATTCCATAGGAATTTTCTTGTCTGCATTGCTCCAACCATTTAATGGCTTGCCACGCCGTTTGAAAAGCGTTCCGCTTGTATTTTGTGCTGTTGACGAACCGCCTAATGCCGAGTTTTTGTTGTTATGCAAAACATCCCATTCGCCGTAATTTATCCCATAAGGAATATCAGATATAATTGCGTGTGCAAATTCAGTTGGCAAAGTTTGCAAAACCTCGGCAGAATTACCGCAAATTATCGTGTCAATCATAACTTATACCGTTTACATAAAATTCAATTTGACGAATTTTTTCGGCTATTTTTTTGCTTTTTAATAATTCTGCAATAGCTTGCTCACGTGAATATTCTTCTATTGCCCTTATTTCAGCTAACCAATACAATTTTTCTGCACTTCCTCTTGCTTTAATTTTGTCAACGCAATTATTTAAGAATTGTGAAAAGGTTTCAAACGGAGCATTTTTTAAGGTTGATATTTTTGATAAACTGCTACAATGCAAATCAAAATCCTGTATAAAACAATTTTTTTTATGCGAAACTAAAGTTGATTCAGCTTGTTGCTCGGAAAAATTCCACACAGTTGACAAATTTGTATGTTCATTCTCTTTTACGTGATTTTGCAATAAAAATAAAATATGCTCCCAACTTAATAGGCAAACATTATTATCGAGAGATTGAGCATATATTTGACTTTGTCGTTTTGGATACTGAAAATAAGGTGAACACAAAACCGCAAAGTCCGCATCTTTTCGCCAATGTGAAAGAGCATTGACTTTGAAATCTTTTTGATTTTTGGCGGTTCTACTAAGCCTAAAGGCTTTTGCATCGGCAACCAAAGTGTAGCCGTAAATTTTGGATTTTGCAATAACATCGGCACTATCGGCTCTTTTGGTCAGCACGGTAGATTTTAAGCCTAATTCTATAAAACTTCTTGCAAGCACCGCATCCGAAACCTTGGCAAATAGCTTTTCTTCGGTGGAATCGTGTGTTATTGATTCGGGAATAATTCCAATTTGCTCAAGTATTTCGTTCAAATTTTTAACAGTGAATATAAATTTATGTAATTTTTCGGTTGCTATGGAAAAATCCTCATGCGAATATTCATCTAAAAGTGCAATCAATTTTTGAAACAATTTTTTATCCTCAAATCCCTCTAATTTTTGGTCAACACCAATTTCCTCTCCGTACCACTCAACAACCGCTGAATATTCCCTCTATGTAAAATAAAAATTAACGCCGCCATTATTAAGGCAATGATTATGGTTTCGGGATTATGGCTAAATATCAGCAATAGTACAGGAAACAACACAGCCATTGTAAGCGAAGTCAACGAAATATATCTTGTGATTGCCAAAATGCACACGCCAATTAGATACACTGCCAAAGCCGCTCGCCAATCCAAAGCAAGCATAACGCCCAACGTTGACGCTACGCCTTTTCCTCCCCTAAATTTCAAAAAAAATGGAAAGTTATGTCCCAAAATTACGCCCAAACCTGCGTACAATCCAGGCTCGAGCGGTAGGCTAGAGGGAAAAAAGCTACCGCCGCCGCTAAAAATTATTGCGCAAATTACAAACGCCGCAATCGCCTTTAGCACATCGCAAATAAAAACCAGTAGCCCAGCCCTCTTGCCAATTACTCTTATTACATTTGACGTACCTGCGTTTCCGCTGCCGTGTTCGCGTACATCAATTTTTTTTAGCACTTTGCCCACAATAAACGCTGTTTGTATGCAACCAAACGCATATCCAATAAGCAAAGGTAACAATCTTAACATTATCATAAATTTGTCCTTTTATTTTTTTATTAAAGCGTCAAAAACGGCTGAATACGATTGTAAAGTTCGAGGAAACCATAGCGGTCAAAAAAGTTGCGAAGTTCGTTCCACGAGCGGAACGGCAATCGCTGTGCTTCGTTGGCAAGTGCAGTAGCAAAATCCCACGGAACGCCCCAAGTAAAGTTCATCCATTCGCTAGCGGTTGCTGTGTTGACATTTAACCAGTTAGCCCAATTTCCGCCTACATTGTCAACTGCTAATAAATGTTCTATTCGATAATATAAGGCAAGTTCTCCGTGGCGGTCGAAAAAGTTGCGAAGTTCGTTAAAATTGCGGAAAGGCAATCTCCGAGCCTCGGCTACTAAAACATCGGCAAAATTAAAGGAAAATCCCCAAGCTAAAGCCGTTAATTGGCTTGCTGTTGCGGTATTTACATTTAGACGATTTTGCCAGTTGTTATTCCAGTTGTTGCCCCAACCAGGAGCATCCACATTTATAAATGGACGATTAAGTTCGAAAGTTTGCGTTGGCAAAATATTTTGCTCTCGTAGTTGGTTTATGTGGGTAAATTGGCGAATGTTTCGCACTCGGATAATTTCGCGGGCTTGCGAGAGGGTTACGTTTATCAGCTGCATTAACTCCGTTTCGCTTGCCATGTTTATATTTGTAGATATTACCAACCGTTGACTATTCTGGTCAAACTGTGCACGAGATACAACTTCCATTAGCTGGTTTATGCTTGTGAAAGGTCGTGAAATTCGATGGTTGACAATATCCTGTGCTAATGATAGGGAAATTCCTGTTAAATGTTGATTTAGTTGCGTTGCGGTTGCTGTGTTTATGTTTACTCGAAGCCCTTGCCAATATGGACCAGCCACAACCCAATCGCCAAGCCAGCGGTTCGGCTCTAATGGAGTGCTAAATCCTGTATTTTCCCAAATTCCAAGCCCTGCAATGGATGCACTTGCTTGATCGGCAACCAAAGTAGAGTGCAACCACTGAAATTGATACGTTGGGTCAACTCTGGCAAGTCCGCGTTGCACCAATGCACGGTTATAATTTACATTATTATACGTTAAATATACAGGAATCCACCTGTCATCAAAACGGTCGGTTGGCACATTGTGGCTGCTTAGCAATAAATCCACGCTACGCCCCAAAAGTTGTTGCGACATAAATTGCTGTGCCGCGCGGATTCCTGCGGTTTCGATTCCTGCAAGGCGAACAAGCACAATTTCGTCATTATCTTCTGTGCGAACACGCAAAGAATCGCCGTCAATTACCTGCATAACGGTTACTCTTGTGTTGACGGTCATGTCAAAATATTGTGCCGCAAAAAATTTTGGGCTAAAAAAGACCGATAAAATTGAGATTGCGAAAAAAGCAAAAATGGTAAATTTAGTTTTCATAAATATTCTCCTTTTTATATAAATCTGTCAATAAAGATAAGTGATACGCAATATACAACAATTATTATTCCTGCAAATAAATCGGTTTTGGTGTATTTCATTACTTTCATTTTGGTGCGATTTACGTCGCCCCTGTAACAGCGGGCATCCATTGCTTGAGCAAGTTCGTCCGCGCGCCGAAACGCCGAAACAAACAGCGGTACAAGCAAAGGAACTAAACTTTTGGCTTTTTTGATAACTCCGCCAGTGTCAAAATCTGCACCGCGAGCCATTTGTGCCTTCATAATTTTGTCAACCTCTTCCATTAAAGTTGGAATAAACCGAAGTGCAATAGTCATCATCATAGCGATTTCGTGAACAGGCAAGCCAATTTTTTTGAAAGGCTTTAGCAAAGATTCAATAGCATCGGATAATTGGATTGGCGTTGTAGTAAGAGTCATCACGGTAGAGCCGACAATCAGCAAAATAAGCCTAATAGCAATACGCACACCTTGCGAAACGCCTTCTGTGCTAATGCTAATAATCCAAAACTCGAGCAAGATATTTTCGCCAGGCAACAAAAATATGTTCAAAGCCGCAGAAAAAATTAAAATAAACAACATTGCCTTAAGTCCACGCAACATAAACATCGGCGGCACTTTAGATATGCCGATAACGGTAGCTAAAGCCAAAAATGCCAATCCGTAAGCAATCCAGCTGTTTGTCATAACCAAAGTAACTATAAAAAGTACGGTTGCACAAAGTTTAGTGCGTGCATCCAAGCTATGCAAAACCGATTCGGCTGGATAATACTGCCCTATAACAATTTTCATAAGCATCCTTTCGCAAGAAGTATCTGTACAAAGACCATTATAGCACAATGTAGCAGGTTGTCAATATTTTGCTAGCATTAAAAATAAATAAAAAATAAAATTTAACTTTTGTAACAAATTTGACAAAAACTTATTGTTGCTATAAAATTATTATTGTTAATGTGAACAGCAGTTGAGATTGGCATTTGCCAAAAATGTAGGGGCGGACCCGCCTGCCGCCCGCCTGCTGGACGGGCAGGAACGGGCAGGAATTATCCGCCAGTTATTTGAAAAATAGGAGGTCGCTATGAGTATTGAACGTATTGATTTTAGAAGTTATGGTTCTTCGCAAAATTTGGTTTTAGCATCGTTGCTTTTGTGCCTTTGCTTGGTTTTGCCGTTTTTTGTTGGCAATATTCCCGCTATTGGTGCAATGCTTTTGCCAATGCACTTTCCTGTGCTTGTTTGCGGAATTTTATTAGGCCCAAGATACGGCGGGCTAGTTGGATTATTGGCTCCATTTACTAGATTTTTTATGATTGGAATGCCACCGCTACTAACCGCCGCCGCAATGACCTTCGAACTCGCCACTTATGGAATAGTTATTGGCTTGCTGTATAGCATTTTGCCAAAAACGATTCCGTCGCTTTACGCCAGTCTTATTGGTGCAATGCTTGTTGGTCGTGTAGTTTGGGCAATGGCGCGTGTTGTGCTTATCGGCGTTGCCGATTTGCCTTTCTCGTTTGAGATATTTTTAACTGGTGCTTTTGTTAATGCTTTGCCTGGCATAATAGCACAAATTGTACTTATACCGATTCTTATTTTGGCACTTAAACAGGCAGGTTTCAAAAGTAGGTCAGAATAATGGAAGATTTATTGAAATTATGCCAATCTCAACTAAAAATTTACCCCAAAATGCAAGCGGTTGACCTTTGTAAAATGGTTTATCAAGGCGAATTTGGTCCAGGTCATTTGCTTTCGGATAAAATTGCCGCTATGCGAAATTTCGAAGTAGAATACATTACAGCACTAGAATCGTCCACTGTCAAAAGTGCCGAAAATATCGAAGATATTGGCGATAATTTTTGCAGATTGCATATAACAGTCGATACCTCAAAATGGTTGGGACAAGATGTTATTTTTCGTATGTTTGAACTTTCTGCGGAAACCCTGCATGGCACAAAATCCCAGTTTTTGGACAAAATGCAACAAATAAAAAATTTTTGCCAAATTGGGCAAATTCCGTTTAACGCCGCCGATTTTGACACAATTATCGAAACTTGGCAAGCCAACAATTACGCTCCGTTCAGCCACAGCGAGATATTCAAAAATGAATATCGTCCATCTTATCGAATTGTGCATAAAAAATATTGCCAATTTTTACCGATATTTCAACATATTTCCACTTTTATACGCACTTTGCCCTTTTCACCAAAAATAATAGCAATAGACGGCGATGCAGGTTCGGGAAAAACCACTTTAGCGGCTATGTTACAGCAAGTTTATTACTGCAATTTCGATGTTAATGTGATTCATGCCGACGATTTCTTTTTGCCGCCAACTTTGCGTACCGAAAGCCGCTTGCAAGAACCAGGCGGAAACGTGCATTACGAGCGGATTTTGTCGGAAGTTATTACGCCCTTAAAAGCTAACAAAACTTTTGCGTATCGTCCTTTTGACTGCCAAATTTGGGATTTTGGCGAAGAAATTACTGTAAACCCTGAAAGACTCAACATAATAGAGGGTTCTTATTCGTTGCACCCAACTCTCGATTTTGCCTACAACTTGAAAATTTTCCTAAAAATCAACCCACAAGAGCAACTTAAAAGGTTAAAAAAACGCCACTCTCACGAAAATATCGTAGATGCCGAAAGGCTGGATAAATTTCAAAATATTTGGATTCCCATGGAAAAACGCTATCACAATCATTTTAACGTGGAATCATCCTGCGATTTGGTATTTGATACTAGTTTTTATTTGTAGAAATTGCACAATTTTGAAATATTTGGGATTGGAGAAATATTGCGGATTGAGAAACATTGCCGATTTGGAAAAAACGGGCGGACGGGCAGGTATTATCCGCCCGCAATCGGCAATGATTTACCAAACAAAATCAATAACAAAGGTTGACGAAAAATGACGAACGAGGATTTTACAAATATTCTGCAAAAAATGGTTGACGAACATGGCGAATCAATCTTTTCTAATAGTCAAAAAACCTACGCAATTTTGCTAGATTTAATTGGACAGGAAGAAACCAAACAGCGCCTACTTATCCGCCATTTTATTGAGGCTGGCGGCTATTCTTTTTTACAGAAAGCCAACACAGATGTTGCGATAAATACAATTATAACCAAATTGCAAAACGAATTTAGCCTAGAAATTACAGCGGCTACATGGGTTACTTCGCTATTTTGCAACCTTTTGCAACCTTTTGCAAATAAAAACGTGCCAAATATTTTGTTGCCAAAATTGGAAGTTGACATTGTTGCAAGCGATAATTTGTCGGCGGTTGCGATTGGCAAACGGCACACGGTGGCTGTTTTGGTGGATGGCACGGTTCTTGCGGAAGGTGCGAATAATTTTCTGCAATGCGATGTAGAATCTTGGCGAAAAATAATTGCCGTTGCGGCTGGCGACGATCACACAATCGGCTTAAAAAGCAACGGGCAAGTTATAGCAACAGGCAAAAACGACAGCGATCAATGTGCAGTTGCCAACCTTGAAAATGTTGCGGCGGTGTACGCTTTTGCAGACGACACAATTTGTTTGCACAATGACGGCACTGCGGTAGCTTTTGGCAAGTCAAAATTGGATTTATCCCATTTTGAGCAGGTAAAAAAAATATGTTGGCATCCCGAGGGCGTTTATGGGATAAAACAAGACGGCACGGTTGTAATGTCCGCTGGCGGTTGGGAAGAAGAGCAATGGGCGAAAGATTTAACGGACGTTTCGCAAATAATTTCTACCTATATAAATGGTAGCATTGTTTTAACCAACAGCGGCAAAATTTACAAAATGGGCGAACAACCCAGTTATTTTGCCCAATTACAAGATATTTCTGCAATAACCGACACAACTGACGGTTTTGCGGTATTGCGAAAAGACGGAAGCGTAAGAATATTAAACTATATGCGCGATAAGCAAAGGATAATCACAGATGCCGACAACTGGCAAAATATAACCGCTATTTTTGGCAAATATAAGCGGTTAATTGCGTTAAATGCCGACCAAAAACTTTTGGCAACCTGCACCGATTCCGATTGGCTACGCCGAAACGGTTCGTTAGATTTCGTTAAAAAGTGGCATCCTGTGGGCATTAAAGGTAGAACGTAATGAGCAGTCAAATAATGAATAATCAAATATTAAACGTTTTATTTGAAATAAGAGATCGTTATGGCGATATGATTTTTTACGACCAGCAAAAAACCAAAAATTTAATGCACGATTTAGCTCCTAGTTTGCACAACGAACGCAAATATATAGTACAATTTTTGGCGATTAACGGATATTTTCAGCTAAAATATGCGGCACATTCTTATCCGAGCGTTTGTGCACGCATTGTGCAAACTTACATGAACACTTACTCTGAAAATTCGGCGGTTGCAAACTGGGTAATAGATATTTTTTCGGAATTGTTAGGGCTTTCCGATTTCAAGAAAATTGATAAAATTATAATTGAACAGCCAAAGCCAAAAGAGCCGCCGTCGATTCCTAAGCCGACCGATTTGTTGTCGTTAATGTCGGAATATGGCAGAGTTTCGGAAATATCGGACGAACCCGCCGAATATATATATCCAGCGGATGCACTCGAGCCAGTCGAATTGGCTAAAATTAGAGTTCCAAAACCGATAAAAATACCTGTAACATTTCCCGTAAAAAAGCCGTTGCAAAAGCCGTTACAAAAACCCGTGCCAAAACCAGCGGACTTAATTTTGCCGTTATCTAGCAGGGTTTCGGCAGATATGCACTCGGTGGCAATAATGGCAAATGGCAACGTTCGGGCAATCGGACCTAGCAATGACGGCGAGTGCAATGTGCTAGGCTGGCACGATATGATTGCAGTTTGTGCGGGCCCGTTTTTTACGGTTGGTTTACGCAAAGATGGGCGTGTTGAGGCTTGCGGACGCAACGAATTTGGGCAATGCAACGTAAAAAATTGGCGAGATGTAGCCAATATTTCGGTTGGTGCAAGGCACACAGTAGCCCTAAAAAAAGACGGCACATTGCTTGCAACAGGGCAAAATAGGCACGGCGAGTGCAATATACATCACTGGACGAATGTAATACATATTTCGGCAGGTTATTTGTGTACATTTGGCATAAAAAGTGATAATACGGTGCTTTTTGCGGGAAAAGTAAAAAATCCAGCGGCGTACGTTGGGCATCTTTCGAACGTGGTGGATATTTCGAACCCTTGCCCAGAGCGGTCTTTGGTGCTAAAAAAAGACGGTCGTTTAGATGTTTTGGGCAATAACGAGAAATTGCAAAACAGCGTAGCAAAATGGCACGATGTAAAGCAAATATCCGCAGGCCCAGATTATTTTGCAGGTTGCTTTGAAAATGGCACGGTTCGCATTTTGGCGTATTATTGGCGAGCATCGGGAATCGAGTGCAATCCTGACGATTGGCAAGAGATAGAAGCAATAGCAGCAGGGCGTTTCCATTTGCTAGCCGTAAAAAAGGACGGCACAATGTTAGCAACAATGTTGCATCCAAACCGTGCAATGAATAAAGGTCAGTGCATGGTTTATAATTGGCAGTTGTAAAATTGAATGATATGGATAAAACGGGCAGATATTACCTATCCGCCCGTTTTTCAACTGGGAACTATTTTGTATTTTTATTCCGTCAAAGCCCAAAACGCCTTTTTTATATTACGCAAAGGTTTTGTAATTTTCCAAGATGTAGATGTTTCCAACGCAATAATGCGGTTTTTTAGGTGGTCAATTTCTTCGTTTTTGTGATGAATTGTTTCGTGTACATTGTGAATTTCGCCGTCTTTGTGATGGATAATTTCGTTAATTTGGCGAATTTCCCCGTCTTTTTGGCGAATTTCGTCATTTTTTTGCTTGATAATTTTGTTGTTGGAATTATGCACAACGGCGGCAGTAATTGCATGATTATAGGCTTGTTGCATCCAACTTTGGGCGATTTCTTCTGAAATTGGCGAAACATCTAACAAAACGTTCAAATATTTTAATTGCTTGCTAAACTGAATTTCTCGTAAATATTGGCGAGTTTCGGCGTTTTTGCAAAAGGCAAAAATTGCGGTTGTGCCAAGTTCTCCCACTTGTTCGCCGTCATCTAGCGGAG
>WRKG01000191.1 GCA_009778185.1 Bacillota bacterium
TAGGTTTAGTAGGAAACCAACAAAACAGAGCATCTCAACGCCTGTCTTCTGGTTTTAGAATCAACAGTGCTGCTGACGATGCCGCAGGTTTGGGTATATCGGAAAAAATGCGCAGCCAAATTCGTGGACTCGACCAAGCCAGCCGCAACGGTCAAGATGGTATTTCTCTTATCCAAACAGCTGAAGGCGCAATGTCCACTATCAATGAAATGGTAACTCGTATCCGCGAACTTGTTATTCAAGCATCTAATGATACAAATGCCCATGACGGTAGCGATGAGGCAACTTGGAATCAATCCGACCGCACACGCATTCAAGCCGAAATTAACCAACTTATGAATGAAATCGACGCAACAACCGAACGTACACAATTTAATACTCGCAACCTTTTGGATGGTTCTCTTGGCGGCGGCGTAGGCGGTTTGAATATTATAGGAGCTGCAGCTGCTGCTGCGGAATTTGCTACTTTTCGTGCTGATGCAACCGCTGCAATTACGGACGAAGTTTTTGACGGTGATTTGGACGCGGCCATTGATGATTTAATTGATGGTGGTGGTCTATCCGCAACAGCTGGACTTGCTTTGCGAAATCAAGTTGCAAGGGCTGTAGACTCTGTGATTAGTCAAATAATGGGTGCATCTAGTAGAGCAAGTGCTGATGCAGCTATGGATAATTTCGATGATGTTATGTCGAATATTAGAGATAATTTTGAAGCTGCTCATCGAGGTGTAAATACAGATACAAGCGGCGACTTAACCTCTAATTTTGAAGCAGTACTTGATGCAATAGCTGATGGCAGTGGTGCTGCAGCAGGTGCTATCAGAGATCTCATTCAAGATGCGTTGGATGCTCTTGATGCTGCTGAAAACTTTGAGCAAAATGACGAGGGTATGCCAGGACCAAATGCAAGTACTGCAGGAACAGGTTCTGTTTTCCAATTAAATGGTAGCGGTTCAGGAAATCCTCTATGGTTTCAAATTGGTGCTAATGAAAACCAAGGCGTTACATTGAGCATAGATGCCGTTAATGTGCAAAGACTCTCTAATAGGGGAGCTGCCGCAGCTACAGCAGGGTTTTTATTTACAGATTTGCGTACAGATGGTATCGGTTTAGGTCAAGCTGGAACTGGCGTTATGAGAGAAAGTGGCGAAGAAATTCAAAACTTTGTAACAGCTATTGATATGGCGTTATCTCACGTAACCGAGCAACGTTCCAATTTAGGAGCAATGCAAAACCGCCTCGAGTTCACTATCCAAAACCTTGATATATCTAGCGAAAACTTGTCAAATGCTAATTCGCGTATTCGCGATGCAGACATGGCAGCCGAAATGATGCGTTTAACACAATCAAACGTATTGCAACAAGCTGCAATTTCTATGCTTGCCCAAGCAAACCAAGCACCTCAATCGGTATTGCAATTATTGGGATAGTAAATAGCAATAGGTAATAATCATAAAAGGCAAAAGGGCGGCGGTTACGTCGCCCTTTTTATTTGAAAACATTTTGTGTTAAGATAAATATCATTGAACATCGTGTTACAGTCGGATGATTATCTCTACGATTTGTAGGGGCGACCGTCCTCGGTCGCCCGTTTGTTCGTAAAACTAATATTATATAAACCGCCAATTTTTTATAAACTCCTATTTGATAACAATGCGGGTTGAAACAATACGGGCGGATATTATCCGCCCGCTATTTTTTAATCCGCTATTTTTTTGACTAACTCAAATTTACCCCTCTACAGGCTGCAACTGCTCCTGCGGGGTAACATAAACCGTGTTATAAAAATCGTAAATTTGTACGGGCGGATATTATCCGCCCGCTATTTTTTAATCCGATATTTTTTGACTAGCCCAAATTTACCCCTCTACAGGCTGCAACTGTTCCTGCGGGGTAACGTAAACCGTATTATAAAAATCGTAAATTACAAACCCAGGTTTTGCCCCTTTTGGCTTGCGAACATTTTTGCGTGGACAAAAATCAACAGGAACTTGACTAGACATTCTCGCTTTACTGTGATATGCCGCCAAATTTGCCGCCTCTTTTATTGTGCGTTCGGGAACGTCTTCTCCTTTGATTATAACGTGCGAGCCTGCTATTTCTTTTGTGTGTAACCAAATATCGGTGGAATTGGCAAATTTTAAGGTAAGTTCATCGTTTTGCAAATTATTTTTGCCAACGTAAATGTAAAATCCATCCGAAGAACAATATTTTAGTGGCTTGGATTTTTTGATAACCGATTTTTTGTTTTTACGCCCATTCGAACTGTTTGGATTTTTCGCCCCATTTGAACCTTTGAGATTTGAACCCTTGAGATTCTTAACCCTCTTTATAAATCCTTGTTCGGCTAATTCTGTGCGAATTTCGGCAATGTCTTCTTCGGTGGTTGCAGATGCTATTGCCGAAAGTACGCTATCTAAATAGGCAATATCGGCGTTATTGCTTGTAATTTGCCCCTGCAAAGCCGCAAAAGTTCGCTTCGATTTGTTGTAACTTTTGAAAAATTTTTGTGCGTTTTCGGCTGGCGTTAAAGTTGGGTTTAATGGAATTTCTACCTCGGCGTTGTTGTTGTAAAAATCGGCTATTTTTACTCGGTCTGCACCTTTCGGCACTGTGTGAATGTACGCTGTAAGCAACTCGCCAAAATGCCGCTGTTGCTCCTTGTTTTGCGTTTCGCACAAATCGGCGTTGTAATTTTCACTTTTGCGTACGCAACGCTCCAAATGGTTTTGTACCAACTTTTTAAGATCGGCTGTCTTTTGTGCTATGCGAAAGCGGCTGTCTTGCGTTATATAAAAATCCTCCAACATTTTTGATGGCGATTCGTATGTCTTGTATAATTCGCCCAACTGCAAATAAACGGATAAATTTACAGCGGAAAAATCCCTTTTTTTGGCGGAAATATCATAAATATTATAGGAAAAATTCCCGTTGTCAATGTCATTGTACAGTTTCAAAAAGGTTTCGATAATTTTGTGTTTGTCCTGTTCCGTTAAAGTTTCCGCAAAAGTTTCAGGAGCGACTCCTGCACGAATGCAAATTTCGCTTGCCAAAATTGGACTTATCCCATTAAAAGATTGATATATCAAATTTTGCAACTGTTTTCCTGGCGAAAACAGCGACAAAAAATAGCCGCTATCAACAGGAACAGGCGGAACTTTCCCGCTTAATGGCGGTTTATCGTATATTTTGCCTGGCAAAACCTCTCTAACCGAGCTACGTTCGCGCGAAACGTGGCGAATGCTGTCCAATATTTTTTTTTCGGAATCCACTAATATGATATTGCTGTGCTTGCCCATTATCTCCACAACCAAGCATTTTACTTGCAAATCGCCCATCTCGTTGGGAGATTCTATGTGCAACTCGACAATCCGCTCAAAATCTGGCTGCACGATATTTTTTATGCGACCGCCGCCTAAATGCTTGCGTAACAGCATACAAAACATCGGTGCTAAATTAGGATTAACCTTCGTCGTTTCTGTCAAGTGCAAACGTGGACTATTCGCATTCGCCGTCAACAACAATTTATAATTTTGCCCTTTACTTCGCACCGACAAAATAAGTTCGTCCGCTTCTGGCTGCTGTACCTTATCAACACGACCACCAACCAAACTCTCCGACAACTCCCGCACAACACTACTCAAAGTTACTCCATCTAACGGCATAATTCTTCCTCCTAAAGATTAAAACATTAAAACATTAAAACCTTGGGGCGCTGCCCCAAACCCCGCAAGGAACGCGTCCCTTGACCCGCAATTTTTTTATGGTTGAATTTTTATTGAACGTAGGGGCGGACCCGCCTGCCGAACGGGCAGGTATTATCCGCCCGTTTTTTTCCCATTTGGATTTATTTTTCCCAATTTGCATTCATTTTTTCCAATTTATGACTGTTTTTTCCCGTTTGCATTATTTTTTCCCATTTACATTCATTTTTTCCCATTTACGCCAATTTTTCCCATTGCATCATCATTCTATCTCCAAAAAACTTCGTTTTGCATCAATTTCCAAAATAGCTTTTGCAAGCAAAAGCCCATTTTCACGGTTAAAACTGGCGAAAGTGCTTTTTACTTTGTTATTTTCGCAAGTTATGCAAGTCCAATTTTGGACACACTTGTTTTGCACATAAACGCATAAAGTTGTGTTACTGTCGTGGTGGCTTTTTAGGGCAACGTAAAAATTTTTGTTTTCTAAATTTGGCGGTACACGAGATATTTGTTTGGACAAATTTGTTAAAATTTCTATTTTGTCCCTTAAATATGCCGCTCGTTCGTATTTTAGCTGTTGTGCGGATTGTTGCATTTGTTGGTAAAGTTTATCTAAAGTTGGCTGAAAATTGCCACTTAAAAAGGCTAAAACTTCGGCGGCGGCGGAAATATAATTTTTTTCGCTTTTTTCGCTTTTTTCGCTATTTTCTTTGTTTTCGCTGTTGTGCAAAATGCACGGTGCTAAACATTTTTTTACAAAAAAGCGTGAGCAGGGTTTTTTGGGAAAATTTTTGCCAAATCCACAAGTTGGAATGTTAAAATATTTGCCCAAAAGTTCTAAATTTTCTTCGGCAGTTCTTTTGCGAAAAAATGGCGCGGCGTACAAAATATTTTCGGTTTGGCTTTTCTCAATCTCGTTTACGACAAAAAAGCCGAGTAAATTTTGCGTTGCGGTTATTGCAATGTACGATTTGGGATAATCCTTAACCATTTTGGCGTTATATTGCGGACGAAACTTTTTTATCAAAGTGTATTCTAGCAGCAGGGCTTCGATGTCGGTTGCTGTGCAAATGCACTCAACGGACTGTGCAAGGCGTATCATGCGTTTTATTTTGGGCAATTTTTTTTGCTTGCTAAAATACGACAAAATTCGCTTTTTTAGGCATTTAGATTTCCCAACATACAAAATTTTTTTGTGTTTGCTTTTGAAAATGTAGCAGCCAGGTGTTTCGGGAAATTTTTGTTTTTTTATAGCACTGGAATTATTTAAGCTAAAATTCAAAGGGTTTTCCCGTTTTGGCGGATTCGTATATTCCACAAATTAGACGTTGCGTTTTTAGTGCCTCGGCGCCGTCAATTTGTGGCGTTTTTTGTTGGACGATTGCCTCGTAAAAGTCGGATATTTGTTTTTTGTGGCTTACTCCCCAGTAAGATTTTGCACCAGCAGGCAAAGTTGTATCGGTTTCGGGAGCAACAGTTTCTTGTGTGCCGTCCAAATAGGAAATAGTTGTAGAATCGCCGATAATGCTAATTGTGCCGTTTTCGCAAATAAGTTTTAATGCAACAGGCGAATCGTACGGATGAAACGTGTTTACATAAAACGATATTTTTACGTCGCCATAACAAATAACGCCCTCTGCAACATCTTCAACCTCGATGTACGGATGCGCACGATTAGAAATTGATGCACTAACATAATCCAATTTATTTGCCAAAAAATAGTTCATTAAGTCGAATGTGTGAATGGATTGATTTATTAAAACGCCGCCGCCTTCGGTTTGCCATTTTCCTCGCCAATCGCTTTTGTAATAATTTTCGTCACGAAACCAGGTAACTTTTAAGTAGCCCGATTTTATTTTGCCAAGTTTTCCGTTATCTAAAGCCTTTTTGGCAAGTTGTACACCTGGATTATATCTGTTTTGGAAAATTACGCCCAAAGTAACGCCGTTGTTTTTGGCGGCATTTACCATGTTTTCGCCCTCTTGCAAGCTAATCGACATTGGCTTTTCGCACAAAACATTAACGCCGCGTTGCATAGCATAAACAGAAACAGGTTCGTGCAGAAAATGCGGCAAACAAACGTGCAAAACGTCAATTCCGCCGATATTTAGCATTTCTTCAAAATTTTTGTATATTCGGCAATTTTGAAAATTTTCAACATTTTTGTAAGTTTGGGAAAATTTGGCGGTTTTTGCTGTATCGGAATCGCAAATTGCCACTAAATTAGCAATATTTTGGATAGCATTTGCGTGTACACTCGATATTGAGCCGCAACCAACTATTGCGGCTTTCAAAATTTTAGTCATAATTTTTACCTTTCGTTTTTAGTTTTTAACGGTAGCAAAAATGTAAAAAGACAACCATTTTGCTCGGAGCTGTTGACAAAAATTTGTCCACCGTGTGCTTGTATTATTTCTTTGACGATTGACAACCCTAATCCGCTGCTAATTTTATCTTCGCCACGAGATTGATCGCCCTTAAAAAATCGTTCAAAAATTCTGGTTTGGTCGGCTGGGCTAATTCCTCTGCCGTTGTCTTGTATGCTAACCTGCAAATTGGATTTTTCGATGTTCGTTTCGATGATAATTTCGCCGCCGTTCGGAACAAATTTGACGGCATTGTCAATCAAATTGTAAATAACACGCTGAATTTTATCATAATCAGCATCAATTATATCAATCTCGTGAGCAAATTTGCATTGAATGTGTAAATTGTGCGTTGTAGCTTGTGGTTCAAAAGTCAACACAATTTTTCTGATTAACTCGCTTATATTAAACGTTGTTATATTTAATGAAGTTTCTTGAACAAAGTTTATATCTAGCAAGTTGTTGGCTAGTCGGATGATTCTGTCGGATTCGTCCATTACAATGTTAATGTAATAATTCTGCTTTTCTTGCGGAACAGTGCCGTCCTGCATAGCTTGCAAAAAGCCACGCACAGATGTCAACGGCGAACGTATATCATGGGATAAATTGGAAATAAAACTGCGTTGAATTTTTTCTTGTTCCTGTAAACTTTCTGCCATGCTGTTGAACGATTCCGCCAGTTGTGCAACTTCTGTTACAGGTTTTATTGCACTAAAAATTTTAGTATATTTTGCAGAAGAAAATTGAGAATTGGCAGAAATTCGCTTTTCAAAATCGCCGCTTGCTATAATACGTGCGGCATCGTTTATTTGTCGCAACGGGCGGCTTATCGTTAAACACGAGATGTAAATAAGTGCGGTTGCAACCAAAGCCGAGCCGATTAAACAAAGCAAAGCCAACCGATACATTTCTGTAATGGTGGTTTCCAGTTCTTGCATTGAGGTACTGACAAGCACAGCGGCAACAACTCTATCGCCAGCCCAAATGGGATGTCCAACTGTCAACAGCGGTTCAAAATAAATGCCATCCAAAGTGCCGTTAGTAATTATGGGATTTCCAAGCATAAGCGGTTGCAACGATTCGTGATAAACAGGCAATTTATCGTTGACCAACCCGCCAGATGTACCTATCACAGTAAAATCGGTGCTAATAATAAGCAATCGTGCGTTCAAAAACTGTTGCATAGCCAAAACTTCGCTATTAAGACGATTGACATCTAAAATTCCAAAATGCGTAACTCCCTCCAAAACCTGCGAAACTCGTATACTAGAATCCGTCAAGGTTTCCACTCGCTGCTCGGTTACATAATTGCGAATTACTTGCGACAGCATAATGCTCAAAAACGCAAAACTAATCGCCAAAGTTCCCAAATATAAAATTAACTGCTTGCTAAAAATTGTATTCATAATTTACCTGTAAACATTAAAGCCGCAAACGTTGCCCAAACCCGCAAGGCTGAATTTTGTCCAGTGGACAAAAGAACAGCGCCCTTGACCTGTTTATTTTTTATTGCTAATTTGACAATGCGAATTAAGGATTGAAAATTTACATTTTGCTATCCTAAAATTTGCCAATTTGTAGCTTGCGGGCGGATAATATCCGCCCCTACATTTTGAACAAATGCGATTTATCAACCTTAACAAACGCAATTTGTCAACCGATGTTT
The DNA here is from genome assembly GCA_009778185.1 of Bacillota bacterium. Classification (GTDB taxonomy): domain Bacteria; phylum Bacillota; class Clostridia; order Lachnospirales; family WQUN01; genus WRKG01. The sequence continues at coordinate 7,737 of WRKG01000191.1, forward strand.
GCCTTTATGCGAATTAAATATTAAAAATTTGCTAGAGCGTAGGGGCGGATATTATCCGCCCGTATACTATAAATTGGCAGGTATTACCTGCCCCTACATTTTGAACAAATGCAAATTGTCAACCTAAACAAATGCAATTTATCAACTGTTGATTGCCTTTATTTATGAGAAACAGCAGCCATTTCCTTTATAACGTTGTCGCGAACGGCGTTAAACGAGCGTGTGTATTTCATGGTTGGTTGCGGCAGGTCAACTTCGATGATATTGTTAATTTTGCCAGGTTTTGCACTCATTACGAGAATACGGTCGGCTAAAAAAACGGCTTCGTCAACATCATGAGTTATAAAAATAACGGTTGTTCCGCCAGGTTTGGAAGATAGCAGTTGTTTAAGATTAAGTTGCATCGTCTCTTTTGTAACGGAATCCAATGCACCGAATGGTTCGTCCATAAAAAGAATATCTGGCTCGACAGCCAAAGCACGGGCAATCGAAACGCGCTGTTTCATTCCGCCAGATATTGTTGCTGGCATATAATTTTCAAAGCCCGATAATCCAACAGCATGAATTTGTGCATCAACAATCTCGTTTATTTGCGCACGAGATAATTTTTTGTTTTCTAAACCAAGTTCGATATTTTTGCGAACGGTTCGCCAAGGTAACAGTTTGTAATCTTGAAAAATGCTGACGTACCGCGAAGACGGCTTTTTGACCTCTTCGCCATCTATGAGAACTCTTCCGTTGGTTGGTGGAACAAATCCGCCCAAAATATTGAGCAGAGCAGTTTTTCCGCAACCGCTAGGTCCAATTATGCAAATAAATTCGCTTTTTTTAATGGTCAAATTTATATCCGAAAGCACAACAAAAGGCTTTTTGTTCGCCTCGTAAAACACTTTCGTTAAATTTTCAATTTGTATGTACATCAGCCACCGCCCCATTTTTTACTTACATATTTTTCTACCAAAGTAAGAAACCTATCAAAAACGTAACCAATCGTACCGATTAGGACAATTCCTGCCATAATTAAATCGGAACGTAAATTTTGCCTTGCATCATTTATTAAAAAGCCCAAGCCTTCGCTAGTTCCCATAAGTTCGCCAGCCACCAAAAAAATCCAGGCGGCAGTTAGGGCAGAATGCAAGCCTTGCACAAGTTTAGGAAACGAGGCAGGCAACACAATTTTATATAAAATTTGAAATCTGGTTAATCCAAAATTAGCGGCAACATTCATGTAAGATGTGCTAACGCTGTTAATTGCAAGCACCGTCGCCAGCAACATAGGAAAAAAACTAGCCATTGCAATAGTAAAAATAGCGGGAGCATCGCCGATTCCGAACCAAAGCATAATAAAAGGCAACCAAGCGATAGGCGAAATTGGCTTTAACAGTAGAACAATCGGCTCGACAATACGCCACAAAGTGCTAAACCAGCCAAATATAACGCCCAAGAACATTGCTAATGCACAAGCGGCAATATATCCTATAATAAACCGCACAAAACTAACCCAAACATGACCAAACAGCCAACCATCGGTAAAAAGTTCCCATAAAGCAATAGCTACACGCCCTGGCGATGGCATTAAAAATTCGGGCTGTTGCCCAAAAGTAACCACCGCTTGCCAAACTACGACCAATATTAAAATACTAGCAGAGAAGCTTAAAAACCGCTTCAAATAACTCATAACAAGATTCCTCTATTCTAAATTGTACGTTTCATTACTTTCGGTATTTTATTCTATAACAAAGCTGCGAAAGGAGGGAACTTCCTCCAAAACACCGTAATGCAAAATTATATCGGTAATTTGATAATATTCTTCTTCGGTTAAATTTAGGTTGTGAAAAGTTGTATGTTCTAAAGAGCGTTCGATAACGTCTTCTGATAACCGTGCGTGTTCTTTGAAAACTTCGACAACTCGATAATCGCGTGCGTGAGTTATTTCTGCGGCACGTTCAAAGTTTTCGAGTATCCAAGCAAGAAGTTCTGGGTTGCGAATGGATTCCTCACGAAAAACTAGCACACAACAAATTGCATTAGGAAAAATATCTTCGGAAGTTTCGATGATTCTACCAACGCCAGCATTTTCGGCAACCGATCCAAAAGGTTCGGCGACAATGTAGGCAGAAATTGCACCGCTTGCCATCGAAAACGGCATTTCGGCGGGGCTTATCTCAATTATTTGAATATCGTTCGGAGAAATTCCTTCTCTATCCAAAATCATTTGCAACAGCGTATTTTGCGGGGATAATCTGTGAGGAATAGCCACAACTCGCCCAATTAAATCTTGGTAAGTGTTAATATCGTTGTCAACCACTATAACATTGCCGTCGCGGTGTGTCAATGACAGCATAACGAGACTATCGTCTTCCAATTTTGCCTGCAAAGCAACTTCAAATAGAATGCTAGCACCGTCAACTCTGCCAGTACGCAAAGCATCAACAACATCGGGCCAAGCAGTAAACCTAACCAAATCCATTTGATAATCGCCGTCGCTGTAACTTTGCTGTTCGTTCATCACCATAAGAGCAGTCGAGTGCGTTATAGGCAGATAGGCAATTTGTATGTTAAAAGTAGTTGGCTCTTCCGAAGCCTGTACAGCACAACCAACAAATACAGCCAATATTATTATAACCTTGAGTATTTTCATAAAAACCTCCCAATCGATATTGTTTCATATATAGTATATTACAAGAAAATTTTTTTGTCTAGTGGAATTTTTGTAAATATGAAAAAACATAAAAATATCATATAAAAAATTCAATCAAAAAAGCGAGCAAATATTATCCGCCCACCTTTTTGAATGAAATTTTTAGGATTTTTTAGCATTTTTAGGATTTAGGGAGGGTAATGGGATTTGAACCCACGACCTCGAGAGCCACAATCTCGCGCGCTAACCAACTGTGCTATACCCTCCATATGCGTATCTGAAGGGAT
>WRKG01000192.1 GCA_009778185.1 Bacillota bacterium
AATAAAACGGATAAGCCATATTGTAGGCTTCGATGCCTTGTCCAAGCCCAGCCATCCAAAAATCCTCCAAAATGCGTATCGAAGCCTGCCAAATGGAGATTCTGAACGAGGTTGACGTATCGGCAAAATTTAGTATACTGACAAGCCGTGCGATAATCCTATCGGGCAAAACAAACGGAGCAACCGCCAAACCCAAGGCATACAGCACAATAAGCCGTTTTTCCACCAATAACATAAAGAAAAATACCGCACCAGCCAAAGCCAAATAACAACCACGAGAATATGTCAACGCTAAAGCGACAACCAAAACGCCTGTAACAGCGAGTGCGTACAATTTGTAAATTGGCTTTTCAACGTACAAAATAAGTCCTGCGGAAAGAGGAATCGCCAAAAGTAGGTAAGCACCGTAAACATTTGGGTTGCCAAAAGTTGAGTAAACACGCAACGAAAGAGCGGCAAATAAATCTCGGTCAACCCAAGTCATGTTGACATAACCAATGAAAATTTGATAAAAAGCGATAAATGCAGTAACAGCGGCGATTGTAATGACAACCGCCATTGCAATATTCAAACTGGAGCGGCTGCTAAAACAGGTGTACATAAGCACATAAGAAAGCATTATAGCGGTTGTCAAAAATGCAATAGGAATGCTAGTTGCAGGCGCAAGAGAGCCGTACGCCATTACAAAAGTAACAATTATATAGAAAAACAAAGCCGTTGCGGTAATATCCAATTTGAAGTTGTAGACAAACAAAGCAACGCCAAAAACCATTACAACCATGCCAGCAAGCAACATTGTGGGCAAAAACGGAGTAGCCATAATAATTGCCAGCAATCCCCAAATAGGAAAGGCTGTAACAAGCCATTTTATGGGATTTCCTGCAAGCGGCGTGTTCATTGCGGCGGGTAAAGTTGTAGCAAAATAGCTACCTTGCAACCATTTTGGCAATTTTGGCAATTTTGGCAATTTTGAAACATTCGGCAAATAATTTTCTGCGGTTTGCAGTTTGGGAAACCTATTAAGCAGAAACTCAACAAACTGGACAAAACGGCTATTTTTCAGCCGAGTTTCGTCAAAATCGGCAATAAAAAGGCGGACAATAAAACTGCCCTCAAAAAAGCGGATAATTGCGTTAAAAAAAGCCAAAATTCCACGAAAAAACAAACTTCCGTCTAATAATAGTTCTATTTTCTGCATTATTTTGTCCTAATTTACCGAAACGGTAAAATCGCCTTTCACCATTAAATAAGAATCCGTGTGAAATCGCAAGCCGCGCCCATCAGCCGCTGGCACAATAAGCAAATTATTGAGAGGAACAGCCTGTCCGTTCATTATATCATGCCCAGCGGTAATATTTGCCAACCCATTTGGGCCCGCTACAACAGATGCCTCGCCAGCCCGAAGAATAATCTCTGTGCTTGCTCCGCCGATTAAAATGCTACCAGCATCGGCACGAACCACTTCGAAAAGTTCGCGTGTAGTTGCGGCTGGCGGTGGCGGAATTTCTACTTGCGGGGGAATTTCCACTTGTGCAGGAATTTCCATTTGTAAAATGAAAGCCTCCAACTCGGCAATACGCCTGTCAAGGTAACTCCGCGAAACTAGCGGATCTTCCGAGGTTCCAGGTTGAGCATTTGCCACTATGTTTGCACTTTGTAAAGTGATAAAACACACAACCAATATCACGGTTGACAAAATTATTATTTTCAGTGGCTTTAGATTTTTTTTCATTTTTATCAATCCTTTCTTTTTTTATAAAAAAATTTTAACATATTTTTTTGCAAAATGCAATTTTTTATAATCAAAATTGCTACAAAGCCCTAAATTTAGGCAAAAAAATTTTTTTGAAAAAAATAAAAAAATTTTTCAAAAAGTGTTGCATTTTATTTTAAGCTGTGTTATTATAATTATAGTCTAGTGAAAGTCATTCGCTAGGCGACTCCTGTAAAAGCCGGGGTGTAGCGTAGTTTGGCTAGCGCGCCTGATTTGGGATCAGGAGGTCGCAGGTTCAAATCCTGTCACCCCGACTTGTTAATAAAATTTTGTTAGCTTACTAAAAAAGCACACACCAATTTTTTTGAATTGAATGTGTGTCTTTTTTATGTTGATAATTATTTTTGGGTAAATTGATAAAATTGTAGCATATATACTCAAACAACTTAAAAATAGGCTGTTGTAGAAAAACGGGCGGATAATATCCGCCCCTACAAATCACCAAACATTTGGGTGGATATTATTTGTACATACAAATTGTCAAACGTTTGGGTGGATATTATTCGTTAATACAAATCACAATCGTAGGGGCGGATAATATCCGCCCGTTTTTCTACAACAGCATATTTTTAAGTTGTTCGAATATATTAAAATTGTGGTTGGCAACGAGCGGATATAGTAAATCAATTTAACAAAAAAAACAGGCGGATAATATCCGCCTGTTTTTCTACAACAGCCTATTTTTATTTTGATTATAGATGTTCAATTATATATGAAATTTTCAAACAATATGCAATTTTGGCTTTTACTCCGTTCGGATTGCATTTAACGCACTTAATTTTGTGGCGCGCCGAGCAGGAAAATATCCCGAAACCAAGCCAATCAACGCTGCAAACAGCAACGCAACGCCGCTCAACCACGGAGTTATCAACGAAACAACCGCACCATCTTCACCAATAAAATCAATCATACCGCCCAAAAATGCAACTTGCGAATGATTATTTAGCAAATAGGATGCCAAATAGCTAAAGGCAACGCCTAAAAGTCCGCCAAACAAGCCAATCATAGCCGCCTCAATCAAAAATAATTTTTTTATATCCGAAATAGATGCACCGATAACTTTCATTACGCCAATTTCTCGTGTGCGTTCGTAGGTTGACATTACCATTGTGTTTGCGATTCCGATTGCCGCTACAAACAGCGAAACTGCTCCGATTGCGCCTAACATTTGCTGATTACTTTGTGCCATTTCGCGCCATGGTTGCAACCATTGGGCGTTATAGCTTGCAGGAAAGCCCATTTCTTCAATTTGGCGATGTACTTCCGAAACCGTGTCAATATCGGCGGCACGAACATAGGCAAAATCAAAGTTGGTGCTTGCGGCACTATTGTTACGCAAATTTATCCACCCAAAAGAGTCATCCATTGCAACGGAATCATTTTGCTGTTGACGTTGAGCTGCATCCGCTTCGGTTCGCATACGATGAACCATATTTATATCCATTAAAACGCCTTCGTCAACCGACCAGTTGCCAGTTTCTGCCAAAAGCCCAACGACATTGACAGGCAAAGGACGAACAATATTAGTTGACTCGGTATCGCCAAAAGCTAAATCTTGTGCTTGATTTTCGTTAAAAACCAAATTTTGGTTATGGGACATATTTATTCTATCGGACCAAATATCGATTAGCGGTTCAATTTCTTCGCCCATTGCGGCTTGCCAGGAGCGTTCGCTCCACCACATATTTCCTGTCAACTCAAAAAAACGAGATTCTGCTCTTGTGCCGAAAACTACTTCGAGGTTGTTGCCATCTTGCAATAGCCGACCTTCGTCCACATTGTATGCCAAAGCGGACATTGCCGCAGGTGGAACGCCAATAACATTCATCCACAAAACGCCGTAATTACCGCTTCGAAAGTGCAGTTGGGTTTCTATTGTTGGGGCAACAGCAACAACGCCAGGAATATTTTCGAACATACGAACCGCATCGGCATCTAAATCCAAAAATTCGGGTTGATTTTGTTGCGTATCGCCAATTACCGTAACAACGCCGCCGCCCATAAAGGTCATTCCGCCACCAAAACGATTAGCTGGGTTTTGCACTGTAACAATAGTAGCATCGCCCATTCCCTCAATTTGCTGCTGAAACCGCAAATCGACCGCTAAGCCCAACGAAACAGTTACCACAATAGCAACCGTTCCAATAACAACGCCCAACATTGTCAACACAGTTCTCAACTTCCTCTTAAACAAATTTCTCAAGCACATACTCAAAACATCAATATTACTCATTTTTACCTCCTAAAACCGTGGGCGCTGCCCACACCCGCAAGGACGCGCGCGCCCTTGACCCGCTATTTTGGTTTACATTTGGTTTACATTTTCATTATTTTGTTCATTGCGGTTGCGGTATTTTCTAGTGATTGGTTGGGGGAAATTTCGGCAGTTAGCCAGTTGTCGTAATTTATGGCTTTTAAGGTAGACATTACGTTTTGCCAATTTACATCGCCCTCTAAAATATCTACAAAGCCGTCTAATCCGCCGATTGCACGTTTGTAGTCCTTAAAATGGATTTTACATATGCGGTTACCTAAAATTTCGATCCATTGTTCTGGGTAGCCGATGTAAATTACGTTGCCAACATCAAAATATACTTTTACGTACGGACTGCCAATTTTATCGATAAAATCACGCATTTCTAAAGGAGACAATAAAAATTGATTCCATACGTTTTCTAATCCGATAGTTATTTTGGCGGATTCTGCTTGGGATTTTAATTGGTTAAAGGCATCTAATGCGCGGTCGTAGGCTATATCGTAACGAACAGGCGTAAAATCGGGCATAAAAATGGCGGCAACCAAACCAGGCACAACTAAAATTGTGTCCGCGCCGAGTGTTTTCGCCATTTTTAGTTGAGTTTCTACTATTTGAATAGCTTTTTGCCGAACCGTTGCATTGTCCGAAGTAATGGGATTTCCCCAATGTAAGCCAGTTGCAACGCTTGGGATAAGCAAATTTATTTCTTTTGCATAATTTGCAATTTCTTCCCAATCGGCGGCGGTCGAATTTAGCCCAGTTTGTCCGTTTTCTTCTAAAGTTAGCTCAATTCCGTCAAAACCAGCTTGTTTTGCCAACAGCATACTTTCTTTTATGGGCTTTCCTGCAAAAGCCCAGTAATTTATTGCCTTTTTCACACAATTACCTCCTGCAAAAGCCCGTGATTTTTAGCCGATTTTACTTCTGCTTCTGCTAAAATTATGGTTTGTTTGTGGCTTTCTAGCAATTTTATATAGTCAAAATTTTCTTCGCCGTTTAACAGTTTGTTGAACAGGATTATTTCTTCGTAATAGGCGTTTTTTCCGTCAAATTTTGGCTTGTAGGTTTTGTCGCCTTCGGGATGCACAGTCAAAGTGTCATTTTCGAATATTAAAGCCCCTTTTTCAAAATTCATGCGAAAGAGCATACTAAAAACGTACGAACCGCCGTTTATTGTCCAGTCATCTTGTGCGTTTACCATTTTGCCGTCTTCGTAAATATAATTGGTAGAAACAATATCGAAGCCGCTGCCCTTTACCACATTAAGTGCAGATGTACTGACTGATTTTGGCAAGCCGAACATCCAAACTATTGTGTCAACATCGTGGATATGTTGGTCGAGCAAGCAACCGCCCGAACGTTCGTCATCGAGCAGCCAGTTATCCCAAGACCAAATTGGCGTTGAGCCGCCACGATAAAAATACGCACCTAAACATTTGCCAAAAGTGCCGTTTTCAACGTAATTTTTGGCGAACACATAAGCATCCCAATAACGCAAAGTATGTCCAATCATTAGCTTTTTGCCTGTACGTTTGGCGGTTTCTATCATTTCGGTGCATTGCGCCGAATTGCGAGCCATTGGTTTTTCGCAAAATACGTGCAAACCCATTTCCATTGCCTTTATTGCGAGCGGAGCGTGCAAAAAGGTTGGCAAGCACAAATCTACGTAATCCAAATTTTCGGCTTTAATCATTTCTTCCATATCGGAATAAAGTTTGTAAGGGGAAAGATCTAGCTTTTTTTTGCTGACATCCAAATTGCCAGCTGTCGCCTCGGTAGAGCTTAATTTTTCGGCATCTACATCACAAACTGCTACTAATTCTATTCCTGTGTTATTTTCTTTCATTTTTTCGTAATTAGTTAAGTGGGCACTTCCCATCATTCCTAATCCTACTAATCCTACTTTCATAAGGGTTTCCTCCTAATTTTTAGTGTTTAATGCTTAAGATAATGTTGCTGTTTTTATTCCTCTTGCAAGGCTTTGCACAATTTTGTTACTTCAGGATATGCTACATTATATTTCCCGCTGTGAATCGATTCAACTTCCAAAAGCCATTTGTATTTTATAATTTTTTTGCTAGGCAAAACTTGCTGAATGTACAAGAATATAGTTTGCCCATCGTCAACATCTAAATCGGCGAGATTGTGCTTGGCTGCGCTTTTTGGCATTTGCGGTTGATTTGGCGAAAAATATCCTGTGAACGGGCTTTCTTTTTCTGTTAGCGAAAACACATATTTTGCATTTATATTAAAATCAAAATAATGAGATAATTCTGCAAATAAAGTGTGCAAATCGGTTGTATCAGATACATCTATGTTAAGCCATAATTGCGAATCTTTGCTGTATTGTACTTTTAGTGAATATACGCATATTTCTGGCTCGAACATTTGCCGTTGCGGAATTTTGGCGGTTCGCACTTGCGAAAACATTGCAAATTCAAACAAAGGTGCAATATTGGAAAAGTTAAAACTTTGTCCACCAATATCTAAATAATTATTTTCGTCGCGTTCAACTTGAAAATATTCGATGCCCAAATCGGTAAGATGAAAACAGCTACAAGGAGCATAAAAAGCCATTTCTAAGCCATCGCCATCTGCACCGAGTTTTTCGGACATATTGTTGAGTTCGAAATTTTTCAGCACTTCGGCAACATCCTCTTCAAAAATGAACGGGCGAGTATAAAATGGTCGGATGATTCTCAAATAATAGCCAAACGGAGTAAACAAAAATTTATCTAACATCATTCCCAAAATATATGTGCCAGAAATTATGCTCAAATCGAACAAAAATTTTTCGCTAACTCCGTCCAAATTATTGGGAAAAGCATCTAAAACGGGCAAATCGCTGGGGTTTATCCCAAAAAATTCGAACAGGGTTAAAAAAAAGTCGTCCGTATTTGCCACGTATTTTATAGATTTATACAAATATTCTTCGCTAAAAACCGTTATATTTTCGATAGGAAACAACGCATTTAACGAACGAGCCGCCATTTTTACCGTAGTATCAACAATTATTTCGAAAATATCAGGTGAATCAAAAAAATCGGATACATCTTTTTTAGGTTGATAATTTTCCGTGTGAATGGACGGAAGTTTTATCAATAAATCAAGTTCCACTAGCAAGTTTAACAAAAACAAAACGTAAAAAGAATCGTTTATATGTACAACTTGTGCCATTGGAGACAAAACTTCATTAGGCACTTGCTCGATATTTTTAAGATTTATGATAGGCTGGCAAAGTTCAAAAACAGTCAGCAAATCGGCTATTATGGGATGATTTTGCAACGAATAGCTTGTATAATCAAACTTAAAGTTGGCAAATTGCGGCTGTTCCTGTAATGTTACTGTTGGCAGTAAGCTAGGTTCGCGGTTAAACTCGTGGTTAAGCATTTCGTTTACGCTAGCTGGCGTAAGATACGCATTCTCGATAAAAGCAGAATAATTCCAACGGCGATATATGTTGTTGACATAAGGTTGTATTTGCTTGCGCATTTTTTCATCTGCATTTTTGTAAAACTCGTTAAAAGGTTCTACAAACTGCTCGTTTAGCATATCACAATACTTTTTATAATCGTTATCCAAAAATTGTTGCCACCTTTCTGTAACAAATAATTTGTCTTTTCATTATACCAAAATTTATGATAAAATCAAATAGTAATTTAATTTATAAATGGAGATGTACATAATGCAAAAAGATACATTTATGGGTTGCGATAGCGATTACTCGCTGGCGAAAATTGTGATGTTTACCGCTCCGTTTGACGGCACAACTTCATTTAGACCAGGTGCGCGGTTTGCAGGCAAGGCAATAAGAGCCGATTCTTTTGGCGTGGAAACTTACAGCCCGTACCAAAATAAAGATTTATCCCAAATAAAAGTAACCGATTTGGGCGACCTAGAACTGCCTTTTGGCAATGTTCCCAAAATGCTGAACATTATCGAGCAGCAAACTGCACAAATTTTGCAAGCCGAAAAAATTCCGTTTATGATTGGCGGAGAACATTTATGTACTTTGGGTGCAATGCGTGCCGCAATAAAAAAATATCCCAACTTGCACATAATTCACTTTGATGCACACGCCGACTTGCGAGATGAATATCTCGGCGAAAAATTGTCTCATGCAACAGTAATGCGCCGTTGCCACGAATTATTGGGAGAAACGGGCAAACTTCACCAGTTTGGAATCCGCTCGGGCGACATCACAGAATTTGCCTTCGCAGAAAAAAACACCAATATGCACAAATTTACATTAGAAAATTTCAAAAATTTTGTGGAAAGTTCACAAAATTTAGAAAAAATTCCAATATATTTTTCGCTAGATTTAGATGTGCTAGATACAGCAGTATTTCCAGGTACAGGCACGCCCGAACCAGGCGGCGTATCTTTCAACGATTTACATAAAGCTATACTAAAGTTGCAAAAATTTGATATAATAGCTTGTGATGTATGCGAATTATCTCCGCCATACGATACAAGCGGAATTTCCACAGCTGCAGCGTGTAAAATTATCCGTGAATTGTTGTTGGTAATTGCGGAGTAATTTGCGGGTTGAAAATTTGTATTTTTGCAGAATGAAAAATTGCGTTTGTGCAGAATACAAAATTGCGTTTGTGCAGAATGAAAATTGCATTTGTGCAGAATAAAAATTGCATTTGTGCAGAATGAAAATTGCATTTGTGTAGAATAAAAATTTGCATTTGTGCAAAATGTAGGGGCGGACCCGCCTGTCGGACGAGCAGGTAATATCCGTCCACAAGCATAACGGGCGGATATTATCCGCCCCTACGGCAAATAAAAAATAGCGGGTCAAGGGCGCGCGCGTCCTTGCGGGTTTGGGCAGCGCCCAAGGTTTTAATGTTTAGGAGGAATAAAATGAGAGCTTTGATAATTGGTTGTGGTGGCGTTGCTAGCGTTGCTATTCGGAAATGTTGCCAGAATAGTGAGGTTTTTAGTGAAATTATGATAGCAAGTCGGACAAAAAGTAAGTGTGATGCTTTGAAAAGTCGGTTGGAAGAAATTGGCACAGCCACAAAAATAGCTACAGCGGAAGTAAATGCGGACGACGTTTCGCAGTTAGTTGCACTTATAAATGAATATAATCCGCAAATTGTAATAAATTTGGCGTTGCCGTATCAAGATTTAACTATAATGGATGCCTGTTTGGCAACGGGCAAACATTATTTGGATACAGCCAACTACGAACCGCTAGATACCGCCAAATTTGAGTATAAATGGCAATGGGCGTATAACGAGCGTTTTGCAAAGGCAGGACTTACAGCAATTTTAGGCTGCGGGTTCGATCCTGGCGTTACGGGCGTTTTTAGTGCGTATGCTCTAAAACATCACTTTGACGAAATTCATTATATCGATATTTTAGATGCAAACGGCGGCGATCACGGTTATCCGTTCGCAACAAACTTTAATCCCGAAATAAATATCCGAGAAGTAACCGCAAACGGCAGATACTGGCAAAATGGCAACTGGATAGAAACCAAACCAATGGAAATTAAACGAGAATACGATTTTGCTCAAATTGGTAAAAAAGATATGTATCTGCTGTATCACGAAGAACTGGAATCGCTTGCTATCAATATTCCTGGAATTAAGCGAATCCGCTTTTTTATGACCTTTGGTCAAAGTTATTTGACCCATTTGCAATGCTTGCAAAATGTCGGAATGACCGCAATCGAGCCGATTGATTTTGAGGGACAAAAAATTGTACCGCTCCAATTTTTGAAAGCCGTTTTGCCCGATCCCGCAACGTTGGGCCCGCGAACGGTCGGTAAAACCAACATAGGCTGTATTTTTAGCGGTGTAAAAAACGGAAACCCTGTAAATTACTATTTATACAACGTTTGCGATCACCAAGATTGCTACAAAGAAGTTGAATCGCAAGCAATTTCTTATACAACGGGCGTTCCTGCAATGATTGGCGCAATGCTACTGCTAAATGGCACGTGGCAAAAGCCAGGCGTTTTTAACGTTGAACAATTTGACCCAGATCCATTTATGACCGCTCTCAATAAATGGGGTTTACCTTGGCACGAAAATTTTAATCCAATTTTGGTAGAATAATCTGGTGGACAACATGAAATCAAAAGCCAAAATTTACGCCGTTATGTACGGTAATTTTGTGATATATTCATTAAGTTTGGTAATGTCCAGTTGGGCTGGCAGATTTCCGTTAGTGTCGTTTTCGGCATTATGGCGATATTTTGCGGCTTTAACTTTGTTGGGCGTTTACGCAATTATTTGGCAACAAGTGCTAAAAAAAGTACCACTGACAACCGCATACGGCGCGCGGGCAATCACCGTATTATTAGGAATGCTTTGGGCGGTAGTATTTTTCTCAGAGATAATTACTTTGCAAATGGCAATCGGTGCAGTTATGGTAATTATTGGAATGCTTTTGGTGGTGATAAAATGAACGATATTTTGGGATACGCACTTTTAATGGTTACAGGCTCGTTTATTGCCTCGTGTTCGCAAATGCTGCTAAAACACGCCACCAAAAAAAGTTACAAAAATTTTATACAAGAATATCTTAACCGTTGGGTTGTTGGTGCATACGGCTTGTTCGGAATAGCCACTTTGTTAAGTATGTACACTTTACGGTATATTCCGCTGTCGCTTGCTCCAATGTTAGAGGCAACTGGCTATATTTTTGTTGCCGTTTTAGGCTGGATTATCTTAAAGGAACGTCTTAACAAACGCCAAATATTAGGAATGCTCCTAATTGTAGCGGGAATTTTTGTGTTTAGCCTGTAACTCGTCCGCAAGCCACACCCAAAACCTC
>WRKG01000193.1 GCA_009778185.1 Bacillota bacterium
GAAATTTGTACTCTATCAGCGGATCTCGTTGGGCGTACGCTCGCAAGCCGATACTTTGCCGCATTTGGTCCATGTCGTCGATGTGGTTCATCCACCGCTGATCGACAACTCGCAACATTAACGCACGTTCCGCCTGTCGCATTATTTCCGATGTAAATTCGTTTTCCTTTTGGCGATAGATTTCCACTGCCTCGTTATAAAGCCGTTGTTTTAGCTGTTCTTTGGTAATTGTCTCTTGTTCCTCTTTGGATAGCACAGCAACGGGCTTGTGATAAATCAACACAAGCTGCTCGTTCAACCTGCCAAGTTCCCATTCTTCGGGAAGTTCACTTTCGGCGGTGCAACTGTCAACTGCACGAGAAATAACACTTTTTAGCATTGTCATAACGTTATCCTGCAAATCTTCGCCAGCGATTAGTTTGTTGCGTTCGCCGTAAATTACCTCGCGCTGTTCGTTCATAACTTGGTCGTACTGCAACAAGTGCTTGCGAATGCCAAAATTGTTGCCTTCAACCTTTTTTTGTGCGTTTTCGATTGCCTTCGACAACATTTTGTGCTCGATAACATCGTCCTCATCTAGTTTGACAAAATCCATAATTTTTTGCACACGATCGCCGCCGAACAGTCGCATTAAATCGTCCTCCAGCGAAACGTAAAACCGCGACTCGCCAGGATCGCCCTGCCGACCCGCACGACCGCGCAACTGATTATCTATGCGGCGCGATTCGTGGCGTTCTGTTCCGATTATTTTCAAGCCGCCGCTTAAAACTACGCCATCGCCAAGCATTATATCCGTTCCACGACCAGCCATATTTGTTGCTATTGTAACAGCTCCAGGTTGACCTGCCAAAGCTACGATTTCCGCCTCGCGCGCGTGTTGCTTGGCGTTCAAAACTTCGTGTTTTATGCCCGTTTTTTTCAGCAATTTGCTAATCGTTTCCGATTTTTCAATGGAAACTGTGCCGACTAAAACAGGTTGCTGTTTTTTGTGGCTTTCTTCAATATCTCGGATAATTGCGCGATTTTTGGCGGCTTCGGTTTTGTAAACAACATCCGAGTGATCGGTGCGTATCATTGGGCGATTTGTGGGAATAACCACAACGTCCATCCCGTAAATTTCGCGAAATTCGCCCTCTTCCGTCAACGCTGTTCCCGTTGTGCCAGCTTTCTTCTTATATTTATTGAAGAAATTTTGAAACGTGATTGTGGCGAGCGTTCGGCTTTCACGTTGAACTTTTACCGCCTCTTTTGCTTCGATGGCTTGATGTAAGCCGTCCGAATAGCGGCGACCAGGCATTAACCGCCCTGTAAATTCGTCAACTATGACAATTTCGTTTTCCTGCACAACATAATCGACATCACGGTGCATATTGTAGTTTGCTTTCAAAGCGTTGTTTGTGTGCCGCAAAAGTTCCATATTATCGGGATCCGAGAGCGTTTCTACCGCAAAATAGCGTTCCGCTTTGCCGATTCCCTGTTGAGTTAAGGTTACGGTTTTTTGTTTTTCGTCAACTATATAATCGCCCTCTTCTTCCATTTCCGCACGTAATATGGGATTTAGCGCCTCTTGTTCGTTGATAATACGCCCTTTTCGGAGCGTTTTCGCAAATTGGTCAGCAACTTTATAAAGCATGGTAGATTTACTGCCGCTGCCAGAAATAATCAACGGCGTACGGGCCTCGTCAATCAAAATGGAATCCACTTCGTCAATAATGGCGTAATGCAAGCCACGTTGCACTTTATCCTTTTGAAAAACAACCATGTTATCACGCAGATAGTCAAATCCCAGTTCGTTGTTGGTGGAATACGTGATGTCGCAAGCATAAGCGGCGCGGCGTTCGTCGCCCGTCATACTGTGCATAATGCAGCCGACGGTCATTCCAAGGCGTTCGAAAACTTTCGCCGCAAGTTCGGCATGGTATCCCGCCAAATATTCGTTTACCGTAACAAGATGAGCACCTTTTTCTTCCAAGGCGTTCAAATAAAGGGGCAAAAGCACGGTTTGGGTTTTACCTTCGCCAGTACGCATTTCGGCAATGCGTCCCTGGTGCAAAACCACGCCACCGAGCAGTTGCACGCTAAAATGGCGTTTGCCCTCTGTAACTCGGTCGTTTACCTCGCGCAAAACGGCATAAGCTTCGGGCAAAATATCGTCCAAAGTTGCGCCACTACGTAAACGTTCCTTAAAATATGGCGTTTTTTTGGCTAAATCCTCATCCGAAAGCCGCTTTAATTCTTCGCCCAATTTATCTATACTTGATATTATCGGCTCAATCCGCTTAATCTCTTTCTCACTATAACTTCCAAAAATCTTTTCTATCAATCCCATTAAAATCCTCTTTTCTAAGTCAAAACATTAAAACCGTGGGCGCCCGCCTGCCGGCGGGCAGGCTGCCCACACCCGCAAGGACGCGCGCGCCCTTGACCCGCTATTTTTTTAATGATTTGGGTTAGCATAAATCTGTTTTTAGTGTCGCATATAATATTTTATATATTTATTGGGATTTTTGCAAGTGTTTTGTCTAACAAAAAAGAGGATTGCAAAATATTGAAATATTGCAAATTTGGAATATTTCAATTTGACGAAAATACGGGCGGATAATATCCGCCCCTACCTGTCATTTATCATAAATCCGCAATATTTTATTCTTTTTTAACAACATTTATCGTAATATTCTATTATATTGCAACAATCTGTTTATTTTCCAACAACCCCATTTTTTATACCCGCAAAATTCGCAAAGTATTCAACACCGCCAAAAGAGACACGCCAACATCTGCAAAAATTGCTTCCCAAATGCTTGCAACGCCCATTGCACCTAGCACGATAAAAATTATTTGCACAGCCAACGAAAAAATTATATTTTGCCAAACAATTTTGCGAGTAAACCTTGCAACGGTTATTGCATCGGCTAATTTTTGGGGTTCGTCGGTCATTAGCACAACGTCGGCGGCTTCGATGGCGGCATCACTGCCTAGTCCGCCCATTGCAATGCCGACATCTGCCATTGCCAAAACTGGAGCATCGTTTATGCCGTCTCCAACGAAAGCAACGGCTTTTTTGGGATGTTTTTCTTGGGTATATTTTTCCAATTTGGCAACTTTATCCTGCGGTAGCAAGCTAAAATGGACTTCGTCAATTTGCAGTTGGCTTGCTATATTTTCTGCAACGGCTTGCGTATCGCCTGTAAGCATGGCAATTTTGCGAACACCCATTTTTTTTAGTTGAGATATAGCATTTTTACTGTCCAATTTTATCTCATCGGAGATGACAATCGATCCAACAAAAGTGTTGTCCACCGCAATGTAAACTTTTGTGCCAAATTCGGAATTTTCGGTAAATGGGATATTTTCTCGGTGCATAAGTTTTTCGTTTCCTGCCAAAATTAGCTTGTTCTCGTGCAGAACGCTCACTCCGTAACCAGATATTTCGTTGTAGCCGCTTAACTGGGATTTGTCAATGGCGTTTCCGTATTCCTTGCAAATCGAAACCGCTATCGGATGGCTAGAAAAACTTTCGGCAAAACTTGCCAACTGCAATAGCTTGTCTTCCGTAAAATTGTTTGTTGGCTGAATGTTGACCACCTTAAAAACGCCTTTGGTAAGCGTTCCCGTTTTGTCAAATATTACGGTATCCAAATTTGCCAAAGCCTCTAAAAAGTTGCCACCTTTTACTAAAATTCCTTTTTTGGAAGATGCACCGATTCCGCCGAAAAATCCCAACGGAATGGACAGCACCAACGCACAAGGACAAGAAATTATCAGCAAAATAATAGCACGATAAATCCAATCTTGCCAAATTCCGCCGAAAAATAGCGGAGGAACAACCGCCAAAAGCACCGCCAAAATCACGACAATCGGCGTGTACCATTTTGCAAATTTTGTGATAAAAGTTTCTAGTTTGGCTTTTTTGTTGGCGGCATTTTGAACTAAATCCAAAATTTTGCTAACGGTAGATTCGCCGAAAACTTGTGTTACTTGCACGGTTAAAACGCCGTTTTGGTTAATGCAGCCCGACAAAACAGAATCGCCCGTCGTTGCTTTTCGCGGCACAGATTCCCCTGTTAATGCCGATGTATCGAGCATTGCTTCGCCGCTTAAAATTGTGCCATCCAGCGGGATTTTTTCGCCAGGTTTTACGATAATTATATCGCCCACCGCCACATTTTCGGGAGATACTTTTTTTGTGGTTTGGTCGGATTGTTGCAGATTTGCGTAATCTGGGCGAATATCCATTAAATCGGCGATTCCTTTTTTGGATGCACGAACCGCTTTATCTTGGAAGAACTCGCCGATTTGGTACAGCAACATAACGGTTGCAGCCCCTGCAAATTCGCCTATTGCGAACGCGCCGATTGTCGCAATTCCCATAAGAAAATTTTCGTCAAACAAATTTCCCTTTATGATATTTTTTGCGGCGGATAAAATAACGTCTGTTCCCAAAAGCAAGTAACTTGCAGTAAACAAGGCAATGGAAACATAATTGTTAATGTTGTAAAAAATTATTCCCGATGTAAAAATGGTTGCTCCCAAAATTAGCCAAATTATGGATTTTTTGGCGTGTTCGTGATGTTCGTGATTATGAGCGGCGTGGGTTTTTTCCACGACAAATATATCGGATTCGTGGCTATGCACGGTTTCTTCCACAATTTTTTGGATATTTGCGATATTATCGGCAAATTCCACATAAAGCAGACTTGTGGATAAATTCACATTAACAGAAATAATATCCTTGGTTTTAGCAAGAGATTTTTCGATGCTTGCGGCACAATGAGGACAATTTAGTCCTTGTAATACAAATTCTTTTTTCATGGTGTACACTCCTTTTAATTTTAATAGTTGAGCAATCATTGAACTATTAGAGTAAAAAAATTTGCAAGGTTATTCTAATGTGTGTTCTAAACCTTTGTCAAAAATATCTTTTATGTGGCAATCCACCAAAGAGTAATAAACAACTTTTCCTTGTTTGCTAAATTTTACGACATTAGCAAGCCGCAACAATTTTAGCTGATGAGATACAGCCGATTTTGTCATGTTAAGTAAAGCGGCAATATCGCAAACGCACATATCCTCACAAGATAACGCCCACAAAATTTTTAGGCGTGTGTTATCGGCGAACAACTTAAAAAAGTTGGATAGCTCGTAAAAATTTTCTTCTTCAAGCATTTTTGCACTCACGTTATTAACGACATCTTGATGTATAACGGTGCAATAGCTGTCAATTATTTTTCCTTTTTGCATAATAATTCTCCTAGATAGTTCGAATGATTGAATGTTTGTTCAACTATTTTAGTGTAGCATATAAAAATTTTTTTGTAAATGGTTTGGAAAGATTTTTTTGTTTTTTAATTTTTTATTTTTTTATTAAGCACTTAAATTATTTTCGAGTTGCTTAATGCGATTTTCTAAAATGGCGTTTTGTTCGGTTAATCTGCTTATTTCTTGGTCTTTTTCAGTTTCGTTAAGAATAATAGGTTGACTTTGAATTGTAAAGGTTTTTTTATCGGAATAAATATAAAATTGGGATAAAACGTCCATTCCGATTACGCCATGAAGTGCGGTATTTGACCAGTCCAAAACTTCCACTTCGAGGTTGGAAAAAGCGTATTCTTTTGCAATGGATAATCTTGCCACATTTGTTGTTTCAAATGTGGCAAGCCCTGTTGCAGTTATTTTTTTCACATTGGATTTTTTGAAGTTGGTATAGCCCATTTTGATAAGAATATTTTTCGTTATAGCAGTTTGAGATGCTCCAGTATCAATGAGTAATCTTAGCGGAATATATTCAATTTCTTTCCAACTTTTATTACTAGGATTATCCGAATAAAGAAAGCATTTAACTTTCATTGTATGCTTAAAATATAGGGGTAGCGATAATAGTAGTTTCATATTGATCCTCCTCCTTTATCATCCAATCTATCCCAACACATAAAAAGCCTTCTGCAAAGGCGGCACTTAAGCCGTCATATCCTTCCTCTTCGGTTTCGTATGCAGCATAAAATTCGCAAGTGTCAGTTTGTCCGTTGACAATGTCTGCATTAGTTGTTACAACCCATTTTAGTGGAAATTGGTCGTATAAATCGTCAAATTTTATTCTTTTGCCAGTAGTTTTTCCTGTACCCATTTTTATTTCTCCTTTTTATAATTGATTTTATTAAATTTTTATTGTATATTTATGCTATAGGTGTAGCGATAATAGTAGTTTCATATTGATCCTCCTCCTTTATCATCCAATAAACTCCCGCACATAAAAAGCCCTCTGCAAAGGCGGCACTTAAGCCGTCATAAGCCTCGTCCTCTGTTTCGTATGGGGCGTAAAATTCGCAAGTTTCAATTTTTCCGTTGACAATGTCTGTATTAGTAATTACCACCCATTTTAGTGGAAATTGGTCGTATAAATCGTCAAATTTTATTCTTTTGCCAGTAGCTTTTCCTGTACCCATTTTTATTTCTCCTTTATTGTTATTTTATAAAAAATGCGGGCGAACAATATCCGCCCGCTAACACTCCAAAATTATACTAAATACTCTTCAGATTGCCTATTTTCTTCTTCGTTTTGATTGTTTTGGTCATCTTGTTCGTTTTGGTTATTTGTTACAAGCTGACTTTGTTGCATTTGCTGGCTTTCGCGGTAAATTGTACTTATAGCAGATTGTATCGCCGAGTTTGTTTGAGAGATTCCCCTGTTTAGTTTGCCTAAATGTTGGTTACGATAATCGTCGCCGCCAAAACCTGCTTGCTCGGCGTGAATCATCTCGTTTCTGCCACCGCCGCCGCGCCAAATTGTGCCTATTTTTACATAATTGCTGTTTTCGCTGCTCATTGCACGAGAAAGCTGACCTGCTTCGCCTGTCATTGTTGCTACATTATGGCGCATCGAGGCAACTCTATCTTGTGCGGCGGCGATAATTGTTAAACTTCTTATTGTGTTGCGTTGGTGCATTTCGTTTGCCTCTTCGGGAGTTTCTGGCTCTTCTTCTTCCTGCCTTGCAGATAGTTCTCTTACTTGTGTGGCTTCTTCGATTAGCAGTTGCTGACGTTCCAGTTCGCGCTCCGCTTGCAAATTTTCACGGTTGGCACGGCTTTCCCTAATTGCGGTAATCATGTCGTCCAAAGCATCAATTTGACTTTGAATAGATTCCCGACTTTCGTTAGAATTGCTGTTAAAGGCACGATTGCGTACTTCGTTGATTCTTTCGTTGATTTCCGCAATACGTTCATCTTCACGTTCGCGGATTCGCTGTTCCGTTTCTTGTTCTCTTATCCTGCTTTGTATTATGCTGTCTCGTAAGGAATTTCTGCCGCCGCGTTGATTTTGTTTCATTAGCGGATTATTTTGATTTACAAGCGGATTATTATTTTGCAATATAGTTGGAATTGTCATAAAAACACATCCTTTCTTGTTAAATTATACCAAACAAATTTTAATTTGTAAACTTTGTTTGGTATAATATATATAAAGCGTGTCAAAAGGGGGTATATTTATGGAGGACACAAAGGATATATGGCAACAATATCACGAAACACACAGCCCAGAAATTAGGGAACATCTTATATTAAAATATGCACCTTTGGTAAAATATGTAGCTGGCAGATTAGCTATACATTTAGCACAACACATGGATTTTGACGATTTAATTAGCAGTGGAATTTTTGGTCTTATTGATGCTATCGATAAATTTGACATGGTTAAAGGCGTTAAATTTGAAACTTACGCCGCTGTGCGAATCCGTGGCGCAATTATTGACGCTGTGCGTAGCCAGGATTGGGTTCCGCGAACATTGCGAGGAAAGCAAAAAAAGCTAGAGCAATCTCGCCAGCAGCTGGAAGCCGAGTTAGGTCACGAACCAAGCACCGCCGAACTTGCCAATTACATGAACATCTCGTTAGCCGAACTTACGCAAATGACAAACGAATCGGCGACACATTCACTTATATCTTTGGACAACTATATTGCAAATTACGATATGGATTTTGAGGGACAATATTCTGACACGCCTGAAGGTCATTCTGACAACCAAGAAATTAAAAAAATGTTAGAGCAAGCAATAGAAAAATTAAACGAACGTGAAAGAATATTAGTAACTCTTTACTATTTTGAAGAGTTACCATTGCGAGAAATTAGTAAAATTTTAGGTGTATCAGAGTCCCGAACCTCACAAATACATACAAAAGCATTAACAAAAATGCAAGCGGTTTTGGGCGAATATAAATATATTTTGTTTTCGTAATAAATTTTTGTTAAAAATACCAGTTTTACGGCTGTTGACAACATTTTCAACTTGTGCTATACTGGCAGTATCTTAAGATATGTAGAATGGGGCGTATATAATGTGATTAGTCTTGACAATGTTACAAAAATATATGGCAATAAAGTTGATGCCTTGCTAGGCGTTACTTTGGATATATCCGAGGGCGATATTTTTGGAATTGTAGGCAAAAGCGGCGCTGGCAAAAGTACAATGCTAAAGTTAATGGGCTTACTAGAAAAGCCAACAAGCGGCGAAATTAAAATATTAAACGCCGACGTAAGCACCATAACACCGCGCGATGCCAACGCCATTAAAAAAAATATTGGTACAGTTTTTCAAGGGTTTAACTTGCTTGCACAACGCAACGTTGAAAAAAATATTGCGTTCCCATTAGAGCTTATCAAAGAAAAAAAGCCCTACATAAAGGCACGATGTGCCGAACTTGCCGAAGTAGTTGATTTATCGGATAAATTAAAATCATATCCTGTGCAACTATCTGGTGGACAAAAACAGCGTGTGGCAATAGCACGTGCTTTAGCTACCAAGCCCAAAATTATGCTTTGCGACGAGCCAACTTCGGCTCTCGACAGCTTTACAACGCGCGAAATTCTTAAACTGCTAAAAGAAATCAACAAAAAATTAGGCATAACCATAGTAATAATAACACACGAAATGGCTGTAGTTAAATCCATTTGCAACAAAACCGTCGTACTAGATGAAGGCAAAATTGCCGAAATGGGCAAAACATCCGAGGTACTAAAAAATCCCAAAAGCCCCATAACAAAACTACTGTTAGGCATCGAAGAAGACGAAACACTCTAGCCAAACCAATAAAAAATGTGCGGGTCTGGGTACGCGTACCCAGCGGGTCTGGGCAGAGCCCAGGGTCCTAATGTTTAGGAGGTGAATTATTTGGATTTGTGGCAAACTTTTATGGATTTTAGGTTTATTTTGTGGGACGGGATTGTTGAAACGTTTTATATGACGTTTGTTTCGGTTAGTATGGCGTACGTTTTGGGGTTGCCTTTGGGCGTTTTGTTGGTTGTAAGCGGTGCAGATAATCTTATGCCAAACAAATTTTTAAGCTCTGGCTTGGGAATGTTAGTCAATACGTTGCGGTCGATTCCTTATATAATTTTGATTATTATATTGATTCCTGTATCTCGTGCTATTGTTGGCACAATGATTGGCCCATCGGCTGCAATAGTTTCTTTGGTTATAGCCGCCGCGCCGTTTGTTTCGCGCATGGTAGAAACCTCGATAAACGAAATTGACCAAGGCGTTATCGATGCGGCAAAATCCATGGGTGCGACTAATTTTCAAATTATTACTAAAGTGATAATTCCCGAAAGCGTGCCTTCGTTGATACGCGGCTTTGCTATCACAACTATCACGTTAATCAGCTTTTCTGCTATGGCGGGCGCTATCGGTGCTGGCGGTTTGGGACACATTGCTATTCGCTACGGACATCAACGCAATATGACCGATGTTATGATTGTTACAATCATAATTATTGTCGTTATTGTCGCTATTATCCAGTTTCTATTTAATACGCTTGCGGCAAAAATTGACAAAAAACTAGTAAGCTAATTTATTACACAAAGTTTTAGGAGGATTTTTTATGAAACGTATTTTATTTTTTAGCTTTTTAATTTTAACGCTAGCTTTGGCAGCTTGTGGCGATAACGGCGAAACCGCTGCTACTGGCGGAACTATCGTTGTTGGTGCTACTGCCGTACCGCATTCCGAAATATTGGAGCAGGTAGTTCCAATTTTAGCCGAGCAAGGTTACACGCTAACTATCGTACCTTTTGACGATTTTGTATTGCCAAACTTGGCACTTGATGCAGGCGATTTAGATGCTAACTTTTTTCAGCACGTTCCTTATTTGGAATCATTTAATGCACAGCACGGTTTAACTTTAGTTCCAGTTTTTGGTGTTCATTTTGAACCTTTGCAAGTTTACGCTGGCAGAGAAGACAATTTGAGCAACATTCCCCAAGGAGCAAGCATTGCAATTCCTAACGATCCCACAAACGAAGCCCGTGCATTATTATTATTAGAGGCTTTAGGTTTAATCGAATTAACGCCAAACCTTGGACTTTCGGCTACTGCTAACGATTTAGCAAATAATCCTTATAATTTAGATATTATTCCAATGGCAGCCGAAATGTTACCGCCAGCTTTACCAGATATGGATTTTGCAGTTATCAATGGCAATTTTGCACTTTCTGGTGGAGTTGCCGATAGAGCCATTGCTGGATCGGGCGAGTCAGTGGATTCCGAGGCGGCTATCCAATTTACAAATTATGTTGTTGTTCGTGCTGGCGATGAAAATGTTACCGCTGTGCAAGCCTTAATAAATGCAATAAACACGCCAACAATTCGTGATTTTATCAATGCACATTATCAAGGTAGAGTTGTTCCGAAGTTTTAGTTGTGTTTTGTTTTGCTTTTTTAATATAACAAATTTTTTGTTATATATGCGAACAACTTAAAAATAATCTGTTGTGGTAGAAAACGAGCGGGGTAGAAAACGGCGCGGGGTAGAAAACGGCGCGGGGTAGAAAACGGGCGGATAATATCCGCCCCTACAGGGTACAAAACGTAGGGGCGGATATT
>WRKG01000194.1 GCA_009778185.1 Bacillota bacterium
CCAAGGTTTTAATGTTTAATCTTTTAAGCAGGCTTGTCAAATTTGTAGCCTACGCCCCAAACAGTTTTGATTGACCAAGAGTCGGTGTTTGTCATTTTTTCGCGGAGCCGTTTTATGTGGACATCGACGGTGCGTGTATCGCCCATGAAATCGTAATCCCAAATGCGTTCGAGTAGTTGTTCGCGGGTGAACACTTGATTTGGGTTGCTTACTAAAAAATGGAGCAGTTCAAATTCTTTTGGGGGCAAATCTAGGACAACGCCGTGGTAGATTATGGTGTGATTGGATTGGTTTATTGTTAAATTTGGAATTACTAGCTGTCTTATTGGCGTTTTGCTTTCAAAACGGCGTAATACCGCTTTTATTCTTGCCATTAGTTCCTTGGAATCGAAAGGCTTTACTATGTAATCGTCCGCTCCCATTTCAAGCCCCAAAACTTTGTCAAAAACCTCGCTGCGTGCTGTCAACATTATTATTGGAATTGTGCTAATTTTGCGAATCTCTTGACAAACTTGGTAGCCGTCAATTTCGGGCAACATTAAATCTAGCAAAACTAAATGGGGCGAATATTCTGGGAAAATTTCCACCGCTGCACGACCGCTCGCCACTGTTTTACTTGCATAGCCCTCTTTGTTCAAATATAAGGTAATTAACTCTGCAATGTGTGCATCGTCGTCAACCACTAAAATTTTCGTTTGAATAATGTTCACCACCTAGTATTAAATTGGGGCGTGCCAATTCCCACAAACACACCCCACTAAATAATATAGCATAGGAGCAGAAAATGCAAGCACTTTACAAAACTTTAGAAAATTATATTTCCAAAAATAAATATCCGTTTCATATGCCTGGACATAAGGGAAATACTGCCTTTTTGCCGCCTGTTCCACTGTTGCAACTAGATTTAACCGAACTTGACACGCTAGATAATCTGCACAGTCCAAACAGTTGCATAAAAGCCACTCAACAGCGAATTGCCGATTTTTACGGTGCGGATTTTTCTTTTTTGCTTGTCAATGGCTCTACGGCGGGAATAATTGCCGCAATTATTACAACTTGTAACGAAAACACAACTATTGCAGTTGACAGAAATTGTCATAAGTCTGTTTACAATGGATTGATTTTGTCGGGGGCTAAACCTGTTTATTTTTTGCCGAAAATTCAACCGCCGCCGCTTACCGATGTTACTATCGTAACAAGTCCAACTTATTTGGGAAATGTGTTGAATATTGCGGAAATAGCCGAAAAATCCCAGTTGCTTATAGTTGACGAAGCCCACGGTGCACATTTTGCCTTTAATAAAATTTTTCCCAAAAGTGCCTTAACACAAGGCGCGGATATTGTTGTTCACAGCTTTCATAAAACTTTACCCGCATTTTCGCAAAGTGCCGCGTTGCACGTTAAAGGCGATAAATTGGATATTTTCAAGCTAAAACAGGCACTTTCTATGGTGCAAACATCAAGCCCATCTTATATGATAATGTCAACCACTGATTATATGCTAGATTTATTGCAAAATGACAACCGTTATTTTGAGCGTTATGTGGAAAATTTGTTAAAGTTGAGAGCATCCCTAAAAGACAGGATTATCCCAACCGATGATATAAGCAAAATTTTGCTAAATATCCCTAAAAATGAAAATTGGCTAGATAAAAGTCAACTAGCTTTTGAAATGATTACCGAAAAATATACTCTTGCAATGACTTCAGTTGCGGACAAACAGGAAGGTTTTGAATTGTTGCAAAAGGAAGTGGACAAAATAAAATTCGAGCCGCCGTTGTTTTCCGAGAGCGAAATTTTTTTACCGAAAGTTATTTTTACCCCGAAAGAATTTTTCGAGAAGTCAAAAAAAATTTGCAAGGCAAGTTTAGCGGAAAGCGTGGGCAAAATATCGGCAGAATTTTTAGCACCTGTTCCGCCAGGAATCCCAATTTTAGCACCTGGCGAAGAAATAACCGAAAATATTGCGAAAATTTATCCAAATTGCAAAATAGCAGTATTGCAGGAAATGTGATGTTTTGGGATTAAAATATGCTATACTCGAACAACTTAAGAATAGGCTGTTGTAGAAAAACGGGCGGATAATATCCGCCCCTACGTTTGCTAAAATTTTCTAACAAAAAACTTTGCTAAAATAAGCAAAGTTTTTAATGGAGAATAGGGGGGTCGAACCCCTGACCTCATGACTGCCAGTCATGCGCGCTCCCAACTGCGCTAATCCCCCACGGGTTACTAAATTAACTATAACATAAATTTTTTATTAGTGCAATAGTTTTATAAAAAATTTTTTTGATTTTTATTTATGTAGTTTTAGATTTAAGTTTTTACAGGGATTTTTTCAATTTGCCCAATTTGATAACAAGCGAATCCGCTAGTTCACGCTCCGAGATGTTATATACAATTTTCAGTTGCTCTAGCAAAATCCAAACATCGCTTAATTTTGTGGCACGAGATATTCCGCCAATAAAATTTGTGACAATTCCGCAATAAGTTTGATTGGTTTCAATTTCAGTTGGATATTATTTCCTGGGTGCTGTAATAAATTTTTTGGGATTTCCTTGCTGTGTACGCCGTTTCCGCCTTTTCGCTGAAACGAAATGCAACCGCCAATATTAACGCCACCTTTTGTAAAAGTTACGTCAAGGTTGATTTTTCGCAAAATATCTCGCATTGCGTAAATTTTGACGGCGTTCGTTTTTCGGTTAAAAAGCACCAAAATTTCACGGTTCGGCTTACTTGAAAATCCCCATTTTACAAGCTGTTTTGCGTTTTCGGCAAAAAATTTTCCCCATTTTTCCTGCACTTCCAGTGGAAATAACATACCGCTTTTGTTTTGAGATTTAGCAATTATCAAAGTTTGCAACTCCGCTTTGTCGTCCTCTTTAATGTTAAATTCTTCGCAAAACTTGGATATTGTCGTTCGTGTCAACTGGTTAAAAGCGGCGGTAAAACTTTTGATGTTCATGTCGATGTAATGTCCGCAGTCAAAATTTATTCTGCCGTCCGATTTTTCTCCGTAAATACCGCCGCCAGCGGAATTTTTCAGATTACCCTTAATTTTGAAATAATCTCGCAAAATTTCGATAACTTCCGCTTGCTCGATAATCGTGTTTTGTATGATATTTTCGGCGTTTCTGCCGATGTAAGCATTCCCCATTATTGTACCTCGTTTTTTATGCTTTCGTAAACAACCCGCACCATTTGCGGAATTACGGCGTTTCCTAGTTGTTGATAACCCTGCAAACCCTCGCTAACCTTGTGGCTTTGCGGAAATCCCATAACGGCTTTGCATTCGTTTATCGTCAACCGCCGAACGCCTTGTTTGGTTTGGTATAGCCCAGTTTTTGCACCAACGCCGCCGCCATAAGCCGATTGCGTTATTGCATGACCTTTTGGGCTGTAAATGCGTTCGCCTTGTCCACCTTTGTTGACAGTGCCGATTCTTATGGGTTTCAACTTGTTTTTTACTGGCTGTTCCGAGATTTTTATGTCATCTCGTTGCAAAATAAAACTTTCGTCAACTTCTTCCAAAATATCCTCCAAAAAAATATTTTGCATTGTGGCTTGCGGCGGCGTATATTTTGCGGAGATTTCCTTTTTTGTGGCAACAAAATAAACACGCTCTCGTGCTTGCGGAATGCCGAAAAATGAAGCATTTAGGAGATATTTTTCCACATGATAACCGATTTCGTTTAGACTTTTCGTGATTTCTTGGGCAACTTGACCGCCGTCTATTGTTAAGATATTTTTCACGTTTTCCAATAAAAGCACGTTCGGCTTGTGAAATTTGGCAATGCGAACAATTTCATAGAATAAGCGTCCGCGGTTATCGGATATTCCGCCACGCTTGCCAGAAATGCTGAACGATTGGCACGGAAATCCTGCACATAAAACATCGTGTTTTGGGATATTTTGCACCGCAATTTGCGTTATATCTCCGCTAGGAAGTTCGCCGAAATTTGCTTGATAGGCAGATTTTGCGTGGTTGTCAATCTCACTAGAAAAAACGCATTGCAAGCCGCTATTTTCCAAGGCAAGCCGAAAGCCACCGATTCCGCAGAATAAATCTATAAATTTTTGCATATGTTTCTCCAGTTTTAATTTTCAAGCCTTTCGAATAAATTTTTATGATGCTAATATTTTCATAATAGCATATGGTTTTGGGTTTGTCAATTTTTTTGGGAAATTTATTACCTAAATCAGCACAGCAAAATAAGCCGCATTTTAGACAACTTCCAAATACAACTCCATGGCAACTTGCACTTCTCTAACAGCCTCTTCTCGTGTGTTGCCGTGAGCCATACAGCCCTTTAACTCGGGAACGCTGGCAATATATATTTTGTCAATCTCGTCATATTCGATTATTACGGAATATTGCATTTTTCTTTCTCCTATTCGGTGGCGTTTTCGGAAATTTCTCTTTCAACTGCTTGTATTAGGCTGTCTAAATGCTATTGTGTCATGCAGGTGCTGTCTATTCCAAATTGTATTTCTTCTGTGTTGTTCATGTTGCCTAAACCTCCAACGGCACAATAGCCAGCGTTTTACCCAATGGTGCTAACAACTTCAACAGCGTATCCAACTGGGTTATCGGTTCGCCGCTTTCTGCATGGCATAATATCGGATATTCTTCTTCTAATATTCTGTTTAGTTCCTGTTGCGTTATTTTGTCGTCATCTCTGGCTTTGGCTAGTTCGGTCATAATGGCAACCTTGAAATTGCTTGCTCTTATTTCTTCTTCTGTGTAGAGGGATTTTCTTACATCACTCCATTTTTTCATCTTCGTTGCTCCTCAAACCTCCAACGGCACAATAGCCAGCGTTTTACCCTGCGGCACTAGCAAATCCAGCAATGTATCTAACGGATATTCGTTTTCAACAATTTTGTTTAGCTCCTCTTGCGTGATTCTGCTGTCGTTGCGTGCATCTATACATTCCAACATAATGTCAACTCTGAAGTCGCTTACTTTTAACTCTTCTTTTGTGAAAAGTTCCTTTTCTAGTTCTTCCCATTCGTCATATTCTTTCATTTTTTCTTGCTCCTCTCTTCTTCTCGTTTTTGCATTTCTTTTAAGTTGCGTTTTGCTCTGTCAATTTCACGTTGCGGAGTTTTGCGAGTTTTCTTCACAAAATGGTGCAATAATATAAATCCGTCATCGCTCCAGGTTGCGAAAAATATCCTGTTTCTTATTGGGCGGAGTTCCCAAATATCGCCCTCTATGTGTTTCATGTGCGGCTCGCCTGCGGTTTTGCCGTCTGTTCGCAAAACTCTTATATACTCTCTTATTTTTGAGAGATTTACTCGACTGTTTTTATTGTTAAGTCTTCCCAACATTTTGATATAATCACGGATTGGACTATTGCCGTCCTTATCCTCGTAAAAATATAATTTGTACATTTTTCCACCTCACAATTTTATTTTACCAAATCCCAAAAATTATGTCAAATAAAATCCCACAAAAAAATGGGCGGATGTTACTCCGCCCAAAAACCTACCCAACAATCCCAGATCGCTCCATCCCTTCAACAAACTGCCGCTGAATCACCAAAAACAAAGCAATCAAAGGCAATATTGAAAGCATTATACAAACCGTGAAAATTATCCCGTCGTATTGCTGGGTTGTCAACGTTTGCGTGCCTAGCGGAAAATTCGGACGTGCTATATTTATAGCCATTTGCATGGTGCTTGTGCCGCCGCTTGGGGCTGCCAATGCCGATATTCTCGACCGCAAGTACATTCCTGTTGGGTGAAACAGGCTTGTGAAAAAGCTATCGTTGTAATTCCATATGAAACTTAATGTCGCAACCGTCAAAAATGCTGGCTTTGCCATTGGTAGCACTATCCCAAAAAATGTGCGTGGAACTCCTGCGCCGTCCACATATGCCGCTTCCTCCAACTCTTTGGGCAATCCTCGGAAAAATTGTCGGAAGATATATATGAAAATTCCGCCAGCTAATCCTTGTCCCAAACCTGCCATTACGAACATCGATGTCGGTTCGCCTAGCATATTTAGCGGTTCTCCTGTGATTAGCGTAAATATCCCAAATATATCAAAGTTGCGAAACATGATAAATTGCGGCAACATAAACACTTGCGTTGGCACTACCACCGTCAACAGCACTAGCCCAAAAAATACGCTGATTCCCTTAAACCGCAACCGCGCGAACGCATATCCTGCAAATGCCGCATTTATCACTTGCAACAGCATCACAAATCCCACCGCCGCAAACGTGAATCCCAACGACGGCAGAAAATTCATTACGTTCCACGCTACTATCAAATTGTCCCACGAACTCATTTGCGGAATCCACATTGCACCAACCGTGTTTATCGTGTGCGGATGGCTTATCGCCGCTACGAACATCCGCAGCAACGGATATATTATCATAAAACACAGGCTTATCATTAGCAAATATCGCATTATGCCGAAAATTACGCCGTTCAGCACTTTCTGCATTGTCGCGCGGCGCGATTCCGCTTGCACTTGCCGATATTTCGCCAATTCGTCCGCTGTCAATAGGCTTATGTCCACTTTGCCCGATTTTACCATTTTTGTCATTGCCGCTCCTCCTATTCGTAGTAAAATACTTTGCGCGAAATTAGCCACGTTACAACCGTTATGACCAATATGCACGCCAAAATGTACACCATTACCATCGCGCTCGCAAGCCCAAAATTGCCCTGCCCAAAGCCGATTGTGTTGATGCGTTCCAAAAAGCCGATTGCTCCGCCTGTTGCTGGCGTTATGCTGTGCCGCGCGAACAAGTCAACTATCGTGTACACCGTGTTTAGCACTATCATTGGGCTTACCATTGGCAACGTTACTTTCCAAAATGTCTCGTATGCCGTTGAACCCTCTATTTTAGCCACTTCGTACAGGCTTGGAGAAATTGATTGCAAGCCAGCCAAAAATATCAATATCGGAACGCCACTTTGTGCCAAAACGGCAAAAATCCCAGATATTGACTGCTGTACAACGCCGACTAAATCCGCTGGTAAACCTGTCATTGCTAGCACCATTACGAAGAAATCGGAAACGCCGCTAAATCCGCCAAAGCCGCCTGTATCGGCGACCGCAAGCTCGCTGGCAACATCGCCGCCAACTAGCGTTGCTGTCGCAATATCCGCGCCCATTATTATCGGAATGAAAAATATCGTCCGAATTATCGACCGCCCACGAAATTTGCCGTTTATCAAAATTGCCGCAAACAGCGAAAACAGCACAACTATCGCAACCGTCGCCATAGCAGGAAACGCCAGCGTTATGATAAATTGGTTGAACATTGGATCAACCGTGAAAGCAAAAATATAGTTGGCAAGCCCAATAAACGAGGTTTCAACCTCCGCAAGCCCAACATTTACCTCCGAAAAGCTGAAAACTATCGTGTCCACCAGCGGACGGACGAAAAACAGCAAAAAGCCGATTATCCACGGCAACAGAAAGATAAATCCCCATAAACCTTGCTTTTGCCGCAATGTCATTTTGTAATATAGTTGTTTCATCTAATTCACCACCTCAAAAGTAATCGGCTCAATCGTGCGACCGTCAACCGTCCACGGCTGTGCGGAATAATTGAAATACGCCACAACGCCGTTGCTGTACGCAACTCGCACGTTTCGTCCGCCGTTGAAAACATCATGTTGCACAATCTCTGCGCCCAAAATTTGCCTGTGGAAATCGTTGAAAATGGCGTAATATTCGCCGATTCTGTCCTGCCAGCGGCTAAACTGCGTTTGCAACGGAATCTCGTTAATCATGTTAAAATTAGGATTCACAAATGTCGGCAACATTTCCGTTTCGGCTTGCTCCGTCAAAATTAGGCTGATTCCTGCGCGCGCCTCCATTGCTCGCATCATGTACTCTTTGAAACCGTCCCATTGCATGAAATCGTTGTTGAACGGCGGCAACGAATGCGGAATCTGATTCTCCAAAACCATTTGCACAAACGGAATGCTGTAGTTTATCAGCCGTGGACCCGTTTGCGTAAACGGCACGTCCGCAATCACGCTTGCATGGGCGAACGCATACGAATTGGGATTTGTCAACATCAATCCCAAATTATTATTGAGAGATGTAAACATTCCGTCCGTGAAACCGAGCGCCGCAACCCTGTCAATTTGCACTCTTGTTGCGTGGTCGCCAAATAGCAGATTGCCCATATCCGTTACCGAAATATTTGTCAACCCTAAATTGGAAAAATTGCGATTTATTCGGTTGCCGTAACGCTCCCAATAAGTGGGCGAAAGCAGAAAGCTACCGCCTGAAAACTCGCCACTCGCCAGCACAAAGTGATTCTGCATTCGAGTATTATTTGCCATATCTCGTGCCAACATATTTCGGTTGATGTAGCCGAAAATTGGCGGAAACATCGTAACAGTGCCAGCTTGTGCGGACGGATAAAATCCAATATTATTGTTGTTTGCGAACGTTTGCAAGTTTCGCATTCCGTTTGCTCCGCCAATAGAGCCGAGCGGACGAAGATTCGCAAGATTGGTTGTCATCATTCCGCCGTTCGCCCAGTGCGTGTATTGTGCTTGTATATTGGATATTCCGCTGTCCATAAGGCTTTGCAGGATATTTTGTGCATCTGTTGTTGTCGTCATGGGAAAATGGTGCGTGTACGGAATTACGCTAGCTAGCAGTTGTTGCCGTGGTGCGGTTGCGATAAAGTTGACAAACAGCGGAGCATCGGCGAAAGCGGCTTGCGGTTGCGTGTTAAGCTGTCCACGCTCCGCCAGGAAATTTTGGTACGCGCGCGCCATTCCCACATAGCTTGCGTTTTCGCCTGTTAGGAACACGAAACGTTGCGTAATATCCATGTTAAACGGCTCGTCCAAAAAGCGGTTTGTGGTTGCGAAAGTTGCACCACGCATGAAAACGCTGTCTTGTTGCAGCAGGTCGAAACTGGCGAAAACCCTGTTAAATTCGTCAATTCTGCCGCTCGTGTTTGCCTGAATTGTCGCAACAGGAGCGCCCTCTTCGATAATCGCCAAAATTCCAACATCGTTGCGGACAATCCCATAAACTGGCAAAGTCGCTTGATATTGCGGCTCTAGCCAGCCGAAACTGCGAGTCATTAAATCGCCGCCAAAAACTGGCAAATTTACGTCAAAAGTAACTCGGTCGTTGTTAAGCTCAATGATTCCGCCGCTACCGCTTGGGACGAAAATATAGCCGTCATCGTTGAAATCTGCCGACAAAAAATATGGGTGCATTGTGATGCTGCTAAACGGCTGGTCGGCGGCGAAATCCATGTATTCTTGTGGGATTCGGATAATCAAATCGGGCCCGTCCAGAAAATACTCAATCGCAAGCGAAACTAGAGGAGATGGCTCAAATTGCGGCTCGTCCGATACGAAAAACATATACAAATATAACAAAATATACATTTTTACTGTGTCTAATGTCGCCATTTAGACTTACTACATCGTTGCATCCGATTTTGCTATACTGCAAGCTACTTTCGTTTGTTTAATGCTCCGTAGTCTTAAATTTCCTAGTATCGATAGGTATTTACATAGCTTTCTTTTGTTAAGCTATGTATTTTGCTAAATTTAATGCAGCATTCAAATCCCTGTCTTGTGCGTGTCCACATTCACAGCGAAAAATTCTGTCATTTAATTTTAATTTAGCTTTTTTAGTTCCACATTTGCTACAGATTTTTGAACTTGGGTAAAATCTATCGGCTAAAACAAACTCTATTCCGTTTAGTTGGCATTTATATTGGATTTGTCGGCGAAATTCGTATAATTTTTGCTCCGATATTGCACTTGCTAAATGCTTGTTTTTTAGCATACCTTTAATGTTCAAATTTTCCATAACTATCCGAGATGGCTTGGTTTTCACTATCTCGGCTGTTGCTTGGTGCAGGTGGTTTGTTCTTATGTTTGTCAATCGGCGATGTATTCGCTGTTGCTTTTTCTTTGACTTTTGAAAGTTTTTGCATTCGTGTAACGGTTTTTTATATTTTGGTTTATTGTTATTACCTTTTGATTCGGTATTTTTTTCCAACATTCTTGAAGACGAGCGTTGTTCACGTTTTAAGGCTTTTTTTAGGCGTTTAACTTCTTTGCTGTTGTTGATGTTCTCGTAAATCGCTCCGTCAGAAGTTATTGCTAAATTTTTTATACCTAAATCTATTCCAACTTGCCTGTCGGTTAAATTGTGTTGTTTTTCTGGCACTTCTATAATTACCGACAAAAACCAAAATTTACCGTCAAATGTAATGCGTGGGTTTTTGTATTTTTCGCCATTTGCCAATTTTGGCAAGGGTTCAGCGGTTAATACATAGCCTAATTTTTCGCCAATAAAGCCGTGGCGAACACGTTTCAAACTTTCATAGTTCACATAAAAACTGGGAGCAGTTTTACCTTTTTTGCTTTTGGTTGGAAATCCGTAGTTGACCTTGTCCGCTAAAAATCTCCGTAAGCCATCGCATTTGTCTTTTACAGCTTGTTTGACTACATTTGCGGAAATTTCCTGCAACCATGCGTATTCTGGTTGTTTTTTTAGTTGAGTTAATTCTTTTCTTATATCGCCGTCAAATAGAAATTTTTTTTGTTCTTTGTAGTGTTCTTCGTTGCGGCGTACAAAATAATTTCCTGCAAATCGTGCGGTTCCTGCTGATTTCCTAAATTGTATTTCCTGCTCTGCTGTTGGCTTTAATCGTATTTTTTTCGCTAATAACATTTTTGCTCCTTTGTGGATTGTGATGTTAATATTATAGCATAAATTTTTGCCAACTGCTACCGTTTTGTGGAATTTGCTATTTACCTATTGTTTAGTAAAAATGTTAATATTTGTTTAATTTGTATAGTTTTTCGTGTGTTCACACAGGCTCGCTAAGCCTATGCAGTTCTCTTATCTGCCTTTG
>WRKG01000195.1 GCA_009778185.1 Bacillota bacterium
TCAAGGTTTCCCCTTTTCCAGTAATATTTGCCATTTTTATTATATCACTTGGAACTGGGGTTGCCTTGTTTTTTGTTACCTATCTATTGTACCTCAAAAGTTTGAAAAAAATTTTTTTATTTTTTTGTAATACAAAGTAAACCCTATTTTTTAGAAATAAAATCGCAAAAATATGGTTTACAAAAGTTAAAATGCGGGCGGATATTATCCGCCCATTTTCCTCCGTATAAATTTGTTTTTTAGTTGATTTTATATAAAATAAAAATTCATCAATTTTCTAACTTTTGCATTTTTTTTTGAATATACAAATTAAATAAAGTTACTATAAATGTTCCAAAAGTTGCCAAAATTAAAGCTAAAAATTGATTGCCATATAAAAAAATCAAAAAACCAATTATTGCACAAAATATTATGTTAAATATTCCAGATAAATTTTTAATTAACATAAATTTTCGTAAATTTTCTTTTTTTACGCTTATTTCTTTTCTAAAAGACATAGTCCAAATTGTTTTTTTTCTTGTGATTATTGTGTGGACAAAGAAACAAAGAGAAATCGCCCAATAAAGTAATGCTAATATTGGCATAAAATAACCTCCTTAAAAAATATTTAACCCTTAATAAATATTAAGGGTTAAAAAATAAAATTATTTAATTATGCACGGCGGTTAATGATTTGATTGTAGAGCAAGTAAGCCTGTCTAAGATGGGATGACCACTGAAGTGTAACGGTTATTAGAGTAGCTGTTGCCGCCGCCGCTCCTGCCACCGCCATAATCATAGCAACTGTTAGAGTTCCGCCTGAAAATACTGTGGAAATACCAGATAATCCAAGCAAAAAATAAGCAAAGTCAACTCCAATTAGTGCAGCCATCATTTGAAATTCGAGGATATTTATGTTTTCAACAGTTCTCATAAAGTCATTCAAAAAACTAACATTATTATTAGTTTCAGCGGTCGTAAAATAATACCAACCAAACACTGGGTTGCTTGGGTTTGGTCTTCTCAATTCCCACATAACAGGATTACCCGTCCAAAAGGTATACTCAAAGTTGGAAAAAGTATTTTGTTCCACCTTTGCTCTAGCCCACTTGTAGGTATCAAAATTTTCAAACAACTGGTGTTGTGTTCCATCTTCAGAAACCTTAAAACTCCTAGATGGCTCTTCCGTATTGATATGTACAAATTCGGTATTATTTGCTCTACCAACAGCACGTAAATCTGTAATTACAAAATCCATGGTGTTATTTACAAAATTATGAGTGGCAACAAAAGATTGTGTAGTATCCCTTGTTTCAATAATTCTGATGTATCCTGTATCTTTCAAGACTCTCCATTGCACGGTTTCACCAGTCTCTTGAATATACATTGAGTTGAACGGAATGTCAACTTCTTGATTAGTCGCCAATAGATTAAGTGGCGACATAACATGTACAAAAAGCGTAAACATCAACAAAACGCTTAATGCCTTCTTGATAAAACTTGATTTTTTCATAAAAACAATTCCTTAAAAATAATTTTAATTTAACTACCGTATATGAATATAACACATTTGAATTTTAATTGCAATATTTTTTGAAAAAATTCTAAAAACATAGTTGACAAAAAACGACAAAATTGATTGGTATTTGAAAAATTTACATATGCCTAAAATATAGAGGGGGACATTATCCCACTGTCATTAACTTTAGACTAGACTTCCTCGGAAATTCTGTTTTTCATAATTAATAATACCACAAATTAAATTCATACGCAACCCAAATCTTTTTCGACGATTGCGATATTTATTTGAGGTAATTTTGAACACTTTTACTTTTGCAATAATGTTTTCGATAAATATGCGTTCAGTTGAAAGAAACTTATTATACTCCTTTTCATAAGCGGTAAGTTTACCGCCTTTCGGCTTTTTTTAGGTGTTTCGCTATTTTTATGAAACTTTACAACACCTTGATAGCCCAAATCAAGTTTGGCTTTTATTTCGTATAAAATTGCAGAGCCAATACTTTCTTCGTATAGCTTAAAATCGTGTTTTTTGCCTTCTGAATGAGCAATACAAATAATTTGTCCGCTATTTTTTTATACAACCAATTGAGCTTTTATGGTGTGTTTTTTCTTTTTGCCGCTGTAGTAATCTTTTTGGGCTTTTCTTTTTTTGGGCGTTCTATGGGGCTTGCTGTAGCATCTATCAAAATAACTTCAATTTCAATATCATCGCTAATAAGAGCCTTTTTGTCTGGCAATCTAAATTTTTTGCACTTGACAAGAGTGTTTTCAACCCATGTAATCACGTCATGTGCCGTTGATTCGCCTACTTCAAATTCAAAAGCAAGTTCTTTTGCGTTACGTATTGATGCAAATATTTTAGGTGTGTTGTCAAGAAAAAGTTTCCGAGGAAGGTCTACTGTAATGTAGAAGCATTGGAACGAGTAATGGTCTACCGTCTCGTTCGACCTCCCCATCATAAATCGTTTAAGTTAATGACAATGATAATATCCACCCAAATCTTTTACTAAATTGATTTATTACAATTCTCTCTACATTTTCAACGGAGCAGAAATCCCAAGCAACGATAAACCATTGGCAATAACCGTTTTAGCGACAAAAAGCAACAACAGCCGTGCTTCTTGCTTATCGCCGCCGATTAAAATTTGATGCGTATTGTAAAATTTATTAAACGCCTGTGCTAAAGCCACTAAAAATCGTGATATTAAAAACGGTTCATATTTTTCGGCGGATTCTATCACTTTATCGGGAAAATTATAAATCAGTCGTAAAACGTCAAAAGATTCGTCGTCCGTTAAAATTTCGGCATATTTCGCAAAATCAGTAGAAAAAACATCAAAATTGGCAAAATCAGTAGAACTTTTTGCTTTTTCCAAAACGCTACAGGCGCGAGCGTGGCTGTACTGCACATATGGACCAGTTTCGCCCTCAAAATTTAGCATACGTTCCCACGAAAAAACAACGTCCTTTATGCGGCTGTTGTAAAGTTGGTTGAAAATTATCGCGCCGATTCCAACTTGCTCGGCTACTTTTTCCTTATTTTCAAGGTTCGGACTTTTCTCTTGGATAATATCGAGCGTTTTGGATGTCGCCTCATTCAGCAAATCCGCCATTTTTATAACTTGTCCTTTTCTGGTGGACATTTTGCCCGCCTCAAAAATGAACAAGCCGTAATTTATATGCACCATATCTTTTGCCCAAGAATATCCCATTAAATCAAGCACCTTAAAAAATTGGGAAAAATGCAACTTTTGCTCTGTGCCTGTAACATACAGGCTTTTGTGAAATTTGTACGTGTTGTATCTGTCGCAAGCGGCGGTAATATCGCGGGTTGCGTACAATGTGCCGCCATCGCTGCGCACAATCAAGCACGGCGGCATTTTGTAATCCTCTAAATCAACCACAAGCGCGCCTTCGCTTTCTGTCAACAGATTTTTGCTACGCAATTCTTCCACAGATGCCGCCATTTTGTCGTTGTAATAACTTTCTCCACGATACGATTCAAAGGTGATTCCTAGCATTTCGTATATTTTTTGATATTCCTGCAAGCTAACTTGGCAAATCCACCGCCAAATAGCAAGCCCTTCTTCGTCGCCATTTTCCATTTTGACAACCCAATTTCTGGCTGTTTCTTCTAACGAGAAATCCGTTTCCGATTCTTCGTGAAATTTCACGTACAAATCCGTCAAACCTGCGAGTCCAGTTTGCTCAATTTCCTCTTTTTTGCCCCATTTTAGATAAGCTGTCAACAGCTTTCCAAAAGAAGTTCCCCAATCTCCCAAATAATTTATTCCGATAGTTTCGTAACCTTGAAATCGAAAAATATTGTACAAAGCGTGTCCTATCACGGTTGTACCGAGATGTCCAACGTGAAAGTGTTTTGCAATGTTCGGAGAAGAATAGTCAATCAAAATGGTTTTTCCGTTGCCAATATTTGTGCTACCGTAATTTGCGGTTTGTGTCAACACAGATTTTAGCACGTTTTCCGCAAAAAACGAACGTGTCAAGTAAAAATTTAAGTAGCCATTGACCGCTTCGACCGAATGCAACCACGGCGGAATTTCCCCGTGCAAAAGGCTTTCGGCGGTTTCGGAGGCAATTATTGGCGGAGCTTTTCGCAAGGTTTTGGCTAGCTTAAAACAAGGGTACGAAAAATGTCCCATTTTGGGATCGGCGGGCTGTTCTATTGAATCTATTAAATCTGTCAACTCTTCCAAATTCGCATTTGACAAGGTTTGCAGCTGATTTTTAATTAACTCGGCTATTTCTTTTTTGTAATCCAAATTTATCACTCCTTAAAAGGTTAAATTATCTGGGATATTTCGCAAATTTTAGCAGAAACAGTTGGTTCGAAGATATTTTGCCCGCACAAGCGTATTGCAAAATTTTTTGTCCAATTTAGCACTTCGGCGGCGGTTTCTTCCTGTACTGCTATGTAATTTGCACCAGGATAATTTGCGTTAAAATAGTAATTTTCCAATTCTCTAAACCTGCGTAAATCCTCTTTGGAATATTCCACATTCAAGATAACTTCTGTTCGTTTGGCTAATTTATGCACTTTATGCTCATATAGCATTTTTTTATCTTTTGTCAACAGCAATTCGTTTGTTTCTTCATGTGCGAAAATAACCTGTTTGAAGGCTTTTTCGACAAATTGTTCGCAATATCTTACACATTTATTCCAGCGCCCGCGATTTTGAAAGTCAATAGCATCTTCCAAATCTTCCAAGGCAATAGTTATGTAGTCAACCTGGTTTAACATAAATTTCAATCCCCTTGCTAAAAATATCTCGTTTCACGTCAAAAACAGAATCCGTTGCGGAAAAATCAACATAAGTAAGTTGACAATCGTAAGGCGGATTACACGATTCAATAAATTCGTCCATATCACATCGTTGAGATATTGTCAAGTTTTTTTTGCTGACAACGGCAATATCAATATCGCTATTTTTTGTGGGATTTCCGTAAACTTCGCTGCCGAACAAAATAAGGCTATCCACAAATGTTGGCACAGGATTTTCTTGCAAGATTTCCACAAATTTTTGAGTTAATTTACGCATTTAATTTCCGTCCTCGATAAATTGGGTGTACATATTGCAAATTTCTTCGGTTTCGCCAAAAGCCATTTGTTCGCCTTTGTGCATCCACAAAACCTTGTTACACAGCTTTTTTATAGAGCCAAGCGAATGCGAAACAAATATAGTTGACACGCCCGAATTGAGAATTTCCGTCATTTTTGCTTCACTTTTTTTGCGAAAAGACGCATCTCCCGCCGCCAAAACTTCATCCAGTATCAAAATTTCGGGCTTGACAAGGCAAGCAATAGAGAACGCCAATCGCCCTTTCATGCCAGAAGAAAGTTGTTTTAACGGACGGTCGACAAATTCTTGTAGCTCGGAAAACTCGATGATTCCGTCATATGCGGCGTTCATAAATGCACGCGTATATCCCAAAATTGCCCCACGCAAGAAAATATTTTCGCGGACGGTCATATCTCCATCAAAACCTACGCCCAATTCCAAAAGAGCGGTAACGGACTTTTTGGCGGACAAACTGCCGCGAGTTGGGCGTATTATCCCAGAAACCGCCTTTAGTAGCGTGGATTTTCCCGCACCGTTTTTGCCGATGATTCCCAAAAAATCGCCGTCAGATATTTGAAAACTTACATTTTTTACTGCCCAAAATTCTTGCAATTTGTACTCGCCACGCAATTTTTGTATAACGTAATCCTTAAAGCCAATATCCTTGTAATTGCCTATCACGTAACGAATAGAAACATTTTTAGCCTCCAAAATAACTGCCAAAACAGCACCTCCTACATATGATAAATAAATCGAGAATTATATTTTTTGTAAATTAGCATCCCAAGCAACAATGCAACAATCGGATAAAGCACCAAAATTAAATGCACATTAAGCGACGGCGTTAATCCGTGAACGACAACAAGCCGAAAATAGTGAATGTGCGCAAATATAGGATTAAGCAAAAACAGTTGTTGCATCAGCGGCGAAAGGCTTTCTACAGGCCAAAATATCGCCGATGTAAAAAATACAAGCCGCAAAAATATTGCGTACAAATATTGAATATCCTTGAAGAAAACGAACAGCGCCGACAATATTAAACCAACGCCAATATTCAGCAAAGTTAGCGTAATTACTGGATAAATTAGCAAAAAAAACCTTGGCGAAAACGGAATCCCCTCAAGTGCAACAAATATAAAAAAGATTCCCATTGTCAACATAAAAGTTATGAAACTAGATACATTTTTAGAAAGTAAAAATAAATATTTTGGGGCTTTTATTTTGGAGATGATTCCTGCGTTGCCCATAAGTGAACTCATTCCTGCGTTTGTGGCTTCGTTAAAATATTGGTAAACTTTTATACCAGCAAAAACATGAATCAAAAAATGTGGCATATCGCGCTCGAAAAATTGCGAAAAAACCAACATCAAAATAAGCAGATGCAACAGCGGATTAAGCAAACTCCATACAATTCCTAAAACGGTTCGTTTGTATTTTTTGTTAAAATCACGCTTGACAAGTTCCACAAATAAAAAGTTATACGCCTCGAAACGTGAACGTACTTGCGAAATTATGCCGTTATCTTTCAACTT
Source organism: Bacillota bacterium (assembly GCA_009778185.1). Taxonomy (GTDB): domain Bacteria; phylum Bacillota; class Clostridia; order Lachnospirales; family WQUN01; genus WRKG01. The sequence continues at coordinate 6,614 of WRKG01000195.1, forward strand.
TTGAGTTATAATCATTTTTTCCCTTTCATCGTGGCGTTGTGTTTGTGCCACGCAAGCCAATTAAGGCACGTCTAACATTTTTTATTATTGCCAAAACCACCGAAAGTAAGTAAAACAGCGGCGGAGCGTTCATTTTCCCAGCCAAAGTATAAACAAAATGCTCGGATAATTTATAAAATGGCAAAACTTTTTTGTACTGACAAAATATCAATTTGCGATTATTTTTATCAAATTGACAATATTCATTTATATAGTAAAACGATTGCCAAATCAACTTTCGGCAAATTTTGGGGCGTTTGCAATGTATCTGCAAAAATTCCTCCATTATGATGTTCAAGTCGATTAGCCTTTTGGGCGAATGTGCGTTCATTATGGAGTTTGGTCGGCGATAATTGTACACATAAAACGGTTGCTGTAAAAACGAGAACTTTACGGCTTGATTTTCTGCGGTTTGCAAAATTTCAAGCACCCATTTCATATCTTCGCAGTACATTGTATCGTTGAAAAACAGGCTATTTTGCAGGATAAACTCTCGTTTGCAAATGTAACGCCAAGCGGAATTCCAAGAAAGTTCAGGAAAAACGTCCAAAATATACTCTATTGTGATTGGTGAAGTTTTTTCGGTGGACATTTCTAATTCATCGCTTTGCAAATTTTCGCCCAATTTTGGGGGATTATCCAAAAAACCGACATTTTCCGTCCATCGCAAGTACCGCCCAAATATTATAACAGGGTTTTGGGATTTTATCAACTGAAAAATTTTTTGCAAACTTCCCTCCAAAAGAAAATCGTCGCTGTCCACGAACATAAGATATTCCCCTTTTGCCGCACGGATTCCACTATTGCGCGCACCGCCAGGACCAGTATTTGCCTGTTTAAGCACCGTAACATCAATCCCTTGCAAAATATCCACCGCAACTTCAATAGATTTATCCAAGCAGCCATCGTCAACCAAAATTACCTCAAAACCGCCCAAAACCTCGTCAAATTCCTGCAAAACAAGACTTTTCGCCATTTTCACAATATAATCTTCAACATTATAAACAGGCACAATTATTGATATTTGTACATTCTCCAAAATTTCACCCCCTGCAAAATTTCCCCCAAAACCCAATAAAAAATGTGGGTCAAGGGCGCGCGCGTCCTTGCGGGTGTGGGCAGCCTGTCCGCCGGCAGGCGGGCGTCCACGGTTTTAATCTTTAGACTTGCAACTCCATTGTAATTTTTTGGGTTGAAAAGCCGAGAGATTCATAAAATTTTATTGCGTTTTGATTGAACGCCCAAACGTCGAGGTCGATTTGGTTGATTTGTTTGTAGTTGGCAAATTCTAGGACACGTGCGAAGATTTTTTTGCCAATGCCTTTGTTTTGCATAGCGGAGTCAACGCAAAAATCGTCTATGTGTAGGCGAATATTTTCTTTTAGGACAGGATGATCGGCTTTGCGGAGATTACAAAAACAGTAGCCAAGCACCTTGTTTTGACCATTGACTGCCACAAAAATTGGGCTTGTTTCGTCTGCCAACATTTTTTCGATGTCGGCTTTGTCGTATTTTTGCCCAGTTTCCTTGAAAATATCTGGGCGATTTTGGCGGTGCATATCGGCAATTTGTGCTAGCAACCGCAAAATGCCGTCAATATCCCATTGTTTAGCTAATCGTACCATAGTTTACCGTTGCTGAAAACTTATAAGAAGTTATAAAACTCTATGTTTCATTCCCAATTCAACGCATCCGATTTGGTTAAAGTTTTATAAAAACAACTACTCTCGTTTGATGTGATGCTCCAAGGGCTTAAATTCCCGTTCAACGTACGGTACACATCCGCCCAGCCCGTCCAATAGGCGGGTAACGCTTTGAAAGGTGCGTATCTAGCGGAAAATTTAACATTGTACCTTGAATATTTTACACAAGAAAGGTAATGGCTTGGTTTTCGCCTTGTTTTTCTTTCTTCTTGCAACGACACAATTCAGTTTTCAATGCCATCATATTCATATTATCATAGAACAAAAATTTTTTCAACGGCGGTTTTCACCTCCATTTATATTTTTTTACAATTCACTTTGAAATGTTGTAGTTCCCACAAAATTTACCTGTACAAATTTATTTTTACCCCGAGAAATAACGAGATTTTCGCAATTTAGCTGTAGCTGGACATCTTCAACAATTTTGTTGTCAATTTTTATTCCTTTGCCCTGCACAAGTCGCCGTGCTTCGCCGTTTGACGGAGCTAATCCTGCCAATCGAATTAAATCCAACAAGCCAATTTTACCGCCGTTTTCAAGATAATCAGCTTGCGAAATTTCTACAACCTGCATATTTGTAGGAATCGCCCCTGCTGCCACTGTATTATAACGGTTGACAGCATCCGCAACTGCACTTTCTCCGTGATACATCTTGACAATCTCGGCGGCGTACATTTTGTGTGCAGCGATAACATCCGATTGTACGGCGGTTTTCGCTTGCTCCGTGGGAATATCCGTTGTCAACACAAAATAATCTAGCAAAATTGTATCTGGGATTTTCATTGCTTTCTCGTACATAATTTCGGGAGGTTCGGCGATTCCAATGTAATTGTCAAGCGACTTGCTCATTTTCTCCTTGCCGTCCAATCCCACGAGCAACGGAAACGTAATGACTTCTTGCGGCGTTTGCCCATAATCCCGTTGCAATTCGCGACCGACTAACAGGTTAAAAGTTTGGTCAGTGCCGCCAACTTCAACGTCCGCTTGCACCGCCACGGAATCGTAACCTTGCGCCAACGGATAAAGCAGTTCGTGCAAGCTGATTGGCTGATTTTCACGAAAGCGATTAGTGAAATCGTCGCGTTCGAGAGTTCGTGCAAGCGTGTATTTGCTCGCAAGGTTGATAACATCGGCAAAATTCATTTTATTGAGCCACTCGGAATTGTAAACTATGGTTGACTTTTGCGTATCCAAAATTTTTGCAACTTGCTGCAGATAGGATTCGCCATTTTCGCGAGTTTGCTCCAACGTTAGCTTGGGACGAGTTTTGCTTTTGCCAGATGGATCGCCAATCATGCCAGTAAAATCGCCAATTATAAAAATAATTTCGTGTCCCATATCTTGAAACGCCTTTAGACGGCGTAAAATTACGGTGTGTCCCAAATGCAAATCTGGGCGACTAGGATCCGCACCTAGCTTGATTTTTAGACGTTTGCCGCTTGCCAATCGTTGCAACAAGCTGTCTTCTGAAAATATTTGTACTGCTCCCCTTAGGGCTAATTCTTTGTTCATGGTATTCTCCTTTTATAGGGCTAAATCTCGCAGGTCGATGGAAATTCCTTTTTAGCCATTAAAATTTTCAAATAATCAGTTGACAATATATCAACCCTACCAAACCCAATGCACATCATATTTTTGTATGTTTTCGTCTGCCGTTAAAATTACCATATTTTCGCAAATTGCCGTGGAAATCAAAATTCTATCAAAAGGGTCTTTATGATAAAATGGCAACTTTGACAGTCCAAACAAATATTCCAATTTTATGGGCAAAATATCTATTTTACTTTGCTGTGCCTTATCAGCCAGTTCTTCAAGGGAAATGCCTAAATTTAGCTTATTATTATTCATTTTTATAGCAATTTCCCACAGCGAAACAACGCTTATTGATAAATTATTACCATTATTAAATAATACATCTTTGGATTTTTGTGATAATTTCCAAGCATCAACGCCAGCAAGCCAAATAATTACATGAGTGTCCAATAAATATTTCATCACATATACTCCGCCATTTCTTCCAACGGAGCATCAAAATCATCGGCAATCCAGCCGCCTTTTCCTTTTGCACAATTAAACAAAGGAAATCCCTCAATTTTATCATTAAGATTCACAGGCTCGTCCGCCAAAACAGGATTATCCGTAATCACAACAAAAACCTCCACATTATTGGGAATTTTCGCCTGTTGCAACGGAACAAAATTTCCCTCGCGAAAATATCCTTGGATTGTCTGCAACATTTTATAACCCCCTAACTTCTCCCCATTTCCCCCAACAACTCCCTTAACTTCGGCGTAACCCCAAACTCCCGACAAACCGCCTCAACCTCTTCTCGATACATTCGCCTAGCCTTATGCGGCATTTGCGTTTTCACAGCCCTAATCAACATATTCTTCGGAGTATGCGCCAAATCCACAAACTCAATCAGCTGCGTTTTGTACCCCAACGAGGCAATCAAATTTGCCCTAATGCTATCTGTCATTAATGCCGCAAACCTATCTTTCACTGTACCGTACCTTGTCAACAGCGGAAAATTTGCCGTTTTAATTTGACTTTTCAACTCATGTTGGCAGCACGGAACAGCAAAAATTAGCCTTGCACCCAGCTTTACCGCATGATACAACGCATAATCAGTAGCCGTATCGCAAGCGTGCAACGAAACCACCATATCAACCGATTTATTCGGAG
>WRKG01000196.1 GCA_009778185.1 Bacillota bacterium
GCATTAAAAGCGGAAGTCAATTCATTATGACGAAACGTTGTTGACATTTCCAACAGTCTATCTTTGCCGATTAAAATTTCCATAAAAATCCCCTTTACAAAGCCAAATCAGTTAAATCAAATTGCAAATTGCGTGTTGTTACTAGCATCCCACATAGCAAATCCCCTTAACTAGGAAACGCCACAAAATGGTCGTCAGATTGCCGTTGTAACGGATAAACCGAGCCATCTTCAGCGTAAAATTGGCTTAACTGATTATTGTAGTCTTCTGTAACTTTGTTGCGTTTTGCCTCGTTTTTCAGACGATTTTCGGGATTTATATCGGGAATAGAACTCAACAATCGCCGTGTGTATATGTGATGCGGCAATTCTTCGTTGTAAATTGTCTCGCGAGAGCCAGTTTCCACAAATTTACCACGGTGCATTATCATTAACTTTTGGCACATATGCCGCACAACGCCCAAATCGTGGCTTATGAACAAATACGCCAAATTCAACTCGTCTTGTATATCTTGAATATAATTTAGCACTTGCGCCTGCACAGATAAATCTAGTGCAGAAACAGGTTCGTCAGCAACAATTAACTTCGGTTTAAGAGCAATCGCGCGGGCGATTCCGATACGTTGCCGTTGTCCACCGCTAAATTGGTGCGGATATTTTAACGCTGTATCGCTTGTCATGCCAACAATCGAAAGAAGTTCGTCAACCCGTTTGCGTTCTTCCGCTTTTGTCAACTTTTCAAAATTGCGGAGCGGTTCTGCAATAATATCTAAAACACGCTCTTTTGGGTTTATGGAAGAATAAACGTCTTGGAAAATCATTTGCACGCCGCGCCTGTACGAGGAGCGGTTTCGCTTAACCGAGCGAGTTATATCTTTTCCGTTAAAAATAATTGTGCCTTCCGTCATGGGAACAAGCCCCAAAATTGCCTTGCCAATGGTGCTTTTACCAGAACCCGATTCGCCAACCAAACCAACCGTTTGACCCGCTTCGATTGTAAAGCTAACATCGTCAACCGATTGCACTTCGCCAACTTTTCTGCCTAAAATTCCGCCAGTTATGGGAAAATAAACTTTTAAGTTTTTAACTTCTAATAAAGCCACACGATCACCTCGTCTCTCTTTGTCTGGCTAAAGCCTTTTTTTGTGTACGTTCAGCAAGTTTTTGCGTATATGCCGCAAGTGCATCTGCCGAGAAATCCTTGTAGCAGGTACAGCGAACAAAATGTCCAGGAGCAACCTCGCGCAGTTCGGGAAATTCTTCGTGGGCGGTGGCATCAATCCACGGAATGCGCGGCGAAAATCGGCAACCGTTGCGTGGCAAATTTTTCAATGATGGCACATTTCCTTTTATTGTATAAAGCCGAATATCCGTGCCTTCCGAGCTAGGAATGCTATACAACAACGATTGCGTATATGGGTGCATAGGATTTTTGAACAATTCTACACAGTTTGCAGTTTCGACAATTTGTCCTGCGTACATTACGGCAACACGATCTGCCATTTCTGCAACAACGCCTAAATCGTGCGTTATTAAAATTGTGCTCATTTTATTATCACGTTGCAGTTGACGGAGCAAATCTAATATTTGTGCCTGAATAGTAACATCTAGTGCGGTTGTGGGTTCGTCGGCGATAAGCAATGACGGATTACAACTTAACGCAATGGCAATAATTACACGTTGCCGCATTCCTCCCGAAAGTTCATGAGGAAACTGATCGTAAGCAACTTCGGGACGTTCGATTCCTACGCTGTTAAGCAATTCCATTGCTCGTGCGGTGCGTGCCTCTTTGTTCATTTCTTGAGAATGGTACATCAAAGATTCTTCTATCTGAAAACCAATTTTTAGCAGCGGATTAAGCGAAGATAGTGGATCTTGAAAAACCATTCCAATACTGTTGCCCCTAACTTGGTTAAGTTCTTTTTCGTTTAGTGATAGCAAATTGCGACCGCCAAACATAATTTCTCCGTTGACTTTTGTATAAGATTCGTTGTGTAGCCGCATAATAGACATTGCAGTAGCGGATTTTCCGCAACCAGATTCGCCCACAATGGCGAATGTTTCGTGTTCGTTTACCGTAAAGCTGATATTGTCAACCGCATCGTGGTATTCTTGTCCTAGTTTGAACGATATTGTAAGGTTATTCACATTTAGTAGCTCCATATCTTCTCACACTTTCTTATAATAAATTAAAAAAGCACTCTAAAAATGCTTATCAATTCTAGTATAATATATGTTTTCGAAAATTGCAAGCCTTTGACAAAAATTTTTTTGACCAATAACAGACAATTTGCAAAAAATAGCGTATAATAAAAAGCATACTTTATACATTAAACCTTGTAAAACAACTGCATAATTATACAAAGTATGAAAAAATTCCCAATATTGACAAAGACAACACTTTTTTTGTCAATATATAAAAAATTATTAGCAATTATCCAATTTTTTTGGACAAAATGCACAAGGAGGATTTATGGAACAAAAAATATTGCAAATTTCTAACAACGTAATCGGCAATGTATTTGGAAAATTAGACGAAAATATCAAAAAAATTGAAGAGGCTTACGGAGTAGTAATAATAAATCGCGGCGAACAAATACAAATTACAGGCAAAGCCGAAAACACAAGCAAAGCAGAAACGGTTCTAAAAAAGTTGGAAACCTTTGCACAAAAAGGCGAAATAATAGCCGAACAACAAGTCAACTATTTAATTTCTTCGCAAGGCGAACTAGAATTTGAACATATCGAAAAGATAACGGACGATACAATTTGCATAACTGCAACAGGTCGTCCAGTAAAGCCAAAAACAATCGGACAAAAGGTTTATTTGGATTTAATCCGCCAAAATACGATAGTTTTCGCAATCGGGCCCGCAGGAACAGGCAAAACCTATTTAGCAATGGCAATGGCAATAACTGCATTGCGAAGTCAACAGGTAAACAGGATAATTTTGACTCGTCCTGCAATCGAAGCTGGCGAAAGTTTGGGATTTTTGCCAGGCGATTTGCAACAAAAAGTTGACCCATATTTGCGTCCACTTTACGACGCTTTGCACGATATAATGGGAGCCGATACTTTTCAAAAGCAAGTCGAAAAAGGAGCAATCGAAGTTGCACCATTAGCCTATATGCGCGGTCGCACTTTGGACAACTCTTTTATTGTGCTTGATGAAGCCCAAAATACCACACCCGAACAAATGAAAATGTTCTTAACTCGCATAGGATTTAACTCGAAGGCGGTAATTACTGGCGATGTAACGCAAATAGACCTGCCAACGGGCAAAAAAAGCGGCTTAAACGATGCCACGCAAATTTTGAACAACATTGACGGAATAGGCATATCCCATTTAACCGCAAAAGACGTTGTGCGCCATCCGCTAGTGCAAAAAATAATTCACGCATACGAAAAACGGGATGCTCGCCATAATTTTTTGCAAAATCGTAAAACGCAAAATCCAAAAAAGCCGATAAAAAATCGCCGTCGTTTTGACTAACAAAATATTTTGTGATACAATGTTTCAATATAGCCAATGCCAATTACTAGTTGAATTTATGCCTTGCGGGTGGATAATACCTGCCCATTCGTTTTAGCAAATGCAATTTTGAAGTTGATATTTCGCAACCAAAACCCTTGCATTCGCTAAAAAATAACCATAAAAAAATAGCGGGTCAAGGGCGCGCGCGTCCTTGCGGGTTTGGGCAGCGCCCAAGGTTTTAATCTTTTATCTTTTATCTTTTGAATTTGAGGAGGTGTGAAATGAGTAATCGATTTACTAATAGTTTGTTGATATTTTTGGCTTATGTGCTGACTTGTGTTGCAATTTTTACAGGGTCTTATTTTCAGGATGCACTTGCGGTAAATGTCAACCAAGTTTCTCCTGTTAGAGTTGTTGCTACTAGAGATGTTGAGAATGCGATAGCCACGCAACGCAACCGCGAGGAGGCTGCCACTCGTGCCGCCGCTTTGCCGCCTGTTTTTGCACATGATTCTAGTATAGATGCACAAATTTTTTCTAGTTTACACGCTTTTTTTAACAGGATAGACGAAATACGAAACGATTACCAAACTTGGCAAGACGAACAAACTTTACTGCAACTAGAGGCTTATACGCTGTGGCAACAACAAATGTCGGCTTGGCAACAACATCTTGTGCAAATGGGGCAAATGATAGCCGAAGGAATAGACGAAGACCAAATTACAGGCCCAGAACAGCCCAGCGAGGAATTTACTTTCGAAGGCGAAAATTTCCCGCTAGACGAATATTTTAACAACTTTAATATAAGATTATCCGCCAACCATCAAATGGCGATTCTTCAGCTTTCGACAGAAGATTACGAGGATTTTAGATACACTTTGCTCGGCACTGCCGAAAGCACTTTGGCAACTCCTTTTGAACATTTGAACGAATCCATTTTGCTATTTATACAGCAAAATTTGGAATTTTTACTGCAAGATTCCGAACTTATGCAAGCTGGCTACTCTATTCTCCTCGAAATTTTAGAGCCGAATATGCTTTTTAACGAAGTTGCCGATATTGGTCAACGAGATGCAATCGCCGCCGAATATACGGTCGTTTATCTGCTACAAAATCAGCTTATCGTTGACGTTGGCGAAGTTATCTCGGCGGAAGCCTACGCAATTATGGAATCCTTGGGAATGCTCGAATCTGAATGGAACCGAGATATAATTCCGCTGACTGGAATTTACATTTTGGTTGCCATGATAATGCTCGTTTGTTGTTGGTATATCGGGCTTTATCGCAACCAAATTGCTCGCCGCACAAAAGAGGCTCTTATGTTGTTTAGCCTTTATATTGGCGTTTTATTGGTTCTTTGGGCAATGGGAAACTTTGCCTACTATTATATGCCCGTTTTGGCGTTTACTATGCTTATTGCAATGCTTGTCAATACTCGCACCGCTATGATTCTCAACCTTGGATTCACTTTTATTGCCTATTTTGTTATCGAAGGCTCGTTGACTTATATCGTGTTTTTCATATTAAATGGCTCTATTATGTCGCTTTTGGCACGATATACCATAAAACGCAACCACATTATGGCAGTTAGTATGTTTGCCGCCTTGTCAAGTGCCGTTATTGCGGTGGCTGTTTCGCTGACGTTCGATCCGCATCAAGTGGTTTATTCTACTAGTTTGTTGGTTACTGTTGCGGCTATTGCGGCACTTAATGGCTTTTTAACGGTTATAATTTCGATAGGAAGTTTGCCCGTTTGGGAGGCGGTTTTTGGGATGGTTACGCCAATTAAGCTGATGGATTTAACCAATCCGACGAATCCGTTAATGCGTCGCTTGACAATCGAAGCACCTGGAACGTATCATCATTCGTTAATAGTTGCAAATTTAGCCGAAGCCGCCGCATACGATATAAACGCAAATCCGCATATTGCAAGGGCTGGCGGATATTATCACGATATTGGAAAGTTGAAACATCCGCAATATTTCGCCGAAAATATCAACGGGCTTAATCCTCACGATGCACTCGAGCCATTGAGCAGCGTTCGCATACTTATCAGCCACGTAGAACACGGACTTATTTTGGCAACCGAAAATCGCTTGCCGCAAATTTTGCGAGATATTATCCGCGAACATCACGGCACAGGAATCATAAAATTTTTCTACCACAAAGCGAAAGAGTTCGAAGAGCCAGATAATCCCAAAACAAAGGTTGTTGAGGAAGATTTTCGTTATCCGTTTAACATTCCGCAAACCAAGGAATCCGCTTTAGTAATGCTTGCGGACGGCGTTGAGGCGGCGATTCGTTCAATGATGGCAAACGGTGCTACAGTCGGCGCAATGGAAAATTTAATCGGAAAATTAGTAAAAGAAAAGTTGACAGACGGCTCTTTGTCAGACAGCCATTTGAGCATAAAAGATGTTGACGCAGTTTGCAACTCATTTTACAGGGTTTTGAAGGGAATGTACCACGAAAGAATCCCATATCCCGAAGATCCCATTGCGGCGGTGGAAAGACGATGAAAATATACAAAAAAAATGTTCCCAAAATGTACTGGAAAAATTATCTGCGAACCGTACTTTACAGGGGATTATCCCAAATAAATGCTCCAAAATTGGCAGAATTAAGTTTGTCTTTTGTGGATAAACAAGAAATACAACGGCTCAATAAGAAATATCGTAATGTTGACAAAATAACCGATGTTTTGTCATTTCCTTTGTCAAATCCCAGTGATTGGCAAAAAGATTCACGGTTGCCAACTTCGCTAGGCGATATTATCGTATGTACACAAGTAGCACAAGAGCAAGCCCAAGAATATGGGCATTCTTTGGAACGTGAACTCTCGTTTTTGGTAATTCATGGATTGCTGCATTTAGCAGGTTACGACCACATTACCCCGCAAGATGAGCAAATTATGCGACAACTTCAACGTGATATTTTAGGTGAATTAACATGAAACAATCCAATAAAAAATTTAGCCTGTACAAAAGTTTTGGCTTTGCAATATCGGGAATAGTTTACGCCGCCAAAACCGAACGCAATTTTAAGATACATTTGGCATTCACAACTTTGGTAATAATATTTTGCGTAGCGTTTTTTCCCAAGCTAACAGCGGTTGACATTTTTATGCTAATATACGCAATTTTCGCCGTGCTGTGCCTAGAATTAGTAAATACCGCCGTTGAGGCTCTTGCGGATTTGTATTGCCAAAATAAGGTTGACAAATTTGACAAATTTGCAAAAATTGCAAAAGATTGCTGTGCAGGTGCTGTATTGCTTGCGGCGATTCAAGCTGTAATTATTGGAGCGATTGTTGCAGTTCGTGTAATAATGCGAATCAATGGTTAAAAAATTTTTTATTCCCAATAACAAACAGCAACATCTAAAAATTTACAACACAAAGAAAGGACTAACTATGCCTAAAAAACAAAAATATATCCCAAAACGCCAAAAACCGCCACAAAAGAAAAGCCAGTTGAAGTTTAACAAAACAAATTTTCCGAACGGGAAAAGAAAAAACCGCTTTTTGGCGATTGTAGTTTCTTTGTGCATTGTGGGCGTTGTTATGACGGCGGCTGTTATTTTTACATTGCTAAATACGTTGTTTATTCCCGAGCCAGTTGCTACAACGATAGCAGAGGCTCCGTTGCCAACGCCTGCGCCAACTCCGCGCCCAACGCCAACTCCTGTGCCAACGGTTGCGCCGACTCCCGAGCCAACGCCCGATCCCATGTTGGGAATGGCTTTAAGCCACCTAACAGGCTTGCCTATTCCTGAAGAGATTGCTCCGTTGCGACCTGTTGCAGTGGTAATAAACAACCATTCGCGTGCATTGCCGCAAAGTGGAATATCCCAAGCCGATATAATTTACGAAGTTTTGGCAGAAGGCGATATTACTCGATTGGTGGCTATATTTCAGCATTTGGATGTGGATAGAATTGGACCAGTGCGTTCCACACGGGAATATTTTTCTGATTTTGCTTTGGAAAACGATGCTATTTTTGTACATCACGGCGGAAGTCCCTCGGGTTACGCAAGGTTACGCAACTTTGGAATCGACCATTTTGACGGAATGGCTTTGGAAGGTATCACTTTTTGGCGCGATCCCGTTCGGCGAAATATCTCGGGAATGTACGAACACAGCTCTTATACTGGAGCGGAAGAATTGGAGACCGCTTTTGCCAACCGAAATATCCGCCGCAACCGCTACGAAAACGACAATTTGGGCTTTGCTTTCAATAATGGCACGTTGACATTTCAAATGTTGGCAATGTCTTCAGGCGGCAATTTTTCTACAGCGGACGAGATTATTGTACCGTTTTCGAGCAATTATCCCAGACGATTTGTGTATAATCCCGCAACCCTAAATTACGCAGTTTACAACGTTTATGGCCCACATATAGACGAAAATATCGAGGACGAAGAATTAGCACAGTTACACGTTGACAATGTGCTGATTCAAACCGTTGCTTCTAGGGTAATTCCTGGCGATGAGGCTGGTCGCCGCGAAGTTACCACAATAGGCAGTGGCACAGGATATTTGGCAACTATGGGTACAATTTTAACCGTACGCTGGCAACGAGATTCCATTGGTTCTCCCACAAGATGGTATTTTGAAAATGGAACGCCCTTACAATTAACTCCTGGGCAAACTTGGCTAAATATCCTGCAAAATACCGCCGAAATTGAAATTATTGAACGAATTGAACAAAATCCGCAAATTGCAGCTAATGAAATTATTGAGCAATAAATAAAATTTTTGCAAGATTATAATGTGGCAAAAATTACACGAAAAATGTGGAAAAAACGGGCAGGTATTATCCGCCCGTTTTTTTATATCAATATTTTTTTAACTGGATTTATTATACCAATCTAACAAATCCCACGGTTTTGAAGTTGTTTGAGTATACCTTGCAAAAACTATTTGCATTATTTTATTTTTTTGTTATAATATATAAAATTGGATTTATAAGTAACAAAAATTAAGGGGGCTTTTTTATGAGTTTTGTGAATAATATTAAAGTTAGAGGTCGTTTGTTTATTGGATCAGCTTTGCTTTTGGCGATAACAATAATAATTTCAACGTACAGTGCCGTTGCACTAACACGTGTTACAAATGACTATAACTATGTTTTTGAGTTTCCCATTGTGCGGTACGGTATTTTGCGAGATATTGAGCTGAACATGGTAAATGCAAGCCGCATAATGAACAGGATTTCCAATTATTATGGCGATGCAGAATCTATCAGCGGACAGGAAGTTTTGTTGGCACAAGTTAGAGCAAACTTAACTTCGGCTTTTTCGGCTTATGAAAACAGCATTCAGCAAGATAATGTGTTGACATCCGAAACTGCAATAGCACATCGTGCAGAACTGCTTGCATCTATCCAGCAGGGCGTTTTTCATTACATCGATTACTATTTGGCGAATGTGATTACTGCCGCCAGAGCTGGCGATAACCAACTTGCAATACAATACATCCGCGAATCGGAAACCGTTTTTGACAGCTTTTACACCGATTTTGTTTATTTGCGGAGCGTTACCGACAATTACATGACAAACATTCATGAAGAACTTAATCAAGTTTCACAAAACGCAATTTTTGCCGTGATAATTTTATCGATTATCGGCGTAATTTTGGGAATTTTGGTATCTATAATTATTTCCTCTTCCATAACAAAGCCGATAAAACAGCTAACTTATCTTATTTGCATGATAACTAGCGGAAATTTGAATGTCAACTTGAACCGTGATATGCTCACAAAAGACGAAATCGGCTTGCTTTCGGGCAATGTTTACGATTTAGTCAACATATTAAAAGAGTTATTGGACGATATTATGAACTTTTCGCATCAATTCCACGTTGTGGGCGATTATGAACATCGGATAAACGCCGACAAATACGAGAACGTTTACCGTGATTTAGCAATTAACATAAACGAGTTTACGGACGAATTTTTGGGCGATATGTTTGCCGTTGTCGGCTTTTTTGAGGCAACTGCCGACGGCGATTTTGATTCTCCATTTAAGACTTTACCTGGCAAAAAAATCTTGTTAAACCAACGAGTTGATGCGTTGCGTTCCAAATTGCAAAGCATTGAGACGGCAATAAAATCGATAATAACAGCGGCATCGGTGGACGGCGATTTAGCGTACGCAATCGACACAAAAGGCTTTTCTGGCACGTGGTGCGAAATAATGGTTGGCTTAAACAAAATTTGCAAATCGATTGACGCACCGATTGTAGAAATTCGTTCCGTTTTGGAAGATTTATCCGAGGGTAATTTTGACAAGCGTGTACAAGGCACATATCACGGCGATTTTCAAGCCATTGCGGATTCTGTCAACAATATAATGGATACGTTAAAAGCCTATATATTTGAGATTTCGTTCATGTTGAGCAAGCTGTCGGACGGCGATTTGACCAAAACCATAAACCGTGAATATAAAGGCGAGTTTTCCGAAATAAAAGTATCTATCAACAACATTGCGGGTACGTTACGTAAAACAATGGCGGATATATCGGCAGTATCGAACCAAGTTTTAACAGGCACAAAACAAATTGAGCAAAGTTCGTCCAGTTTGTCGCGCGGCGCAACCCAACAGGCAAGTGCCGTGCAGGAACTTACTACCACCATCGAGGTAATAAACACGCAAACTCGGCAAAATGCCAACAACGCCGATATAGCCAACAAATTATCCAATAAGTCAACCGAAAATGCGTTAAGTGGCAACAATGCAATGAGCCAAATGTTGGATGCCATGCAGAACATCAAGGAATCCAGCAACGACATTTCGCGGATAATAAAAGTTATACAAGATATTTCGTTTCAAACGAATTTGCTTTCGCTTAATGCGGCAGTTGAGGCGGCTCGAGCAGGAGAACATGGCAAAGGATTTAGCGTTGTAGCGGAAGAAGTTCGCAATTTGGCGAACCGTAGCCAAACCGCCGCCACCGAAACCACAACTCTAATAGAAGATTCCATTCGCAGGGTTGACTCTGGCGCAGGAATAGCAGAATCCACCGCCGAAGCCCTCAATATTATAGTAGAAAACGCACGAGAAGTTATGCAAATTGTAAGCAGCATATCTCACGCATCACAGGAGCAAGCGGAAGCAATCGGTCAAGTAAGTTCGGGGCTTGCACAAATATCTCAAGTAGTGCAAAGCAATTCTGCCGTATCCGAAGAAACCGCCGCCGCCGCCGAAGAACTAACTTCCCAAGCAGAAATCCTCGAACGTTTAATTGCGTATTTTAATGTGCATTAAAAGTCTAAACATTAAAACCTCGGGCGCTGCCCGAACCCGCAAGGGACTTCGCCCCTTGACCCCACAACTTTTTTATGCCAAGGGCTGTATAATGCGAATTTATGGTTAAAAAATTGCTTTTGTTAAAATCGTAGGGGCGGATAATATCCGCCCGTGTACCATTTTTATTGTTGGTTGAATAATTTTCTAATGCCCAATCAATCGCCGTTTTGCATTGCAATAATTTTATAGTAAATCAATTTAACAAAAAATGCGGGTCAAGGGCGCGCGCGTCCTTGCGGGTTCGGGCAGCCTGTCCGCCGGCAGGCGG
>WRKG01000197.1 GCA_009778185.1 Bacillota bacterium
CGGTTTCATAATTTTTTACATGACTGGCTTGGGATTATCGGCTGGCGTGGTCGGTACGGTGGTAATGGTTTCGAGGTTCGCAGATGCCGTAACAGACGTGTTTGTGGGCAATCGAGTTGACCAAACGCACACGAGATTTGGCAAGGCGCGCCCGTGGATTTTGGGCGGTGCATTGCCCGTTACTTAAAACTTATAAAAAGTTATAAACCAACTCGCCCCCGTCTGCCACGGGCAGGTACTGGACGGGTAGGTAACTTTTAGGTTTAATTCCTAATTCAACACGTCCGATTTCGTCTGTTTATAAAACACGACTAATTTCGTTTGTTTAACGCTCCAAAGGCTATCCCCGTTTAACGCGCGGTTCTTTTTTATTTAGCTAAGCTACTTTATTACCATATTGCTTGAGGTTTATTGCGGCGTTATAATCCCTATCTATTACTAATCCGCATTCTTCGCATATATAAGTACGTGTAGATAGTTTTAGGTTTTTCTTTAAGTTGCCACAATTTGAGCAAATTTTACTGGAAGGGAAAAATCTTGGTACTTCGATGTATTCGATGCCGTTCCAGTTGCTTTTGTATTCCAGTTGCCTAGAAAATTCAAACAAACATTGCTCTTGTATCGCTTTTGCTAAATGCTTATTTTTAATCATTCCTTGCACATTCAAATCTTCTGCTACAATGTACGATGGCTTGGTTTTCACTACCTGCCCGTCCGGCAGGCGGATCGCATTTGTTGTTTGGTGCAAATGGTTATGACGAATGCCTGTTAAACGTTGGTTTATTTTCAATAACTTGAGTTCACTTTTTATAATGTTGCTTGTTTTAACGTAACTTTCCTCCTCATTATTCATTTCGTATTTCCTTGAAATACTGCGTTGCAACCTACGCTGTTTACATTTTAATTGTTTTACTTCTTGCGTTTTGTTGATATTTGGGGTTACATTGTTGTTTGAGTCAACTGCCAAATCTTTTATGCCTACGTCTATTCCTATTCCAGGGTTGCTGGTTGGGTAGATTTTTAGGTCAATTTCAATACTTACACTAATCCACCAATTAAGACCATCGAAAGTGCAACGTGGATTTAGATAGTTTGTGTTAAGCGGTATTCTGTTTGTTTCGGCAAGTTTAATCCAGTTGGCTTTTGCCCTGTTTTGTCTTGTGTTTTCGGCTATTTTCTCTAACTTTACGTGTGTGCCTGTAAAGCTGATTTTTTCGGTGTCCACGTAAAATTTAGGTTGGACTTTTCCACGTTTTTTGAATTTTGGATGTCCGTGCATATCGTAGCGAGTTAGTGTATAACCTTTTTTCTTTGCTCTGGCAATCTTTTTTTTGTTATACGGTACGTAGTTAGGCTTTTTCTTTTTATCAACAAATCGCCAAAAGGAGTTACAGCAGTCTTTTATTGCTTGCTTTGTTGCGTTGTTGCTTGTATTGTATAGCCATTCTTTTTGCTTTTTGTGTTGTGTGAACAGTTTTCGACATTCCGAATCGGTCAAATATTTTCCCACTTCATTGAATGTTTTAATTTGCAGGGCAACAGTCCAGTTGTAAGCGTATCTTGCGGCACCTGCCCGTCCGGCAGGCGGGTCGGAGGTATCAAACATTTTTGTGCGTTGCTTATTGTTTGGCAATAACATTATTTTTATACTTTGAATCATGTTTCCACCTCTTCCGCTATTAGTTCCTCAACTAGTTTTCGTGTTTTGTTTGCTCTTTTACCCTGCAGTTTGCAACTAAATACTGTAACTATCTGCACTAAATCTTCAACCAATTCTTCCTGGTCGGTTTTTTTTGTGCTATCTAAAACTTCTATTTCGCAACCATGTAGATTTGCTATATATTCCATTAGTTCAAACCCAAACCTTAACAGCCTATCTTTGTAGAACACCACTATTTTGTCTGTTTCTTGGTTGTGTATTTTTTTCAATAACGTACGTAATCCTCTTTTTGTATAGTTTACCCGCCTGCCGGCGGGCAGGTCCCACTTCCAATATCTTTTATAATTTCGTATTCACAATTTAATGTTTGCAAATATTTTTCCATATTTTCAACTTGACGTTCTAGGTCATCTTTTTGTTTATTGCTCGATACTCTGCAATATCCGATTACTTTGCTTGAAGAGTTTGTTATTCCTAGCGTTTCGTTTAGCTGTTCGTGTGAATAGTATCTGTATCCGTTAGCTCCTGTGTGGTGCGGTTTTAATCTGCCGTTTGAATCCCAGTTTCGTAAAGTTTGTGGCGTTCGGTTTATCATTTTTGCAAATTTGTGTATGCTATAATATTTCATTATTTACCACCTCGAAATCATTATAGCCTATTTTTTGTGTATTGTCAATAGATTTTTATAACTTTTTATAAGTTATTTTTAACTGTTGCTAACCTTGGCGGTCAGTTTCGTGTTGCTATTTTCCGTGCCAGAGATTAGCGAAATGGGGCAGTTGATATGGTTTATCGTGCTGTACAACGTACGAGCGAGTTTTCCCGCATACGGCGCTCCAACTAAATTTGTTACTCGCTATCTAACTTCAAGTTTCCTGCTAACAGTCTTAAAGAATTTACCTTTTTAAGCCCTATATCGCCTGCCTGTCGGCAGACAGGTCAAGATTTAACTGTTGCAGATACCTAGCTATCGTATCTGCTTGGGTTGCGTGAATTAGCTTGTGGGCGTTTCCACTTACCCATATTAAATTGTCGTATTCGTCTGTACCGCCCTTTTGCTTGGGTAACTTATGGTGGCATTGCATATCGTTGTACTTTAACGGTTCGCCTGTTAGTCCACATTTTCCTTGTTGCTCTGCTATTAGGGAGATACGGTTATCGTTATACTCTACAGATTTTGAAAAGTCCTTTTGGTTGAGAAGATAAGTTATAAGTCCATTTACTAATCCATTTTGTAATTTAGCGTGTATCAGCCTCGCCTGCCGGCGGGCAGGTGTCGTCCTTTTTCCGTATACTTGTTTGTTTCTTGTGTAAAGTTTAGCGGTATTTTGAACTTACAGCCATATATTGGGAACATTGCTATCTGTGCTACTATGTTTAGTTTCCCTATTATATTGTCCATACAGCTTTTTGTACGTTCTTGACATTATTTTTGGCGGCCTGCCTGTCGGCAGACAGGTGGTGGGTGTTTTTTCCTATGTTTCCCCCTTACCACATTGGTATTTTTCGTAAGTCTGTTGTAAAGGCTCTTTGCGACTATATAGTTGATTTCGCTCATATCTAAGCTGACTTCCGTTGCTATGCTGTAGTAATTGTGTATTCCTATAATTTGAGCGTTTAGTTTGTTCACTTGCTGCGGTGTTGTTTCATGCTGTGTCGCTTTAATCTGTATTTTCAACTTGTTTACAATCGCTTTTTTCGCTTTATTTAATATTCGGCTTTTTGAGACCCATTTTCCATTTTTCCTTGCTACCCTTATTGTAAATCCTAAAAATTCTGTTTGGTTCTTTTTGACGTTTGTGATTTTGGATTTTTCGGGGCTTATTTCCAGTCCCAATCTTTCTTTTAACCACTTTTGCGTTGCTTTGTATATCCGCAATGCTGTGTCGTAATCCCTGCAAAGGATTTTGAAACCTGCCCGTCCGGCAGGCGGGTCGTCAGCATATCGTACAAAGTAGAACTCCTTTAGGTTGCTTTTCTTTTTCAGCCATGTTATCCTGTTGCCTTGGTTTGAGTATTTGTGTTGTGTTGTAAATGTTTCAAATTGGTTGGATAACCACCAGTCAAGTTCGTTTAGTACCACATTTGAGAGTAAAGGGCTAATAATTCCGCCCTGCCTGTCCGCTGGCAGGCGGGCGGCGTTCCCTTTGAGGGTTTGCCTATTCCGTCAATTTCACTTTTGAGCATACGGATATTATTGCGATGAGGTTTTTGTCTTGTATGCCTAAAGTCCACAGTTGTTTTAGTACTTTGGCGTGGTTTACGTTGTCAAAAAATCCCTTTATGTCAATGTCAACTACATAGTATAGTTGGTTCAAATTCATTAGTGATTGTATTCTTGCAATAGCGTGTGATATTGCTCTGTTAGGACGAAATCCGTAACTGTGTTTGCCTGCCTGTCGGCAGACAGGTGGAACTTTGCTTCGCATATTGGTTCTAATACCTGCAAAATGCTTTGTTGGATAATTCTATCAGTCATGCAAGGTATGCCGAGAGGGCGTTTCTTGGTTGGGTCAAAGGGTTTGGGAATTTCTACACGTCTTACCCCGCCTGCCGGCGGGCAGGTGGTTTTGGTTGATAACTTGCCAATCTTGTTTGGAAGTAGGTTATAAATTTCTCTTGTGTCCAGTTTTCGTATTCCTCAATGGTTTTTCCGTCTACTCCTGCCGTTGTACTGCCTTTGTTATTTTTGATGTTTCGGTAGGCAAGCAGTATGTTGTCGGCGTTGGTTATATCGTCCATTAAGTTTGTGAAGATTTTCCCCTGTTTAGCTTTGTCGCCTGCCTGTCGGCAGACAGGTGGAGTGTATCTAGTTTTTGTTGCAAGCCGTAATATTCAATATTGCGTAGTTGTTGCTTTTTGAGTAACTTCTCTTGTTCCTGCTGTGCAGCCTGCCTATCGGCAGACAGGTGGCTGTTCCTCTGTTCCCATTACAGGAACGGCTCAAACACTCAAAACCACCTAAAAAATACACCAAAAATTACCTACGAAAAAAATCATTTTGGAATAATAATCCCACGCTAAAACCAAATTATATCAACCATAAAAATCCCATTTTCAAGATAATTCAAAAATGGGATTTTTTAATTGTCAACAAAAAAATTCAACTATAGCTTTCCAACAAAATTTATGCTATAATAAAATTATCAAATAACAATACACAAATTATTCTCGATAGGAGTAAAAAATGTCAACTATTATAAACGAAGAAAGCCACTTATACCGAGCCAAAACCATAGAAACCCCTCAAAAATGGGTAGTAGGAAACTTAATAACGCCATCAAACGGCGGAATGTTTGGTATAGTTTACCCTTCTAATACTGGCGAATTTCAGCTAACATTCAACGAAGAAACAAACAAGTGGGAAACAATAAAATACATAGTTATAGAAATAGACCCCACTACCTGCGGAAGATGTACAGGGCTAAAAGACTGCAAAGGCAACCTTATTTACGAGGATGATATTATTATTTTTATAGATGGCGATTACAAACACTACGACCCTTTTATAATCGAGTATGACGAATTTTGCTTATGGTGGGGAGATAGATACCCATTATTTGACATTTTAGAAGATAATCTTGAATACGCAAAAGTTATCAGCAACACACACAATGTGCAATGTAAGGAGAACCTACAGCGTTTGTAGAATACTATTTGCCAAAGTGGGCAATATTGCCCACTTGTTTTTGCCAATCAACAAAATTGTTCAAAAAATTTGACACACCAAGCATTTCAATGTATAATAAATCTGTATTACTGTTTACACATCTAATAGCAACTTTTATATTGTTTTCAAGTGTCCAACGGTAATATGTTTATTAAGATTCCCAAAAATACCATTATTACTTAAAGGAGAACTTAAAATGAAAAAAATAATGTTATCAAACGGCTTACGGGGCAAAAGCGACCCCGCCACATATGTAAAAAAATGTGATAAAGCCCTAGAAGAGTGGGCAAAGGCAAACAACGTGCAATATGAACTTCTGCACAACTTTCGACCAAATCAATACGAAAAAGAAGTTGCTGAATACGGCTTAGAAGTCGCAAGAATCCGTATGTTAGGCGAAACAATTACTAACGAATTAGCACTGTGCGATATTTTGGCACTTTGCGACGACTGGTATAATTACGACGGTTGCTCAATAGAATTTGAAATTGCCAAACGCTACGCCAAACCTATAATTTTCCTAAAAACAGAAGATGTCGCCCAAATCCCAACCAACCAATAAATTTAGGCGGACACCGTAAATGTCCGCCCTACTTTACCCTAACTAAAACGGCAAATAATCATCAAAATTAACGCCGCTTTCTGTCAAAAAATCTGGTTGCAAATTGCCAAATTGGATAACATTCGCCTTTTTTCTAATGGGAACATAATCAAACTGCTCGGTTGCGGCATTTATAATTTTGACAACCCTTTTAACATTACGATTCATAACATCAAGGCGAATGTATTCCTCGGCGGAATGCTCGTTAAAAAATCCGCAGCTTAAATTAACGGCGGCTAAATCCAATGCAGGAGCAATCACGCTAATATCCGAGAAAGTTCCACGTGCCTCGCGAAACCAACCGTTGGGACATAAATTATACCAGGTTGACGAATCGTATTTGATAAGGTTATGATAATTGCAAATAAACTCCTTAAACTCGGCGTTTCCGCCCCGGCGGACGGGTCCGCAACCATAAAACACGGCATCGTTATCGCCACGCCTATCAAGTTCGATAATGTGATTAACAGGCGGATTTATGCCACTTACAACAAATTTTTCAGCACCAATTCCTCCGATTTCTTCGTCTTCGCAAAATAGCAAATGCGGCGGATTTTCCTTGCATTTTCGCATAATTTGCAGTAGCATCCAAACGCCGCAACGGTCATCGCCGCCGATTCCGCCATAAAAATCATTCATAATTTTGCTATCTTCGCTGTACATCAGCAGTTTTGGCGGCTCTTTGTGAACCGTGTCCAAATGAGCAACCAATAAAACAGGCAGTTTTCCCGCATAATACAAGAAACCATCGGCTATTTTAGAATTTTTGCTCCAGCCGACAATTTCGCTACGCAAGCGCTTTTTTAGGGTCAACTGCCCTAATTTTAATATTTCTTCGAATTTTGTCATAACAAAATCCCCTTTCACTTGAATGGGCAGACAATGTCTGCCCTATTTGCCACATGATATTTTAATTATACCACCAATTTTTACACAAGAAGAGCAGAGCAACCGCCCATGACGGCTACTCTGTTTAATTTTTGGCTAAGCCACTTTTTCAACATTGCTACAATTTTGACAATAAGTTTTATTATCAGCTGTTGTCAAAATTGCAGAATTTGCACTAAAAAATTCATCACAACAGTGGCAAGTTACATAATGTATATCGATGCAATCACTGCAAACCCACTCTTCACAGCGTTCTCCGTTTTCATATTGCCAATAAGCGTGATAAATATCATCTCTTCGTATAACGATACCGCAAGCATCGCAAGCATAAAAATATTCGTCATAGCAATCTTGGCAATAATGCTCGCCGTTGACTACTTCAGCATCTTCTGCCATTATGCGTTCACTGCAACTTTCGCATTTAACGCCCTCGTGGCATAATTGACAAGTTAAATATTCGCTATGCTCCCAAAGTTGATCTTCGCCGCATTCAATGCAATAGACTTTCCTGTCGCCAATTTCAAGCGGCTTTACAAAATCGCAAACTGTTGCAAGATTGCCGTATTTGTCAAATTTATCGTACACATCTAAATTCAAATTTACGACAATATTGTTGTTGGCAATGTCATAATCTTCGTAATGTAACGATATTTTGCCAACTTTCACGTAACATTTTTGGATTTTACCCGCCTGCCGGACGGGCAGGTACCAATCGCCAATTCTAGCCCAACCAAGCCGATTATCCAAGCAATCTGTAAAAACCTCTTGAACAGTTTCCAAAAATTTATCGCTTGCTAAATGGTTATCATTGCAGGGATAAAGCCTAGATTGTAGTAAAACGCCGTTTCCATAATGAAACATCTGTCTCATAATTTTGGGTTGTTTGTAGAAATCGCTGTCAACGTCCAATTTAACGGTATAAAAAACCAAACTAACGCCGTCATTCATGTACGAAAGCGTACCTGTGGCGTATTCTCCGCACTCGAGACGATGACAACTATTCCAGCTGTTGCCATTTGACATTTCCAAAAAGTCGCAAGGATGGATACTTAACACGGCTTTATATTTGTTGAGTTTTGTGGAAAGTACATCGCTCAATGCTGTCAAAACCTTGTTATATTCAGGAAGTTTACTGTAGCCGAACTTTTGGCAAATTTTGCTGATAATGCGAACTCTTTTTTGACCGACTGCACATTTTTTAATGCCGAGTTCTTCTTTAATATAATTTACGGTGCGTTGAGATTCAATGATTGGGCTGTACAAATTAAGTGAACCCGATTCGTCAACATTAAACAGCAACCTCTGCATAATGTAATAATGGTTGTCATAATTTGGAGTTTCTAGGTTTAACGCCGCACGTTCATGTTCGATAAATCGAAAGAATGCCCAAAATTTGTTGATACAATCTCTAATATCGGCTTGTTGCAATTTTGTTTTGTTGTCAACTTCCACATCGCAAACAACTGCTAATTCTTGCTCGTTCCAGTTGGGATGCTTACGCAAGGTTTCAAGCAAGCCGTTTTTGTTAGCTTGCCATTGTTGCAAATTAGCCAAAATTCCGTTGTCGTCATCTTGAAAATCATAATCATATTTTTCCAAAACAAATTTTACTTGCGTTGCAAGTTGGTTCATGTTATAATTAGTCATGTGGATCTCTCTTTACCCTGCCCGTCCGGCAGGCGGGTAGGGTAAATTTAACCCATGGTACTGTTATTTTTGTACCATTTTTTGTTTTATTGTATAAATAAGGGTGGGGTCGAGTTTTAGCTAAAACTCGACCCTTATAAAAGCCAAAGTGGACCCGCCTGCCGGACGGGCAGGCAATTTTGCCCACTTTTAATTTTACGCAGCAATATCAGCAAATTGGTCAGCTGATTCGGTTACCGTCCGTTCGGACATCACCGCCGTTTCAACAGGATTTTCAAGGGTTTCAACTTTTTGTTGCTGAACATCTTCCAAGTTAAGCTGTTCCCATTTTTTCAAGGTTTGCTTAACAAAAAGGCTACGGTCTTTTCCTTTAGGAAAATCGGTAGTAGCAACCCGTTCGCCCCATTGCAGTTTAATTCCGCCAGTATTGCCAAAAGGCTCTACCCGTCTGCCGGACGGGCAGGTCACGGCTTGAAATCCAGTTTTTTTGTTCATAACATACCATCGATTGCTTTCGGTATAATATTTTAGTTCAACCGATTCTTGAGAAGTGTTGATATTTTCCACGGTTTCGATGGTTTTTTGGGCGGTTTCGGTTAAAATTTTGGTCATTTTATATTTGAAAATTTGCCAGTTGGTGTCGTCAAGCAAAGTCAACAGCAAAGTTTGCTTTTTATCGACAAAGTTGGCTTTTTTGACAGTAAAGCCAGTCAGTAACGAGAAGTTGCATTTTGTGCCGTCTTTGTGCAAAAGTTCAAATAACCTAACATTGTTATACAATGCGACTTCGATTAGGGTGTACGTTTTTGTTTGAATTAAAGCCTTGTTAATAAAAATGTTTCTGGGCAAGGTCATTCCGCCAGTTTTGCCATTTTGAAATTTCAAAACAAAACTAACGTTAGTTTTGTTTGCACTCACTTGTGTCATTGTGTACGTGAGTTGCCTGTCGTTTGTTACTTTTCTAGTATTTTCCATGATAATCTTCGTTTTTCTAGCCAATTTTTTGTAAAATTGGCAACTCGGCTATAATCCGCCGTGGATAAATTGAAAGTGGGCAATTTTGCCCACTTTTTAATTTGCTAATTTTAAGCTGCAACTTCAATAGAGTCGCAACATTCTTCAGACCCGCCTGTCGGACGGGCAGGACAAAAATAATTTTCATAATAATCATCCCATTTGTCGTGATAACCTTGAAGAATAGCGTCTTCTTTGGGAAGAACGGTTTCGCAAGTTGCACATTCAACATAATTCCATTCAAAGCAACTATCGCAGATTGATTTATCCAAGTTGTCAACAAATCGCATAAAATCAATGTATACCAAGTCTTCACAGTCTTAACAATAAGCGTATTCGTTGGCACAACTTTCGCAAACTCCATAGCGATCGTAGCCGTGTCCTATAATTGTGGCGTTTTCTTTCAAAATCCATTCGTTACAGCCGTAATGCTTGCATGGCAGATAAAGTTCACTTTGGCAAGTTTCGCAAATAAGTCTGTCATCGAGTTCGTTCAAATCGTCCAAACAATGAAGAGTGCCGCATTCAAAACAAAAGTTATATGCTCCTGTGTCAACACAACTTTGGCAAACATAGTGTTTATTACCTGCAAAATCGGTAAAAAGTTCTGTCATGTTCTCGGTTTTGTGATAATCTAAGCAACCATCGCATTCAGAAAAATATTTAAGTAGGCAATCAACACAAATGCCGTCCGAAAAACCTTCTGTATACTGAAATTGTCGACTATCTTTAACTTCGTGGCAACACCTGCCCGTCCGGCAGGCGGGTTGACATTCTCGCCAGTGCAAACGGTAACAAGCCCTACAAACGCCGTCTTTTTCAAGAAAATAATCAAATTGATTTTTGGGAACGTACGTATCGCAGCAAACTAACCATTTGAAATTTTCGCCAATGCAATGTTCGCAAATGACGACATTTTGCCGAGATTTCCAATAACGGTTATCCAAATCAACCCTAACGTGGGTTGACCAATCAAATTTTTTGCCACAATTAAAGCAAGGTTGATTGCAATTATTGCAAATCCAAAAGTTGCTAACAAGCGACATATTCCGCTTTTGCGTAGGTTGTTTGCAACAATGACAGTTAATAATTTCATGGCCTGCCTGTCGGCAGACAGGCAACAGCTTAATTTATTGGATTTTTCCAAGCGTTTGCCGCATTCCACGCAATAAGCAGGTTGACCAGTTTCGCAATCAATAGTTTTTTGTGAATTTACGGTAAAAGTAACGCAATAATCTATATAATGCAGACTATACGGGGTTTTGTGAACTTTATGCTCTTCAAGTCTGTGAAATTTTGCA
Organism: Bacillota bacterium; assembly: GCA_009778185.1. Lineage (GTDB taxonomy): Bacteria > Bacillota > Clostridia > Lachnospirales > WQUN01 > WRKG01. Next base: position 10,782 of record WRKG01000197.1, read on the forward strand.
TTATCAGAAGTGCAATCAAAGGCGGGTTTTAGACATTCTCCAATGGTTTCGGCAAAATTGGCAACCGTAAACTGCGAAGAATCGCCACCCGCCTGCCGGACGGGCAGGTAAATCTTGCCAACGAAAAACCCAACAGGAAAATCAAAATAAATGACAACACGGCTTTTTTTGGGAACGTGCCACAAAGGCTCGTTTACGGCGGGTTTTCGTGCAAGTGTGTAAGCAACGGTGGTGCAAGTATCATTCATGTAAGAAAGCGTACCAGCCGAGTATTCGCCGCCCGCC
>WRKG01000198.1 GCA_009778185.1 Bacillota bacterium
CGGGTTCGGGCAGCCTGCCCGTCGGCAGGCGGGCGCCCGAGGTTTTAATGTTTGAAATTTTGAGGTTGATATGGAAAAATATGATGTTGTGGTGGTTGGAGCAGGTCATGCGGGCTGTGAGGCGGCTTTGGCGGCGGCTCGTATGGGGTTTGATACTTTGGTTTTGGCTATGAATTTGGATAGTATTGCTATGATGCCTTGTAATCCTTGTGTTGGCGGCAGTGCCAAAGGTCATTTGGTTCGCGAAGTGGATGCTTTGGGCGGACAAATGGGCAAAATTATTGATAGGTCTTTTTTGCAGAGCAGAATGCTAAATTTAAGCAAAGGGCCCGCTGTTTACTCGTTGCGCGCACAGGCGGATAAAGCAAAATATTCCCAGCTAATGAAACAAACCCTTGAAAATACGCCCAACTTAACCATTAAACAAGCCGAAGTTACCGAAATTATATCGCAAAACGCCAAAATAACAGGCGTAAAAACTGAATATGATACGGTTTATGATTGCTCTGCTGTAATAATCTGCACAGGAACGTATCTAAATGCAAGATGTTTATGCGGCGATAACATAACTGCAAGCGGTCCAAATGGAATGCGCTCGTCCGCAAAATTAACCGCCGCAATAGCCAATTTGGGCTTTAGAATCATGCGTTTCAAAACGGGAACTCCTGCGCGGGTTCACAAAAATAGCCTCGATTTTAGCAAAATGCAGGTGCAACCTGGCGATTTGCCTGTTGTTCCCTTTTCGTTTGATACTCCTGCGGAAACAGTTCAAATTAGCCAAACGGACTGCTATTTAACTTACACAAACGAGAAAACTCACGCCGTGATAACGCAAAATTTGCACCGTTCGCCCATGTATTCGGGCGTTATCGAGGGGGTTGCAACTCGATATTGTCCATCTATTGAGGACAAAATAGCACGATTTGTCGATAAAAATCGGCATCCAGTTTTCATCGAACCCGAAGGAGCAAACACTGCCGAAATGTACGTGCAAGGTTTGTCAACCTCTATGCCAGCCGATGTGCAACTGGAACTGTACCGAACCGTTCCAGGTTTGGAAAATTGCGAAATTATGCGAAATGGCTACGCAATAGAATACGATTGCGTTGACACAACGGCATTATTGCCCACATTGCAAGCAAAATCGGTGGAAGGGCTATTTTTTGCAGGGCAAATAAACGGCACATCTGGCTACGAAGAAGCGGCGGCACAAGGCATAATTGCAGGAATAAACGCCGCTTTGCTGTTGCGTGGCGAAAATCCGCTGATAATCGACCGCAGCATGGCGTACATCGGCGTGTTGATTGACGATCTAGTTACAAAAGGCACTCCAGAGCCGTACCGCATGATGACCAGCCGTGCGGAATATCGGCTATTATTGCGACAAGATAACGCCGATTTGCGGTTGATGCCGCTCGGCTACAAAGTTGGGCTTATCTCGGAAGAGCGGTACAGCCAATTTTTGCAAAAAAAACAGTGGCTGGATAACGAAATTTTGCGTGTCAAAAACGAGAACATTCCGCCATCCGCCGAAGTCAACGCTCTTTTGGTAGAAAGGCAAAGTACGCAAATAACAACAGGCGTAAAATTAGCCGATTTAGTCAAGCGTCCCGAACTGGATTACATGAGTTTATCGGAAACGTTATCGCAAGCCACAAAAAAACCGCCAACCGAAATTGAACCGCACGGTTGGCAAACTCTGCAACAGCAGGTAAATATCCAAATAAAATATGAGGGCTACATAAATATGCAAAAAGAGCAAGTTGCCGCCTTTCGCAAGCTAGAAAGCCAAAAAATCCCGCCAAACTTGGATTACCAAAGCATAACAGGCTTGCGATTAGAGGCTCGCCAAAAATTGGCGGCATTACAGCCATTGAATATTGGTCAAGCACAGCGTATTTCAGGGGTTTCGCCCGCAGACATAAATGTTTTGATTGTTTACATCAAAACGTTAAAATAATAAAACCTCGGGCGCCTGCCGGCGGGCAGGCTGCCCGAACCCGCAAGGACGCGCGCGCCCTCCCGCCTGCCGGCGGGCAGGTGACCCGCTATTTTGGGTATTGTTGGGGTTGTGTTATTTTATTTTGAAATATTGCGAATTTATAAAAAACGGGCGGATAATACCTGCCCGTTTTTATATAAACGCAATTTTTCAACTGTATATTCGCAATTATTCCAAAACCTCAAAAATCCAATTTACAATATCCTGTAAAACTTGTGGCTCGACGTTGTTGTCTACCATATATTCGCGCAAATCGATAAATTGCGTTTGGGCTGGCATAAAAAAGTGCGTTAAATTGGGATATAATATGGTTTGCACATGGTCGTAATTTTGGGTATGTTCAACGAATAGGTCAAAATCGCCCTCTGCTAGCACTTGGAAATCTCGTTCGCCTTGCAAAATTAACGTGGGAATTGCGTTGCGCGAAATTATCGGCAAAGGCAAATTGTCCATTAGCGAACGTTGATAAATGGCGGTCATTCCAAAAATTAAAACGCCCTCTAGCTCGCTTTCGGATAAATTTGGCAAATTGCGGGCTTCGGCTATCATAGCATCCACCATTGCAAGGGTTTCGTCCGCCTCTTGCTGGGACATTAAACCCTCGGCTACCAAAGCGGCGATTCCCATAATATTTTGGTCGTACGATATTTCAAATAATGGACGTGGCGAACCTGCCAATAAAATTGCACCGTCCAAATTAGCTTGCTCGGCTATTGCAGGCGCAAGCATTCCGCCAAGGCTGTTGCCAGCTACAAAAACGCTGTTAATCCGCGAATCTGCTTGTAATATCTCGGCTGCCAAAATTGCGTCCTCGATAGTTTCTTCGAAAACTGTGAGATTTTCGCCAAAAGTGTTTACCATTTCCAAACCGTGCGTTAATGTGCGTTTGTCGTAACGCAAAACTGCAACGCCGTTTGACGACAAATAACTGGCTATTTCGTGAAACATACGATTGTTAAATACGGATTGATCCATATTTTGCGGGCCCGATCCATGCACCAAAACGACCGCTGGCACAGGATTTTCTGCCGTTGCGGCGTTCGGAATAGTCAGCATTCCGTTCAAAGCCCATTGAGTTCCCGTGCCAACGATAATCGGCTCGGCAGAATATGTGGCATTCGCAAGCGGAGCAAGCGGCACAAACGTAAAGCCCAACGAATCCGAGAAAGCATCAATTTGTCCGTCGGCAGTTACCACGATTCTGAAAAGCATTGTGCCGATTACCGTGGTAATTTCGAAGTCAAATGCGGTGTTGTTCATTTCGTTGGTTTGCACATCGTACAATGCAAACGAAAGCAAATCGCCCCGTTGTATTAACGCCATTTGATACATTGCAGGAAAAACCTCGCCAGCAACCGCCAATAATTCCTCCGTCATCAAAGGAAAAGTTGCGGCTAAATCTCCTGCTACAAAAAATTCCATAAATTGGGTTGCTATTGCTAAATTGTCAGCTTGTTGAGGATTTTCCGTTTGTTCGGTTGGTTCCGCTTGCTCGGTTTCGATTGGAGTTATAGCGGAAAGTGCTTCGATTGGCGGCGGCGGTTCGGTTGGGAAAAGGGTTTCGGCGTACGTTAAAGGAATCCACGTTGTGCCGTCTTCGATAAATCCGCCGACATTGTCAACTACCACAGCACGTTGATTGCCCAATTCGTCAGTTAAGCGGACTGTTCTGGTGGGTTCTTCCCATTCAACAGATACGTTGTTTGCGTATGCAGTTGCACGCAAAGCGAGATACTCTGTGCCGTTTTGGGTACGCCGAGGTACGCCGTCAAAATTTTGGGTAAATCCTGCGAAAGCAAACAGCGAAGTTGGCAACAGCGAAACAACCAGCAGACCAATAACAGCAATCTTAAATTTTTTCATTTTTCTAAAACAACTCCTTGCAGCGGATTTTCCGCTATTATTTGAGATTATTCTATCGTACATTTTTGGAAAAGTCAAGCAAATATTAGTTGCTATCAATAATTTGACCAAATATTCAAAAAATGTTATAATTTATTTATAAAGTGCAATTTAACAAAATAGGAGGGAAATTATGCGAGTAAAATTAGACGATTTATACGATATTTACCCTGGAAAATGGGTTTTGTTCAACCAAGGCGAGTGGAAAAATGGTCGCACGGATACTTGCGACTTACGAGGTGTATACGATACCGAAGAAGAGGGAATAATTTATGCCAAAAAACTAATCGATGAGGAGGGCGAGGCAGGATTATTCAAAATGGAAAGGATAGAGGATTATGAGTTTATGCTTGGCATGGGCAGTTAATTTTTACCTTTATAAATCAAAATTTAACAAAATAGGAGGAAAATTATGCGAGTAAAATTAGACGATTTATACGATATTTACTCTGGAAAATGGGTTTTGTTTTATAAATATGAATGGAAAAATGGACATATTGACACTTGCGAAGTGCATAGTGTATATGATACTGAAGAAGAAGGAATAATTTACACAAAAAAGCTACTCGATGAAGAAGGCAATGCAGGATTATTCAAAATGGAAAGGATAGAGGATTATGAGTTTATGCTTGGCATGGGCAGTTAAATCACGAAAAACAATGACGGTTGATTGCGAAATATTTTCTGCAAATAAAAAATCAAAATATCCTGTCAATTTGTTGATTGACACAGGAGCAACTCGCACATCAATTTCTCGGTACGTTGCTTGCGGCATTTTGGGATATACCGACCTAAAAAAAGATACTCATTCCGTAATAACGCCGACAGGGATTGTAAAATTTGATATGGTAAAAATTTCTAGGATTGAGTTGGGCGGCGAATTTGCTTTCTCGAACTTTAATGCGAATATCTTGGATTGGAAAAACTTCGCTTTGCACGGGATTGTTGGAATGGACATTTTGTCCAAATTGCATATTCATTCCGATACGAAAATTTTCGCTATACAAGATTATCCATTTAATATTGCACAAAATACATAAAAAGGAGCTGTTAAAATGCACCGAGTAAGACACATTAAAAAAGGTACTTTGCTTATAAATAGCAATATTTTTATCTCGTTATTGTTGGGAAGCACTATTGGGTTGATTGCGATTGCTCCGCTGGCTAATCTTGATTTGTTTGCGGCTTCCGAAATTTTTTCGGATATTGTAGTTATTTTGGCATTTATAGCGGTTATTGTGGCTACAATCGTTATTTCTAGGGTTGGAATGGGCAACAAAATTTTGCTAACTTCCAAGCAAATGGAAATAACAGTTTCAACTGGCAGATACAGTAGCAGAACCTTTGAATTTGAATATCAAAATATTGTTGGTGTTAAAATTCAAAAAAGGTCAATCTCAGTGGTAATGCACGATAAAACCGAAGAAGTAAAAACAGGCTTAAAATTAGGACAAAAGCAAATTCAAGCGTTATCGCAAAAAGTGAAAATTATCGAGCAGTTCGATTTGTCAACTCAACAAGTTTCACAATTTATAATTATTCCCAGTTTGGCGGGGCGTTTTGCTATGCAGGGAATTTTCGCCAGTATTTCCGCCTTAATTTTCGGCATAGCTGGCAGAGCATCTGGCTTTGGAATTTGGCCCACCTTAATTGCGTTTGGTGTTACTTTTCTTTTGTCAGGTTTTATGGGCAGAGAAAAAAATTATTTTTCCGAAACAGAAGTGCATTATGAAAGCTATCGTGTAAACACAACTCGCCCAAAAAGTGATGTAACACAGGCAACCATTAAAAAAGCCCTTACAGGTTACTCGATAAATGTAACTTTCCAAGACGGCGACGTTCAATTTATGGGAACTGTCAACGAAGAAAATTTGCAAAATTTTTTATCGTGGAATAAACGCTTGAAAAATCCGTATAATGTGGTTAATCAAAATTAAATGATAAATTTATTAAAATGGGATTTTGCAAATTTCCCATTTTTTTGTGGAATATTACAATTTTATTACATTCGAAAAAATTTTTTCAAAACCATTGACTTTGACGTTACGTCATAGTTTATAATAATTTTTGTTGGTGGCAAGTAACAAAAGGAGGCAATTATGGAGTACACAATTAACAAATTGGCAAAAATATCTGGTGTAACGGCACGAACTTTGCGATATTATGACGAAATCGGCTTGCTAAAGCCTTTGCGCGTGGCATCCACGGGTTACAGAATTTACGGACAACACGAAGTTACAACCTTGCAACAAATTTTACTTTACCGCGAGCAAGGTTTTACGTTAGATGAAATAAAGCGGCTGCTATTTTATTCTAACATGAACTTGGAATTGGCTTTTGTGCAACATCTGCAAGCACTCCGAACGGAACGCAAGCGGCTAGATAAAATAATCGAAACCGTGCAGAAATCTTTGAACAACATGAGAGGAGAAACAATTATGCAAGATACAGAAAAATTTGAGGGCTTAAAAAAATCCCTTATAGAAGAAAACGAACAAAAATATGGTGCAGAAATTAGGCAAAAGTACGGCGATGCGGCAATCGACCAAAGTAACGCCAAAATAAACGGTTTAACTCAAGCCGAATACACCGAAAGCGAGCGTTTACGTTGCGAATACGAAGAACTTTTAGTTGCGGCACTAAAAACAGGTAATCCTGCAAGCGAACTGGCACAAAAGGCGTGCGATTTACACAGGCAATGGCTATCCATTTATTATCCTGCCTACAGCAAGCAATATCACGCTGGACTAGCCGAAATGTACGTAGCAGACGAACGTTTTAAGGAACATTACGAAAAATTAGGCTCTGGCTGTGCAGAATTTTTGGCAGCCGCTATTAAAATTTACGTTGAAGCCACTTAAAACCGTGGGCGCCCGCCTGCCGGCGGGCAGGCTGCCCACACCCGCAAGGAGCGCGCCCCTTGACCCGCACATTTATATATGCGATTTTTTATAAAAGCCGATGGGTGTTGTAGGGGCGGATATTATCCGCCCGTTTTTTCAAATTCGCAATTTTTCAACATTTTGCAATAGCCCATAAAATATTACAACCACCAAAAAGGCGGTTCGCAGAATACGAACCGCCTTTTGTTAATAATGTTAGCAATAATCGGCAATTATTAGTTAGACAACCCAAAAACTCCGTTAAAGCCGTTAAATCTGTAAAAACCGTCTACAAAGGTTGATTCTAAAGTTGTTAATTGGTTATTTGTAAACGTGGAAACGTTTAAGCCTGGTGCATTGCTTGCGATTCCCAAAGTAATTGCGCCGTCTGTTAAATTGCGAACTGTGCCGCTTGTGGCTGCACTTATTCCGAACGAGAATGCTGGATTAGCACCTACTGCATTGCGGAAAGTTACATTTAACGAGATTGGCGGAGCAACGTTTAATCTAAGATTACCGCGGGTTTCGGCGGATAATGCACGCAAAGCAACGGGATCAAGTTCTACCAAAATGTTGTCGGTTACTACTTGTAATGTTGCGTTTGCATCAGCTAAACGGCGCAATGCGTTTACGTGAACAGTTGAGTTTATTCCGTTTACATCGTTACCAGCTGCCTCAACGATTACTATAAAACTTGTTACATTTTCGGTAGCATCACGAGCGGCTGTGCGAACTGCTGTTATTGCTTGATTGATAGCTGCATCTGTAACGTTTAATGTTGCAATTCCGCGAGTGTTTATTCTGCTTGGCAAGTTTATTGTTACACTTGCAACTGAATCATTGCCAATGTTCAAATTTACGTCTACATTTGCATCGGTTGTGATTGTTGCGGTTGTAACTCTTCTTGTGCTTGGACGTGTACGCCATGCTCTTGTTACTTGGTGAGGATATACTACTGGTGGTTGTCCAGATACGCCAGGTCCAGGGCTTGGTGTTACTCCTGGTCCTGGTCCAGGAGTTCCGCCGCCGTTGCCGCCTTCTCCACCATTACCGCCGTTGCCGCCGTCTGCTGCATTGTTGGTTATGTTAAAAGTGTAAGGTGTTCCAGCAACTGTAACTACTACAGTGCTGTTTCCTGCTGGAAGACGATAGTACGCCATATTGCCCATTTCTGGCAATCCGTCGCCTGTTGTGTCAAACGATGCCCAAAACCAATCGCCTGCTCCAGTTGGAGGATTCATACGGTGTACAGTAACTAGTTCGCCGTCCAATCTCATTGTTATATTAGTGTTTGCTGTACGTATTATTGTAGCAAAATCTAAAGCATGACCTACGCCAAAACCTGCGGGTATTGTTATATTGTATTCGAAAACTTCTTCGTCAAATGTAAAGTTTGGTACAGGTACATACGCATTTGTATCGTCATTCCAATAGCCTATAGTTATGTCTTCCCAATCAATGTCGGGTGGTAATATGGGAATTAACCCGCCACCTGCTACGGTAAAGGTAATTTCATAGGATTGAGGAGTGCCGTCTTCTGCGATTACGGTAATTGTTACTACATTAGTGCTACCTGCAACAAAGCTAACTGTTGGAATAGTGATAACTCCTGCGGCAACAGTTAAATCTGAATCTGTAGTTAAATCTGAAGTGCGTAATGTTGCTGTTACTCTTGCGGCGGCATTGCCTTGTACAAAGTTTAACAATAAATTGGCTGGCAATTCAAAATTTTCAGCAATTTCAACAGTGTAAATTGTCTCGCCAGAACTAAACTCTGGGTCAAGAGAAAGCCCTGTTAATCCGCCACCGAAAGTAATATCGGTTAATGTATTATCATTGTTAAGCACAACATCGCCATATAAGAAGTTTAGCGTATAAATTTGTGGCGTTGCTGTTCCGTTAGATACGGTAATTACCAACGGATTGTTTTGCTCGTACTGGAAGAAACCAGCTGGAATTCTTATAACAGTTGGGCTATCTTGTACAGTTGAATGCGTAATGTTGCCATTTGGCACTGCATTACCGTTGAAAGTTGCAGTTACAACGGAAAAAACAACATCGGCTTGTATAACATTTACATATACGTCATTTATTGGTGCGATAAATTCTTGGCTAATGTCAACCGAATAAACTTGTATAGCTGCTGTTGCATCAAACAGCGGTTCGAGAACTAGCCCAGTTACAGTAATGCCTGTTAATGTAGCATCTGGATTAGCTGGTTCTCCTACAAAGAAAGTAATTGTGTAGTCTTCAAAATCTCCGTTAGCGGCTGTTACTCTGATTGTTAATACATTAGTGCTACCAGCAACAAATCCATCTGTTGGAAAAACGATAACTCCTGAAGGATTGATTTCTACATCTGTTGTTCCCAAAGTTACGGTTATTGTTGCATCCTCGTCATTTGGTAATGCAGTTACTGATAAGAGGGCTGGCAAGGTAAACGTTACAGGTATTGTAACTTCATAATCAAATACATCTGCGGAAAATGGTGGAGTAAACGAAAGTCCCGCAAATCCGCCACCTAAAGTAAGCGTTTCCAAAGTTGCATCGTTGCTTGGTGGTTCTGGTGGATTGTCGTCATCCTCTGCAAGGTTTGTTATATGGTATGTGTAAACCCCAAAAGGAGTTGGTGGAGTAGCTTGTTGGCTTACTAAAATTGTCAAAACGTGTACATTAGCGTTATTAGCTGTGTCGTTAGAAAGTTGTGTAGGATTGCCGCCAGCAAAACCATGATTTGCTACTTCAAAAACGTGGCTACCAACAAAATTGTTGCCATCAACCGTACCCGAAAAGTCTAAACTTGCAGGGTTGTCATTTAACAGATAAGTTATGTTGTAAGTTTCGGATGCGTGTGTATGTGTGATTGTCATAAGTCTGCCCAAAATATTATTATCTTCGTCAAACTCACTAAAGTCATCAGGTATAGTTATAGTAGCACCATCCACCGAGGCTGAATCTCCAAAAATATCTATACTTGGAGTAATAGCAAATGTACCTGGTAAAGGGTTGATTTCGTCAGTTGCATTGTTGGTTATTGAGATTATTGTCTCTACATCGCCGTTTACGTCAGTAACAGTTATTGTCAATGAGCTGTCGCCTGCAGGTAATTGTATAATATCAGCAGCAGCAGTGGCATTAAAAGCCGCCGCAAGCCCATGATTGGCAACTTCAAAACGTAAAATTCCTGTATCGGGAATTTGTACATCAGCGATTGTATTAGATGGTTGTGCTAAAACAGCTGTTGCGGTAGAACCGTTAGGAATATCTATAGTAAGTGTCATAATTCTTCCGCCAATATGTTCAATAACATTTAATGGGGAAAAATTAGCATCTATTTCTAACATAAATATTCCATCTGTAAGGTCTGTTAAAGTTGCCCCAGTAGCTGGAGTAATGGCAATATCAGCCTCAACCAAAAAACGACTACTTGCCATTGGCAAAAATCCGCCAGCGGGTGCTACAGGTGCATTTTGGTTTGGCAATGGAGGAAACACAGGAACTTCTTGCTCGATAACAAAAGTTTCGCCGTTAGGGTGCGAAACTACAATGTTTCCGTCCTCGTTTGCACCAACTTCTGGAGTTAATGTATCTAAATCGCCAAGGTCGATGTTGGAAAGATTGTCGTCTTCGTCGTTTTCGTCGCCATTATCTTCGCCATCGCCCTCGTTTTCGTCTGCGTTTTCGTTATTATTTTCGTTATTATCTTCGTTGTTGTCTTGTTCTGGGTGAACAACAACAACATTGCCGTCCTCGTCAACAACGGCTGTGCCTGTTTCTTCGTCAACAACTACGCTAGGCGTTGGAAAAAAGAAATCGCCTACAGTATCTTCTGCAAAAGCGTCAAACGGATTAAACGTAACTAACGCTATTGACATAATTAGTGCAAGCGAAATTGCTATTGCACGTTTTGCGTTTTTGAAATTCATAAAATTTCTCCTTTAATAGTTTTAATTTTTTGTAGTTTTGTAAATAATGGTACTTTGATATGTTCCCTCTCCTTTGCCATGATTTTGCACCGTAAAACAGCATAACAAAGGCGTTTGTAAATGTCCAGTGCTAGCAGCACTATTTTCAAAAAATTTTTATTTTACGGCGGCATATTTTCACCTCCTATTTTTGATTTATAAAACAAAAAACACAAGCTAAAAATAGGCTTGCATTGTTGCTTTTTAAGAGATTTTGGGGTCGACAAAATTACAGAATTTAGGCTCTGCTCTGCTCTGCTCTGCTCTGCTCTGCTCTGCTCTGCTCTGCTCTGCTCTGCTCTGCTCTGCTCTGCTCTGCTCTGCTCTGCTCTGCTC
>WRKG01000199.1 GCA_009778185.1 Bacillota bacterium
CGTTCAAATATCTATCTCTAAAAGATAACACTTTAACCGCCTCCTTATCTCGTTTGAATGCACCAAATACTTCACTGAATGCACTTGCAATTTTTTTCACATCATTATTTTTGGGATTTGCTATTTTGCCCAACAAAAACTTTGATAACTCGCCAGCAGGGCTGTTTTCCTGTGCTAAATTTGGCAAGTTTATATATAATATTCCCGAGTTTATCGGATGCTCGTTGCCTGTGATTTCGTTTGCCAAAATGTAACGTGCGAAAGTGTTGTCTTGTAGCACCGATTCAACGTTTTCGGCTAACAGCCATATTTGGTTAGTCAGTTTGCCTTTGCCGTGGACAATCCCCAGCCCGAAATATTCCACCGAGCGTATTTCTATTGGTGGATCTACTTTTGCTTTATTTTGAAATTCTATGTAGGTTTCGTTGGATTCATTCGCGGATAGCTTTATATCTTGTTCGCGGATGGTTCGCCAGTCGGTATTTAGAAAATACTTGAACTGCGTTTGTACTTTTATTTTGCCTGTTATCGGCTTTAATTTGCTAGTAGCGTAAAGCTGCAAATACTCCGTTATCAAGATATTTATCAATAGTCGCAATATTTCCCATTGCTCTTCATGGTCAAAATTGTACGACAGAAAAATATCGTTCATTGGGAAAATTGCTTTTGGCCCGTTGGGTAAATCAACGTAACCTAACGGTATTGGTTTTTGTGGATTTGTTGACATTCTGTTCCCCTTTTTAGCGTTTTTGTATTTGGCAAATGCTTTCGAAAATATTTTTGTTTATAGAAAAAATTTTAGCATAGCAAAAAAATTTTGTCAAGCGTTTTCCAAAATTTTTATAGCAAAATAAAGTTGCTAAATTTATTTTTCCAATTTTACAAAAATCAAATACCATCTCGTTTTATAACTTTTCGCCTAAATATAACAATTACAAATATAGATAAAAATCCCATGATAGCGCCAAATATGAAAAATGCACTTTGTCCAGTTGTTTCTCCAAAGCCTAGCAATAGCCACGTGGAAATCATTGGAACTAGCACATCGGGAATATATCCAATAAACGAGATTAAACCTATCGATTTCCCTAAAACTTGCTCGTCAACATTGCATTCGCCCAACAGCGACCAATATGTTCCGCGAACTGCGTACACCATCAAGTGGATAAGCACAACCAAACTCTCAAAAATTAAGTTTGGCATAACAATAGGAATTATCGCAAGTGCAACCAATCCGCCGACAGCTATTGACAAGGCAATTATTAAAATTTTATCTTTGCCAAATTTATCTGCTAAAAATCCGCCCAACACGCCACCGATTGGACGCATCCACAAGGCGACAACCATAACTTGTACAACTCTCACAACATCAATGTTGACAACCGATTGCAAAAAACCGCTCTGATAACGCAATGTCCAAACGACGATGTACGCCAAAAATATGATTAAACCGAGTAATAAAACATATTTATTTCCCAAAACTTGCAAAATTGTCTCCTTGTTTAGCGGAACTTTCTCGGCTGGCTCTGTGTTTGCGGAATTACTCGGCTCTTTTACGAAAATTAACACTAAAAATCCTACAAGAAGAATAAATATCGAATACATATAAATTACTCCTTGCAAAGCTGGAGTGGTTGAATCTGTACGGGTTAGAAAAGTTGTAAAGATAAATAATGCGACCGTTGCCAAAATTGCCTCGATTAGCCCACGACCGCCGTCGAGCATTCCAAAAAAGCGGGCTTCTTCGGCTTTTGGTGCAAGCAACTTGACAATTTTCATATGAGATGACCAAAACGTAAGCACAGAGCCAATTCCGATAATTATATAAATAAAAACAACCATGCTGTAGCTTGGAATTTGAGCCAACATTATTCCTGCACCGCCGCACATTAGCAACGAAATAAAAATTAGCTTTTTTGTGGAAAAGCGATCCGCAAGCCAACCGCTTGGGATATATCCCACAGATCCCGCTATTCCGAGAGCAACGTATATGTTGTTTAGCTGTGCGTAACTTATTGCAAAAACTTCCGTCATTGTCTCTTGATAAGCGTTGCGTAAGTAGACGAGCGGGAAAATAGAACCCGCCGCCAAAATTACCAAAAATAATTGAAAATATCTGCTTTTCATTGAAATTACCTACTTTCTAATTTAATTCTAAACTGGCGAAGGAACTATTTTTTGTTTGAAGGTTCGCAACGGTTGCGTTAATTTCCACGATGTAGAGGTTTCGAGGGCAGAAATACGATTTTTTAGATGTTCAATTTCTTCGTCTTTTTGGGAAATTGTTGTGTTTAGATTTTGTATTTGTGCGGTCGATTGTGCGTTGTTGCTGTCTATTGTGGATTTTAGTTGTTCTATGTGAACATTTTTATTGTCAATAGTAGTTTTTAGGTTTTCAATGCGAACATTTTTACCGTCAACAGTAGTTTTCAACTGTTCGATACGAAAATCTCGTTTTTGCAAAACAGCGCTTAATTCCGCAATTTTGGCGAGTTCGTCAGAAAATTTTGCATAAGGGCTTGTATGAGCAAAAACTTCTGTTGGCAAATGAATTGGGCAATTTATCCGCTGTTGCAATTTTTTTACAATATTTTGCATATTGTTGACAGCACAAATAATCACGGCATCGGTTGGTGGATAATCCACTGTTCGCATTGGCAACCGTGGAATTGCGTGCTTTTTTATTTTGGTATTTTCCACAATATGGGAAATTTCTATTTGCAGCTGCTTTTGGTGCGTTAATAATAAAGTTGTTATTTCGTTGTTTCCGTATAAAATAACGCTTTTGTAATTGTTGATTGCGAAAAAATGCTTTAGATGTTCCACAAACAAAGGGCTTTTTGCGGCGGTAGTTACAATGTTTAAGCGAGTTTGTATGTTTTTTTTGTCTATTTTTAACTCTAAAAATTTATTAGCTGTTGTTAGCTGCTTTTCGATGTTTTCGAAAAGTTCGGGTTCGCGGGCTTGCAAAATTGAATATACTTCTTCGAGAGTAGATTCATAAGCATACTTAAGATTATCTTTACGCGCGGCAATTAAGTAATGTATGTATTCTTCTCGGTTGTGCCTGTATTGTTCAATATCGAAAACTTCTGCAAATTCGTCTAATAAATTCAAAGCATCCAAAGCAAGCAAATTTCGTCTGCATTTTGAGCATTGTCCGCAATTAAAAGCCTGCATTAAACAAGAATGCAAATATTTTTTTGCTAGCGGATTTTTGGAAATCATTACCATTTTTTCGAAACGAGTAAGTTCTCCTCCGCCAGATAAAATTGTTACATTTTTGTTGGTGTTTACACATTTATTAAATAGCAAAGAATAATGATCGCTATCAAAATTGCCAGTTGTGTACAGCATAAATTGCGAATAATCCCAAGCGGAAGAGGAATAATAATACTTTTGAAATAATTTTCCTACACTAAAAATATAGTGTGATGATAGAAAATTTCCCCATAAATCGGTTTTTAATCGCACTAATTTAGATAAATTAGTATTTACCATAATTACAGGAAGCCCTAAATCTTTTGCTAAATTTAGATCTTTTTCATATATCAAACTTGCTTGTAAATCCCAACCGCTTTCTTGAAAATATCCGCCAAAAGCCCCGTTACTAAAGCAAAGAAAATGCGTCAATCGCATACTTTCAATAGGATGATTGTGATATTGCGTAATAGTTGTCAACCCGTCAGCGCCTATAGATAAGCCTGTTCCAACGCCGCCGAAATTTTGCACAGGCTCGTTTATTGGACTTGCGTTAATTTTTATTTTGGTTAAAGTTGGGTCATATTTTGTCAACATAGGAATCAAAATATTGTTCAAATTATAAAGCAACTCGCCAGTAATGGGAAGTTCGCTGTAAATATCGTGATTTTGCCGCATTGCCATGTGAACAATTCCAATTAAAATTGCATCTGCGCGGTCGGTAACAAAATATTTTTGATGTTGATTTTCAACTTCAACGTAAACATCAAAATTAGTTTCGTCCACTTCGACAGGCTGTATTAAACGGGATTTTCCGTCTTCTTCGGTAATGTAAAAATTTTTTAATTTTATCATGGTATACTTCTTCAACTTCACAAAACTTAAAACCTCGGGCGCTGCCCGAACCCGCAAGGACGCGCGCGCCCTTGACCCGCTTTTTTGTTAAGTTGAATTTCTCCTCCTTTTATTTTTTTACACGCAAAAACAAGCTGATAATTTTTGTTTTTTTAATAACAAAATATCAGCTTGTTTATTTTGGGATAGTTGTTTTGAAAGGTTTACAAAAAGACAGAGTTTAGATTTCTGCTCTGCTCTGCTCTGCTCTGCTCTGCTCTGCTCTGCTCTGCTCTGCTCTGCTCTGCTCTGCTCTGCTTGCCAATGGTAGCACAAATTTGCATATTTGTCAAGTCCTTTCGAAAATATTTTTATTTTGGTACAGTTTCTATCATATCAAAATGTTTAAGATTTGTCAATCAGTTTGATAAAATTTATTAACCCTCCATCAAAACAAACCCAAACTGTTCCGCAATTTTGTCAACTGAAAATTCAACATTGGTTTGTTCGCCAGTAAGCATATTTTTGACAACCGCAGAATTATTCGCAATTTCGTCATCGCCGATAATCATTGAGAAAGGAATTTCTCGTTTATTTGCGTATTTCATTTGTGCTTTTACGCTCCGTTTGACTAAATCCGATTCCGCAGATATTCCCGACAAACGCAACAAATTAACTAATTCTTGCGATTTGCTAAATCCGTTTTCACCAGCATAGCCAATGTAAATTTTTACGGTATTTTTTAAGTTGTCTGGTAGCAAAGATTGACTTTCTAGTAGCAATAAAAGCCTGTCCATTCCCATTCCAAAGCCAACGGCAGGAATTTTTAGGTTGCTTAATTGCTGAATAAGCCCATCGTATCTGCCGCCACCGATTATGGTTGGCAATCCCTCTTTTATGAACTCGAAAACCGTGCGAGTATAATAATCAAAACCGCGCACAACTTTAGAATCCACCACAAAAGGAATTTGCATTACATTCAGCAAATTTTGCAAATTTTCAAAATGAGATTTACAATCGTCGTCAAGGCTATGCAAAATACTTGGAGCGTTCGCCATTATTGCTTTACATTCCGCAACTTTACAGTCTAAAGTACGCAACGGATTTTTCTCGTAACGTGTTTTGCAATCCTTGCAAAGGTTCGGCAAATTTTGGCTGATAAACTCGATTAGCTGTTGCCGATAAACTGGACGGCAATTTTCGCAACCCAAGCTATTTATCCGCAAAACTACATCGGATAAATTCAGCCTTTTTAGCAAATGATAACCCAAAGCCATAATTTCCGCTTCGGCGGCATAATTTTCCGAGCCGTATATTTCTATTCCAAATTGGTGATGTTGCCGCAATCTTCCTGCTCCTGGGCGTTCGTATCGAAAATTTGGACCCGTGTAAAATAATTTTGCTGGCAAAGGTTCGTTGTGCAAGCCATTTTCAATGAAAGCACGAGCGGCTCCAGCAGTCATTTCTGGGCGCATTGTTATGCTGCGGTTGCCTTTATCTTCGAAAGTGTACATTTCCTTTTGGACAACGTCCGTGGTTTCGCCAACGCTCCGCAAAAATAACTCGGTATGCTCAAAAATTGGCGTGCGAATTTCGCTAAAACCAAACAATTTGCAAATATCTCGTATATGTTGCTCTAAATATTGCCAAGCTGCTGAATTTGTGCCGAAAATGTCTTTTGTTCCTCGTGGTGCTTGTATCATAATTGATTCATCCGTTCTATATAAGTTTCCGTATCTTTGGGATTAAACTTGCGTTCGATTTTGGAATTAGCCAGCGTTAAAATTTTTGTAACTGCACCTGCTCCCAAGCCGATTACTGTTTGCGTTTCCGCCATCATTGCTATGTTGTAGATGCTTTCGTTGCCAAATTTGCTGTAACCCACGTTTTCAAAATTGCCAATCATATTTTTTTGCCGATACATATAATACGGAGATAATCCCATGTTTTCGCAGGTTTCTTGTGCGATTGCCAGCATTTTGTCAACCGTTTTTTCGGCAATTTCGTATTCTTGTATATTTTCGTTTAACCGAGATGCTCGTTTTACAGCCAAAGTATGTACAGTTACGTGAGCTGGAGCAAGTTTTTTTAGTTGGTTCATGGTATTTTGCACATCGGCGAAAGTTTCGTTTGGCAAGCCGACAATAATATCGGTGTTAATGTTATCAAAGCCCGTATTTACCGCCATTTCGTAGGCTTTATAAAAATCTGCAACCGTGTGCAAGCGACCAATTTTTTGCAAGGTAACATCATTCAAGGTTTGCGGATTTATTGCGATTCTGGTTACGCCGTAATATTTGAGAACGTCCAGTTTTTCTTGTGTAATGCTATCTGGACGACCTGCTTCTACGGTGTATTCAATTTTTCCGTTGTTGTACGGTTGAATAATTTTCAGCAGGATTTCCAAATCGTGTGCAGAAAATGCCGTTGGCGTTCCACCGCCCAAATAGATTGAGTTTATTGGGTTTTCTGCCAAAATATTGTTGTGTTGCAATTTTACTTCTGCGGATAATGCGGACAAATAGCGGCTGTGTGCGTCCGCTTTCGGCTTTTGCGATACCACAAAAGAGCAATACAAACAACGGCTTGGGCAAAATGGAACGCCCACATAAAGCCCAATGGATTCCCCAATTTTATGTTGACTTAACAAGCGTTCTTCAGCTTGAGCAACTTTTATTGCTAAATCAATTTTATCGGAACGGCATTTGTAAATTTGAGATAAACGTTGCGTTATAGTTTCGGCTGTTTCGCCAGCTTGCAGCCACAATCGAACCTGTTTTGCAGGTCGAACGCCCGTTAATGCACCCCACGGAATCTCCCTTTTTAGAGCCGTTTGCAGGGCGTAAAACAAAGCAAGCATTAAATTTCGTTTCAAAGTTTTCGTTAATTTATTTTGAAAATTGGATTCTTTAGCATTTTCGCCGTTTTTACCATATTTATCATGCTTATCAAGGTTGACCGTTTTTGTGGCGGAAATTTTGCCATTTTGGTAAAATTCGCCAGTGCAAGAGGTTTCTGTGATAATTCCAGCCACTGCAAAGCCACTTTGCGGAATTTTTTCCTGGTAAGTTTCGGGATAATTTTCGCCGTTAGTAAAATCAACGTCGCTCAAAAAAGCAAATTTTGCGTTGGCAAAAAACACTTGCGTTATTGCTTGCACTTCGTTGACAAAGTTATGTCCAATTAGAAAGCACGTAATTTTCATGTTGTTGCACGTTCAATATCGTACACGCCGTGTTGCTGGCGAATGCGGTCTTGCAACTTTTGAAACTGCCCACGGCTGACAATTTCAACGCGCAACTCGATAATGCCTTTGTCCTTATCCTTGTCCTTGTGAGCATTTAGGGATTTTACGCCGAGTCCTTCTTCAGATAAAATTTTGGCAATATCCAAAAGCAAGCCGTCGCGATCGAGGCACAAAATGCGTAAATCTGCCTGATACGATTGCGAAAACGCATCGGCGCTCCAATCGGCTTCCAAAATGCGTAGCCTGTTGAGCTCGTCCATGTTTATGATATTTATGCAGTCGGTTCTGTGAATGGTAACGCCACGCCCGCGCGTGATAAACCCGACAACTTCGTCGCCAGGTAACGGACTGCAACATCGCGAAAGTTGGACATTTGTATCTCCAACGCCGCTAATTAAAATGCCACTTTTCGATTTTCTCTGCTTGGCAGTTTTTTTGTTGTTGCCAGCTTTTAACAATTCGTCAACCAGTTCTTCCAATATTATGGGCTGATCTTTTTTGTAAGCATCATACAAACGGTTGACAATTTGCGTTTCGCGCAAGCCTCCGTGTCCAACTGTTGCACAAATGGAATCAAAATCTAGTGCATTATATTTTTGCAAAACGGGATCAATTCGTCCTTCTGCCATAAGTTCTGCAAGCGGAACGCCAACGGTTTTTGCCGCTTCTTCGAGCAAATCTTTTCCACGTTTTATGTTATCGGAGCGATTTTGCTTTTTGAACCATTGATTTATTTTTGTGCGAGCCTGTGCAGTTTTGACAATTTTCAGCCAGTCGCGGCTTGGCGTTTGATTGTTGCTTGTGATAATGTCAACTCTATCTCCAGTATTAAGCACATGATCGATAGGAACAGGCACGCCATTAACGCGTGCGCCGACCATGTGATTTCCGACGGCACTGTGAATTGAGTAAGCAAAATCGATAGTAGTAGCACCGCCAACAAGACTGATAACATCGCCTTTTGGGGAAAAGCAATAAACATTTTTTTTGAAAATGCTAAGGTCAAATTTAACGGCATCCATAAATTCCTCGTTATCAGATAAATCTCGCTGCCATTCTAGCAACTTGCCTAGCCATTGCAATTTATCTTCGGCGTTGGTGGATTCGCCCGTTTTGCCAGTTTTGTACCGCCAATGTGCGGCGATTCCCAGTTCTGCAACGCTGTGCATATCGTGAGTGCGTATTTGCACCTCAAAAGGTTCGCCATTTTTAAGCAAAGTTGTGTGCAAAGATTGGTAATTGTTGGGTTTTGCGTTGCCAATGTAATCTTTTATTCTGCCAGGAATCGGCATATAAGATTCGTGCAACGCGCCCAAAACTTGGTAACATTCATAAATTTCGTTGACAAGAATACGAACAGCATAAAGGTCATAAATTTCGTCAAGTTGTTTTCCTTTAGAAATCATTTTTTTGTATATGCTAAAAAGATGTTTTGGTCTACCTTCAACTTCGGCTTTTATGGGGATTGTATTTATTTTTGCCTGAATTTCGGAAGAAATTTCGTCAACCATAGCGCGACGTTCAGCTTGTTTTAAGCCGATTCGGTGGGCTAAATCCTTGTAAGTTTCGTTGTAAAGATACTTAAAGCCTAAATCTTCCAATTCGTACCTAATGCGAGATATTCCCAATTTATGAGCAAGCGGAGCATAAATTTCTAGTGTTTCTTTAGCAATTTCCTTTTGTTTAATTTCGGACTGATGTTCTAAAGTTCGCATATTGTGCAGTCTATCAGCAATTTTAATAATAATAACACGAATATCTTTTGACATTGCAAAAAACATTTTGCGGTAATTTTCAGCCAGTTCGTCCGATTTTGAGGTATACTTAAATTGCAACAGTTTAGTAACGCCGTCAACCAGCAAAGCAACTTCATCTCCAAAACGCATAGCAATATCTTCTAAAGTGTAATGTGTATCTTCGACAACATCGTGCAGCAAGGCGGCGACAATGGTTTCGGTATCTAGCCGCAACTCGGCTAAAATATTGGCAACCCAAAGAGGATGAATAATGTAAGGTTCGCCCGATTTTCGCAACTGCCCTAAATGTGCCTCGTTAGCAAGATTATAAGCTGCATCAACAATATCCAACCGCGTGTTAGGATGATACTTATTTATATTAGCAATCAAATCTTTATATAATTCTTCATAAGACATTTTAAGAACTCCCTTCTAAAATATATTTTGTGCTTGTTGCAAAAATAAATTTTTTGCATATTATAGTATAACATATTTTTTTGTGGTAAAGCAAATAAAATTTATTGTTGTTTTTTTAATGTTGTAATTGAGAAGAATATTTTGTAAAGTGGTTGACAAATTTGTGGCACGGCATATCAAAATGGTTAGCCAATAAATATTACATTTGTGTTACAATTTGTAATATTTATTGACAATTAAAAAATATAGCGTTATACTTATGTTATATATTGAAAGGACTATCTTATGAAAAAATTGCTTTTATCCATTATTTTAATACTTGCACTAAATGCTTGCTCAAATGAACATACTCAAAATATCTCCGAGCCAATCACTGAAAATTACGAAATTATCACAGAAACTATCGACAACGAAATAGAAGAAAATACAATATTAAACAGGTTATCTGCCAACCAAAATATTGAAATTAGCATCGAAGCCGCTTTACAAGATGTCAACTTTATTGTTCAAACCTTAGAAGATAATTTCCCATTTTTAGGCGTAACTGCAAGAATTACTGGCAATGATAACCCAATAGACGCTTTCAAAAATAGCTTGACTTTATCATTGCAAAACCTGCAAAACGACAACATAACAACCGAAGAATTTGAAAATGTGTTGCGGCAAGGCTTTAATGAAAACTTTGTTGCTAGTTTGGCTCATTTGAATTTAAGCCGTGCTGGAATTATAATGGTTCCTGAAGAAAATTTTACCGTTCCGCAAGGTACAAATTCGCACATCATCGAAGAAGAAAAAATTGCATTACTTACCATTCCGCAACAACTATATGACGAAACCGCTCTTCCAATGAGAGAGATACAAGAGTTTATAGCAAAAATTCAAGGCTACGAGCATATTATTTTAGATTTAAGATATGTTGTTGGAGGATTTTTGGAAACTCCTATATCAACCTTAATAAGTCCAAATATCTCTGAACCGTTGATTTTACAAGAATACGCATTCATTACAAACGGCGAAATGGCACAAACTGCATATAATCGGGAATTATCAATAACTCAAACAACAAATGCAAACCGCCGTAATAACAACACTTTCGTTTTAAGAGACATTGTAGAGGAATCCATTTTGCCAGCCGCCGACTTTGCAGAATTACATAATTTAACAGAAATTAACCAACAAGATTTGGACAATTTAGCTTACGGATTTTTACTAGAAACCTCAATACCGCCTATAGATACCACTTTACGATTGCCTTTATTAGCGGAAAACATTTGGCTGTTAGTGGGAGAGAACAATTTTTCGGCGGCATCAATTACAGCACAAATCGCAAAAGAGGCGGGCTTTATATTAGTTGGAGAAACGACCAATCGTGCAAATAGTTGGGCAAGGTCTTTCTTCTTTTTGCCAAATTCGCGGCACAGCCTATCAATGGACACATTCTACATAACCGACAACACAGGCAGAAATACCGAAGAATTTCCCATAGAACCCCACTATTTCAACCGCCCAGGAATGGATGCCCTGCAAACAACTTTAGCCATTATTGCCGAACGAGAAGAATAAAAGTTTTCGCAAAATGCTTGACAAATTAAAAACCATGTATTATACTATATTTGTAAGGTTTTAATTAGCCTTATAATAAAATTTAATTTTGTTTTTATACAAGGATGCTTTATCATGAAAAAAGTAATTATTAGTGGTGCTTTAGCTTTGACTTTAGCACTCGGAGCAGGTGGATTTACCGCCTTTGCAAGTGGTTT
>WRKG01000200.1 GCA_009778185.1 Bacillota bacterium
AAAAAATGTAGGGCAACCATCTCACTCGTCTGTAGCAGATTGTGGGCGACCGCCCCGCCTGTAGGAGGGAGAGGCGGGGCGGTCGTCAACGCAAATGAAAAATCCCAACGCAAAATTACACAACTTGCAGATATTCATCCACCACAACGAAAATTTTCTTTCCTAAACAAAAAACATATTAAACACAAAATAGTCAACCAAAATTAAAGCCGCCAAGACAAAAACATAAAATGCGAAAAATTTTAATCTGCATTTTTTTATTAGTTCTAGCAGCAATCTTATTGAAAAGTAGCCAGATATTGCGGCGGCAACAAATCCAATCATAATGGCGGGAATATCCCCTTGGTAAATTGTTTCGCCAGCAGATAGCAATGTTGCGGTTTCTAGTACACCTGCACCCAAAATTACTATTATGGACAGCAAAAACGAAAATCGCGCGGCTGTTTCTCGGTTAAGCCCAGTTACTAACGCGCCCGTGATTGTTGCTCCCGACCGAGATATTCCTGGCGGAAGTGCTACAGCTTGCATAAATCCTATTATCAGTGCATCTAACAGGGTAACTTCTTTTGCGGTTTTGTATGTGTGCTTTATGTTGTCCGAAATTATCAGCAAAACGCCCGTAAAGGTAAACGCCGCCGCCAAAAAAATTGCGTGTAAAAAAATATCCATGTGTTCGCGGAGCAGAAAGCCCGCCGCAACCGCTGGAATCGTCCCAATAATCAACAGCAACGTCATTTTTTGAAATGGATTTTTTAGCAAAATCCAAATATCCCGCCAAAACACGGCGATTACCGCACACAGCGAGCCTAAATGTAAAATAATATTAAATGTCATAGTGCCTTCCGATATGCCGAAAATTTGCTGCAAAACCGCCAAATGTCCCGAGCTGCTGATTGGCAAAAACTCCGCAATGCCTTGCACTATTCCCAAAATTATTGCTTGCAATATTGTCATAAAAAATCCAACTTTCTAAATAATAACTGGTTGCCCAGGATTTAACTTGATTTTTTGTTCCGTTTGCTTGTAAATCACAGTGAAATTTTGACTTGACAAATTTTTATTCAAAGTCAACTCGGCTTTTTTTAGTTGACCTTTTGCAAAATAAATTGAGACCGTTACGCCGCCTCTTGCACGCAAGCCAGTTATTTTGCCATTTTGAAACGCCGAGGGCAAAGCTGGCAACAGCAAAATTACGTTGTTTGCTCTACTTTGCAAAAACATTTCTATTATACCTGCACACGTGCCAAAATTGGAATCAATTTGAAACGGCGGATGCGCTCCAAAAAGGTTGAGATAACAGCCGCCCATATTTTCCGTGGCAAGCCTCAACTGCTTTTTGAGACATTCAAAGGCTTTTTCGCCGTTGTGCAATCTTGCCCACAAATTGATTCGCCAAGCCAAAGCCCAACCAGTGCCTTCTTCGCCACGCAACCGCAAAGTTGTTTCACAAGCAGTTGCTAACGGCGTTCCTGCTTGTATTTCATGCCCTGGATAAAGCGGATACAAATGCGAAGTATGCCGATGATTCGGCTCATGTTCTGGCAATTCTTCGCTCCATTCGAGCAATTCGCCGCGCGAGCCGATTTTGTAGGTTGGCAACCGTGGCAACGCCAATTTTATTTTTTCCAAAATGGAATCCTCCAAGTCTAAAATTTGGCAAGTTTGCACAAAATTTGTAAAAGTTTCTCGTATAATTGCGGTTGTCATTGTTGTGGTTTTGCTTACTGCACAGGGCGTATTTTCGTCCACCGTAAAATTGTTCTCGGGAGATGTTGACGGAGCAAAAATTAACGTGCCGTCCGTGTCTTCTGTGAGTACGTCCAAATAAAATTGTGCGGCATCTTTTATAATGGGCAACGCCGTATTTTGCAAAAAATTTTTGTCCATAGAAAATAAATAGTGGTCGAAAGTATGAGCCGAAAGCCAGCCAGCCGCCATTGCCCAAAATGCGTAAACTGCCGAACCTTTGCCCTTTTCTCCAACAGGATTAGCCGCCGCCCATAAATCAGAATTATGGTGGACAACAAATCCACCTGCGTTGTAGTGAGTTTTGGCAATTTTTGCACCAGTTACACGCAATCGGTTGACAAAATCAAAAAGTGGCGTGTGGCATTCTGCCAAATTTGCCGTTTCGGCTGCCCAATAATTCATTTCTGTATTGATGTTTAGCGTGTAATTGCTGCTCCAGGGCGGATGCAAATGTGGATTCCAAATTCCTTGCAAATTCAACGGCATTGTACCATGCCGCGAGCCAGCTATCATTAAGTAACGTCCATATTGGAATAATAATGCGAATATCGATATATCATTTTGCAAATTGTTAAAATTTTCTAGCCGCTTTGAAATTGGCAAATGGTCGTCGCCAGTGCCTAAATCTATGAAAACCCTATTATACAGGATTTGATAATCGCTTACATGATTTTCCCATAACTTTTGATAAGCCTTTTCGCTTGCTAAATCTTGTGCACAAGTAATTTTGTTGTTATAAGATGTGCGACAAGCAAAACGCAAAATAACCTCATTTGCCAAGGAAATTGTCAATTTATCGCCATTTGCCGTGATTTTTCCGCCGATTGTTTGCACATCCGCAACAGCGGTAAACTTTACGCTGTTTTTCGTTTCGTCATAAATAATGGGATTTTCCGTCATGTGATAAGATGGACGTGCCGTTGACGGAGCGATTCCTTCGAGGGTTAGCTGATTGGCATTCGCAAAGGTTTTGTGCTTTAATTGGCAAGTAAAAAACAAATCAAAATTTAACGCCGCCGTTTTGTCGGCACAAAGCCGCATAACCAACAACTGGTTCGGCGCAGATACAAATGTTTCTCGTGTAAAGTTTACGCCGTTTTGCTGATATTTTGCCACGCAAACGGCATTTTGCAAATCCAAATATCTCTCAAAATTTTCAACTTGAGATTTATCCAACATATCCAAAAATAAATCGCCCAACGGCAAATATCCCTGCGTATAATCCCCCAATAAATGCTGCTCAACAACTTCTTGTGCTTGCTGATATTTATGCCGCATCGCCAAATCTCGAGCCCGCTCAAAATATTGCGAAATATTTTCGCCCTCTAAACTATCTTCCCTATCCTCATAAAAAATTAACGGGTCAAGGGGCGAAGCTCCTTGCGGGTCCAGGGCAGCGTCCTGGCGGGTCTGGGCAGCGCCCAGGGTTTTAATGTTCGAAAACCCTGACCAAAGCGTGTCTTCGTTGAGAGAAATTTTTTCGCAGAGCGGGTTGGAGAAGAGCATTGCACCGATACGACCGTTGCCTAGCGGGAGGGCTTCTTCCCAGGTTTGGGCTGGCTGGTTGTATTTAAGTTGCATTTTTTTTGACCTCACTTTTGGATATGGTTCGATAGATTTTGGCAATTATATTGCCCAGTTGCGTACGAACCAACAAGACGAAGGCGCAAAAGTAGATAATTACTGCTATTGCAATCTCGATAATTTCTTGTGCAAAACCGAGCGGTTGAATGTTAAAGCCGCCGCGCTGCAAATAGGCAATTAACACGCCCGAAAAAATTATGCCGATTGGATGATTTAACCCAAGCAACGAAACGGAGATTCCCATAAAACCCTCATTTGCAAGCACATCGGCAACGCTCATTGTGCGACCCGCTGCGGACAAAAAGTGCATTCCGCCGCCAAGCCCAGCCAACGCTCCCGAAATCATCATCGAAAAAATTATGCTACGGTTTTCGTTGATTCCTGCATATTTTGCGGCATCTTTGTTGAGTCCGCAAGCCTTTAACTCGTAGCCAAAAGTCGTGCGTTCCAAAATAACGTACATTAACAACGCCGAAAAAACCGCCACAAAAATGCTTGCATTTAACGGCGATGCTCTGGTTGCGTCCGCGAAAATGTAATCTAAGCCCCACATTGGCATATGCGTACTCGTTGGAATGCGTTGCGATGAGGCTCGCATTGGGTCAAAAATTGTGTTAAGTATTAAATAATTTACTAATAACATTCCAATGTAGTTTGTCATTATACAAGATATAACTTCGTGAACGTTGCGATAGGCTTTCAATAACCCTGGAATAGCCGCCCAAATTGCTCCTGCGAGCGTTGCGGCGAGCAGCGCGACAAAAATTCGCAATGACGGATTAAGAAAATCAAAATTTATGACAATGTAAATTGCCACAAACGCGCCAAAAGTAAATTGTCCGCTTGCACCAATGTTAAAAAGTCCAGTTTTGTAGGCAAAACCGACGGATAATCCTGTCATAATAATGGGCGTTGCAAAATAAAGCACATCGCCAAAGTTGCGCAACGAGCTAAATCCAAAGGTTAAAATTGTGGCTATTGCGGCGGGCGCTTGTGCCGCGTTGCTGATAAACAGCACAATAAAGCCAAGCAACATTCCCGCAAATACAACCGAAACTGACGAAAGTATGCTTAATCCGTTTCCTTTAAGAAATTTATTCATACAGCAACCGCCTTTTCTACCGATTTACTGGGATTTTCGCGTTTTGCACCCGACATATACAGCCCAAGTTCCTTGAACGTGATTTTTTGGGGGTTTACATTGGCGACAATTTCGCCCTCGTACATAACCAAAACTCTGTCGGATATATTCATAACTTCTTCCAACTCCAACGAAACTAGCAAAATAGCCTTTCCAGCATCTCGTTGTGCCAAAAGTTGCTTGTGAATGTACTCAATCGCACCAACATCAAGCCCGCGCGTTGGCTGCACGGCAATCAGCAATTTGGGAGATGCCGAAGTTTCGCGGGCAAGTATAATTTTCTGCTGATTTCCGCCAGACATCGAGCGAACAACGCTGTCGATTCCATCGCCCGATCGTATGTCAAAATTGTCCACCAATTTTTGGGCATATTGTTTTATTTTAGATTTTTGCAAAAATCCCAATTTTTGGAATGGCTGTTTGTGATAATCTTGCAAAATTGCGTTGTACGCCAAATTGTAATCCAAAATTAAGCCGTGTTTGTGCCTATCTTCTGGGATATGCGCCATGCCATGTTCGCCACGTTTGCGAATTTTCGCCGTTGTAATATTTGTATCAGAAATAAATATTTCGCCAGAAGTAACGGCAGAAAGCCCAGTTATTGCATTAACCAAATCGGTTTGCCCGTTGCCTTCAATGCCAGCAATGCACAAAATTTCGCCAGCTTTTACCTCAAACGAGATATTTGTCAACTTGTTTTTTTCGCCATCGCCTTTTTGGGTTAAATTTTTAACTTGCAAAATAGTTTCGCCCAATTTTGACGGTTGTTTTTCCAAGGTTAGCGAAAGTTTTCTACCAACCATCATTTCGGAAAGTTCTTCTTTGGAAGTGGCGGCGACATCGACCGTGCCAATCATTTTGCCCTTTCGCAAAACGGAACAGCGATCAGCAGCTTGCTTAATCTCGTCCAATTTGTGGGTTATAAATAAGATAGATTTTCCCTCGGCTGCCATATTTCGCATAGTTTTTATTAGAGCGTCAATTTCTTGGGGCGTTAAAACGGCGGTTGGCTCGTCAAAAATAAGAATCTCGTTGTTGCGATACAGCATTTTTAGGATTTCAACGCGCTGTTGCATACCAACGGTAATGTGTCTAATTTCCTTGTCCAAATCGACCTCGAGAGCGTATTTTTGGGATAATTCTGTTACTTTTTGCCTTGCCGTTTTCATTTGCAAAACGCCGTGTTTTGTGGTTTCCACGCCCAAAACGATGTTTTCTAGCACAGTAAAATTATGCACCAACTTAAAATGTTGATGCACCATGCCGATTCCCAAGGCTGTCGCATGACCTGGTCCAGCAATAACAACCGATTTTCCGTCCTTAAAAATGCTACCTTCTTCCGCTTTATAAAGCCCAAAAAGTATGCTCATCAAAGTAGATTTTCCTGCTCCGTTTTCGCCCAACAAAGCATGAATTTCCCCCTTATTCAAGCCCAACGAAACATCGTCATTCGCAACAATTCCCGAAAATCTTTTCGTAATATTTTTCATTTCAATTACATACATTATTTCACCACCTAAAACCTTGGGGCTCTGCCCCAAACCCCGCTGGGTACGCGTACCCAGACCCGCTATTTTTTTATGGTTTTGGGGTTGAAAATTTCAACCCCAAATGTTTTACTGCAAATTTATTTTGTATTTTTTACATTTCATTTACTACTACTAAAGCTAAGTTCAAATCGGAGATGCTTATGTCGGATTGTGCGGTTGGCACTATTTCGCCAGAAACTAGCCTTGCAAAAACTGCTTCGTATTGCTCTCTGGTAAAGTTTTGGAAACGTGCTGTATCCATTGCTAAGCTAACGCCGTAAACGGATGCGTCAAATATAACGGATTGTCCGCCTGGAAAGTTGCCGTTAAAATGTTCGGTTAAAATATCGTAAACCGAAACGGAAATTTCTTTTAATGCAGAGGTTATAATAGTGTGCGAAACAGGGGCTTGGTCAATGTCAACGCCGATTGCGGATGCACCTGCTGCTTCAGCTGCGTTAAACACGGAAAACCCTGCACCGCCAGCTGCCGCAAAAATTACTTCTGTTCCCGATGCAAACCAAGCGCCCGCTTGTGCAGCAATTTCTGGGGATGGAGCAAAAGTCATAACGTAAGTAAAATTAACAGTAACATCGCCTTGGTTTAATCCCAAAACGGATGCGGCGTAATCAGCGCCTTCTAAAAAGCCGTAACCGAACCGAGTTACAGGAGGCATTGGCATACCGCCCATAAAGCCGAGTCCGCGATAGCCCTCCATAACGGCGGCGTATCCTGCTAAAAAGCCCGATTGTTCTTCTGCATAAAATACAGTAACAACATTGTCGCCAACGTGAACATTACCGTTTTCGTCTTCGGGGCTTGCATCTAATAAAACAAAATTTACATCTGGGAACATTCCTTGCGCAACGTATAAGGCAGTTGTGAACAAAAAGCCTGGAGCAACAATAATTTCAGCACCAGAATTTACTGCCATTTCGATTGCGTTAATGTACTCGGCATCGCTTTCTGCCAAAGGTTGAATAAATTGGTGCGAAATTGCGTTAGCTTCGGCAAAAGCAACAATTCCTTCCCAAGCACCTTGGTTAAAAGAGCCATCGTCAACTCCGCCGTAATCGGTAACCAAAGCGATTCTAAAGCCAGCTTGATCTACTGGTTCGTTTTCCATTTCTGTACCGCCAGTAGCTGGAGCTGTTTCGGCTGAACCTGTCGCAGTTTCGATATTAACAGGAACAGTTGGTGCGGTAGTGTCGTTTGTACAAGCCGCAAAAACAGCGGTAATTGTCAACACAGCCACAAATAACATTACAAACTTCAAAACCTTTTTCATAAAAAATCCTCCTAAATAATAACTTTTTTTGTTTGCGAAACTTTCCAGTTTTATTATACCACTACATAAAACACAAATCAATATTTATAAATATTTTACGTTTGCGGTTTTATGGTTGACGGAGATATTCCTTTGTACTGTTTGTATAACCTGCTAAAGTAAAATATATCCTTAAAGCCGCATTTTAGGGCAATTTCCGAGATGTTACTTTTGCCTAGCCGCAACATATCTTCCGCTTGATTTAGGCGAATCATGTTAAGATAATTTTTGAACGACATATGCGTTTCTTTTTTGAATAACGTGCCAAAATATACAGGATTAAGCTGAACTAAATCGGCAACTTGATTGATTGTAATTGGCTCGCTGTAATTTTCGGTTATGTGGCGAATGGCAATTTTTACCCGATGGTCAAAATTGAATGTGTCAACCTCGTAAATTAGCATTTCTAAAAACCGCTGTAAAATTAGCATAAAATGGGCTTTTGTTTTCATTATGTAGCCAGGCGGACGGCGCAACCAGTCTTCATTTAGGCGCTTGTAATACGCAATTATGTCCTCTTGGATGCCCACGTTGGAAATTAGCGGTAATTTTGGGCGGACTTTTGTGTCCATGTGAAAATTTATTGCAAAACATTCAAATAAATCTGCCGAATTGCTTGTTGCCTCTCTAGCAGAATTTTCGGGAATGCACAATAGATTTCCCTTTGTTACAGATACTTTTTTACCATCGATAATGTAATCTGCGTGTCCACCTAAAATATAAGTTATATCAATAAAATTAGTGGTTGACGGCTCAATTTTCCAATCGGGCGTATTGTTTCTGTAAAAAAAATATTCTATATTGGGTACGCCGTTGTTAAAATCTTCAAGCCAATCCATAAAACCGCCCCCTTTACTAGCTACAATGTAATATAATATATTTTTTGGCATTTGTCAATTAGTTGTGGTATAATTTAACATAACGAATAGGAAGGGATTTTTTCCAATGAAATTTATACTAGCAAGTGCAAACAAGAACAAAATACAGGAAATACAAGATATTTTGGGCAGAGAGCATACTTTGCAAACCGCAATAAACGTTGGTTTTACTGAAGATATACTCGAATACGGCGATACTTTTTCCGAAAACGCCATAATTAAAGCAAAAGCCCTGCAAAATTTTGCAATAAAAGATTGCGATTACGTTTTAGCGGACGATTCTGGGATTGAAATAGATGCACTGGACAAAAAACCTGGCGTAAACTCTGCACGATGGCTTGGCGTAAACACGCCCTATAATATCAAAAATCGCCGCATTATCGACCTACTTGCCGATGTTCCTTACGAAAAACGCACGGCTCGCTTTATTTCCGTTATTGTTTGCATTGCCAAAAACGGCAAAATTGAAATAATCAGAGGTACTTTAGAGGGATATATTTCCATGGATACAGCTGGCGAACACGGTTTCGGCTACGATCCAATCTTTTTTGTACCCGAATATAATTGTAATCTTGCACAGCTTACAACTTACGAAAAAAATAACATCAGCCACCGAGGAAAAGCTATACGAGATTTGTTTAAGGTGATTTTATGAGTAACTCCGATTTTAACGTGCTTGTTTTAAGCGATACTCACGGAAATTTGATTCCGATTCATCAGCTACTAAAAAGTTACAATGGCGTTATTTCTGCGGTTATCCATTTGGGCGACCATTCTCGGGATATGTTGCGTTGTATGTCAACCAATAGCGAGCTTTCTTATCATATTGTAAATGGCAATACCGACCCATTGACAAGCAACTTGGAAGATAGAGTTATCGAACTGCACGAAAAGCGGATTTTTATCACGCACGGACACGATTATAACGTTAAAGTTACGCTTGACAGAATTATTTATAAAGCCCGCGAGTTACAAGTGGATGCTTGCCTTTTTGGACATACGCATATTCCTGTTTCGTTTATGCAAAATGATATTTTATTTTTTAATCCTGGCAGCATAACTTATCCCGCACAAGGCACAGAAAGAGGTTACGGAATGTTGAGAATTTCAGAAAAAATTACAGGTAAGCTATTGCAATATCGCGAACCTGCTTGGAACACGCTTTGAGGTACAAATGGAATTTACTTGCGACCGATGCAAATTTACAACTTATGTCGCAAGTAATGGGAATCAGCGAAATTACCGCAAATGTAATGGCAAATCGTGGCATTCGCACAAAAAACACGGCAACCAACTTTTTGCGAAATAACCAATCAAATCCCAAAATATTGGATTCCTCCGCTCCAATGAAACACGCACAAAAAATGTTCGACAGGATTATCCTAGCAATCTCACAAAAAGAGAGAATAATTATTTATGGAGATTACGATGCAGACGGAGTTATGTCAACGGCAATTTTGTACAAATCGCTCGCCGCTTGCAATGCGAATGTCGAGTTTTACATTCCCAACAGGGAAGAAGAGGGCTATGGGCTGAATATATCCGCCGTGCGAGCAATAAAACAAGCGGAGTACGATTTAATTATAACTTGCGACAACGGAATCGCCGCTCTCGAAGAAGTACAAGAAGCGAATAATTTGGATATAGATATAATTATCATCGATCACCACGAACCAGGATTTGTCGAAACCGAAAACGAGCGTTGCGATGTTATTCCAAAAGCGTTGGCTGTTGTCAACCCAAAACAGGCGGATTGTGCTTATCCGTTCAAAAATTTGTGCGCGGCTGGCTTGTCTTTTCGCCTAATGGAAGCCTTTTATGAATACACGGGCAACTCCGAAACATTTTCGCAACTTTATGAAGAACTTATTACGCTGGCGGCGATTGCAACCGTTTGCGATATTGTTGATTTGCACGGAGATAATCGTAATTTAGTAAAAAAAGGATTGACAATTATCAACGCAAATAAAAATATAAATAACGGATTATTTAAGTTAATCGAGTTAAAAGGGTATCTTAATAAGCCGATAGATACTTTCACGATTGGATTTGTAATTGGACCGTGCATAAACGCAACTGGTCGCTTGGAAAGTGCCGAAACGGCTGTAAAATTGCTTATCTCGGATAACGAAACCGAGCAACAGCAACTAGCACAAGAATTATCCGACCTAAACGATAGGCGAAAAGAATTAACTCGCACTTGCTCCGACAGAATTTTGGAGCAAGCCGCTGAATCGCCAAATAATGTGCTAGTTTTGGTTGACGAACAAACCCACGAAAGCATAGCTGGAATCGTCGCTGGCAGGGTAAAAGAAAAGTTGCATCGTCCAACAATTTTGCTAACATCCAGTGCAGACGAAAAAATTTTGAAAGGTTCGGCACGTTCCATCGAAAGCTACAACATTTTTGAGGCTTTGTATGCTAACCGAGATTTATTTGAACGGTTCGGCGGTCATGCAATGGCTGCAGGAATGTCCATAAAACGGGAAAATGTGGATATTTTACGAGAACGGTTAAATGCCGCTTGCACCTTAACAGCCGAGGATTTGCAAGGCGTTTTCCACATTGACAGAGAAATCGCGCCAGCGGAAGTAACAGTAAAATTAGCCGCCGAATTGGCTTGGCTTGCTCCGTTTGGCAAGGCGAATCACGAGCCACTTTTTGTAACGTATAATCTTAAAATATCGGCGTTGCGCAACATCGAAGCCAAAAACACGTTAATTTTTACGTTCGAAAACGGCTTAAAAGGTATTGCGTTCGGCTTAAATCAAGAGTTCGCCGAAGAATTAGCCAATCGTGATTACTCGGCTGTAACATTGGATATTGTCCACATTGTGGAAACGAACACGTACAACGGCAAAACCACCGCACAAATGCGGATAAAAGACTTTAATATAAGGGAGATTTAGCAATGGAAAAATTAAAAAATATGGTACGAAATATACCCGATTTTCCAACACCAGGAGTAATGTTTCGAGATATAACAACCGTTTTGAAGGATTCTGAAGGGCTTGTTTTGGCGGTAAACGCAATAGCGGAATCGCTTGCCAACATAGATTTTGACCTCGTTGTTGGACCCGAATCGCGCGGCTTTATTTTTGGCGTTCCGTTAGCATACAAGCTACAAAAAGGCTTTGTGCCAGCCAGAAAAGTCGGCAAATTACCCGCCGAAACGGCAAAAAAATCCTATGCACTAGAATACGGCTCGGCAGAGATAGAAATTCACAAAGATGCGATAAATAAAGGCGACAAAATAGTTATAGTTGACGATTTATTAGCAACAGGCGGCACAGCAAAAGCGGTCGCCGATTTAATCACCGAATTAGGCGCAAACGTCGTAGCAATGAGCTTTCTCATCGAATTGGAACAGCTGAAAGGTCGCGAAACTTTAGCAGATTACAACGAGATTAAAACAATCTTAAAATATTAAAAATGTGCGGGTCTGGGGGCGCGTCCCCAGCGGGGTGTGCCTGCCCGCCGGCAGGCGG
>WRKG01000201.1 GCA_009778185.1 Bacillota bacterium
CGATAGCGATTTTGGATTTATCGAACACCTTGGGAACGCCGATTTTCTCAAATTCTTTGATAGCGACTGGCGAAGTTATGTCGTTGCCCAAAACTAAATCGAGCGAACCCTCGACAAGTTGCCCTGCGGTAACTGTGTCGAGTCCTGCGCGGTTCGCCAAAATTTTTTGGGACATTGTCATGCCGCTCAATGGTGAACCCTCTCGAGCCGCTTGCCGACAGTATAGCCGATAGCGAACCATTTAACGGCGATAAGCACCGCAATAGCGACAACAGAGGCAATCATGGCTTTTTTCTTTTCGGCGTAGATAATCATGTGATTGCCGCGACCGTAGCGTTTGTATAGCTTGCGCCCGTGTCCGTGATGCCGCCGCGCGTGGGCGTAATGTCCTAGATGTCCACGTACTTTGCTTACATGGCTGCGTTTGTTTCTGTTTCTTTTCATTTGAGTGTCCTCCTAAATTGGGATTGCTGGGTTGCAGCTTTTCCCTTATTTTGCTTTGTCGATTTGTTTTTATTATATTATATATTGTTTTTTGGGTTTTGGCAATAATAAATTTTTTGGGAATAGTTGAAGAGGAAATTTTTCTGTAATTGGTCAATCAAAATTGAATGTTATTTAAGAGATGCTAAAAATTGTCGTTTTTCTATTTTATCAATGATTTCTATGCAATCTTCGATGTATTTATAATAAAAAGCATTTTTACTTGCATTTAGATTGATATTGACAACCATAAAAATTGAATATCCTATTATCGCTATAAAAATCAATAAAGTTATTGCTATTACTCTTATGTTTTGCATTTGAGCATTATAGATAAGCTCTCTCAAGCTGTTTATTTCTTCATAACTTAACGAGATTTCTGAATTAATTGCATTTGTTATAGCATCTTCTACTGCATTATCAAGTCGAGAATTTGTTATATTTAGAAGTAAATAAAAATGTGAATATAGCAATAATAGGTGCTGTAACACTAACTATCATGGGAAATTTTACACCAATATAAGACTTCTTTTCGTCTAAAATTCTTTTTTGCAATAATAAAGCTGTTTTTACACGGTTTGTATCTTTTTCTTCCATAAATTTATCTTCTGTTTTGCGTAGCAATTTATTGTAATTACCCTTGTAATTATCCTTACATTTTTTGTACACCCAATATTCTAATTCTATTTCGTTCAAATATGGTATGTGATGGTAAAATCCATTCGGATCAACTCCTAAAAATTTTTTGAACCTGTTGAACATTGTAGCACCTCCTAAAGGTTTACGTTTTTCGAACCTTTTTTAAGTATATGAACACTTGCAAACAAAAGTTCAAATTTTTGTAAAATTACCGCTCATTATTTATATTATACACTATTTTTTAATCTTTTCACAATCCCATTTTGAACCCACTCACAACTCACTTCCTAAATTTCCGATTTAACAGAATATGTTGTCAAGTAGCTAATTAGCACCAACTTTTGAAAAGAACATTATTTCTTTTGCACAAATTCCACAAAAAAATAAAAATATTTGCACACAACAATAAAAAATGTTAAAATGGGTGTAGTAATTCCATTATCTGAAAAGGAGAAATAAAATGAACTTAAATGTAAAAACGATTGTTGCAATCGGAATCGGCGCGGCGCTGTTTTTTGTACTTGGACGATTTGCCGTTGTGCCTGTATTTGCTAATACAAATCTTAGTTTTCAGTATGCTGTGCTGGCTTTTTTTGCTGTACTATTTGGCCCAATCGCAGGCGTACTTATCGGGCTTATTGGACATATCCTAATTGATATGTCGTGGGGCTGGGGAATTTGGTGGAGCTGGATTATCGTTTCGGGTGTTGTAGGCTGTGGCTTTGGCTTTGTTGTACGTTATGCCAAAATTGAACAAAACGACTTTACTATTCCGCTTATTATCCGTTTTGTAATCGGTACGATAATTGTCAACCTTATTGGTTGGGGGCTTATTGCTCCTGGATTGGATATTCTAATTTATCAACAGCCTGTAAATCACGTGTTTACGCAAGGACTTTTTGCGTTCGTTGGAAACGCCGTAACTACTGCCGTTGTCGGTACTTTGCTACTTTTTGCTTACAATAAAGCCCAGCCAAAAGCCGAAAGTTTATACAAAGAATAGATGAATCCGTTAATTGAGTTTGAAAATTACACGTTCAAGTATCGTGCACAAATTGAGCCGTCTTTGGTGGATATAAATTTGAAAATTTATCCTGGCGAAAAAATTTTGATTTTAGGTCCTTCGGGAAGTGGCAAAAGCACTTTGGCAAGTTGCATAAACGGCATGATTCCGTTTGCCTACAAAGGAACTTTTTCGGGCAGTTGTCGCCTTAATGGCTTGGAAACCGCTCATCAAAGTATTTTTGACTTGTCCAAAACTGTGGGAACCGTTTTGCAAGATACGGACGGTCAATTTGTTGGGCTTACTGCTGGCGAAGATATTGCGTTCTCTCTCGAAAATAATTGCACTCCGCTGCACGAAATGACTTCTCGTGTAAGTAAAGCCGCGCAAATGACAGGTCTTTTGGACGAACAGCTTAAATCTTCGCCATTCGACCTTTCTGGTGGACAAAAGCAACGTGTAAGTATGTCGGGAATTTTAGTTGACGATGTGCAAGTTTTGCTGTTTGACGAGCCTTTGGCAAGCCTTGATCCCGCTACTGGCGAGCAAGCCATCGATTTAATTCACCAAATACAACAAACCGAGCAAAACACAATAATAATCATTGAGCACAGGCTTGAAGATGTGCTGTTTCGCCCAATCGACAGAATCATCCTAATGAAAGACGGTCGCATTATTGCCGATGTTGCTCCTCTCGAATTGCTTGCAAGCAACTTGTTGCGAGAAACAGGCTTGCGCGAACCTTTGTATGTTTCTGCCCTAAAATATGCAAATGCTGATATTCAGCCGATTTCGTCGTTATCGGATAAAGCCAAACAAGCCGTAAACAACTGGTACAACGCCGCAAACCCGCCAACTGTCCCGCCGCAAAATAATCCGTTGCTAAAAGTGGAAAATCTGCATTTTACATATCCCGAAACCGCCACAAAAACTTTGCAAAACATCAATTTTACAATAACGGAGGGCGAAATTTTATCTGTTGTCGGCACAAACGGAGCAGGAAAAAGCACTTTGGCAAAACTAATATGCGGCTTCGAACAGCCGTCTGAAGGCAAAATTTTCTTGCGAAACGCCGATGTAACTTCCCAAACAATAGCCGAACGCGCCAAACAAATAGGTTACGTAATGCAAAATCCCAATCAAATGATTTGCAAGCCGTTAATTTATGACGAAGTCGCTTTAGGCTTGACAAATCAAGTTAATTCGGAAAAGCAAACGCCCGCCGAAATCCGCGAGCAAGTTGAGGCAACTTTGGAAATTTGCGGGCTGTATCCGTTTCGCAACTGGCCAGTTTCCGCCTTAAGTTACGGGCAAAAAAAGCGAGTAACTATCGCAAGTGTTTTGGTGCTTGCTCCTAAAATAATTATTTTGGACGAGCCAACAGCTGGACAAGATTACAAACATTACACCGAAATTATGAAATTTTTGCAAAAGTTGCAATCCGAGGGCGTAACAATTATTTTGATTACCCACGATATGCACTTAATGCTAGAATACGCTCCGCGAGCCTTGGTATTTTCAAAAGGAAACTTACTTGCAGATATGCCGTCTAGTGATTTGTTGTGCAATCCAATTTTATCCAAAACGGCAAGCCTAAAGGAAACAAGCCTGTTTCACTTGGCTGCAGAATGTAATATATCTGATGCACCTGCTTTTACTCGCTGTTTTATTGAAAGAGAAATAAATAGCTAAAAATAAAATTTTTTAACCAAAAGTTTTGGAGGATTTGCAATGGCAAATAGAACGGCTGGATTAACTTATATAGAAAAAAATACTCCGTTGCACAAAATGACTGGCGGAGCAAAATTACTAATGTTGCTGTTTATGAGTCTTGCGGCAATGATAACTTTTGATACACGATTACTTGTCGTTTTGGTTGTTGTAGCGATAAGTTTATTTGTGGTTGCCAAAATGCCCATAAAAGAAATGAAAATGATATTTTCCATTTTGGCGTTTATAATGGCGGTAAACCTAGTTGTTTCGTATTTATTTTCGCCAGAAGAGGGCGTTGCAATTTACGGCTCTCGCACAGAGCTGTTTCACATTATCGGGCGATATTACATAACACGAGAACAGCTATTTTATCAGCTTAACGTAACGATAAAATATTTTGCAATTTTGCCGCTTGCGATGGTTTTTTTTGTAACCACGGATTCTAGCGAATTTGCGGCATCGTTGAATGCGATTGGCGTTAATTACAAAATAGCGTATTCTGTATCGTTGGCATTGCGGTATATTCCGAGCGTATTACGAGAATACCACGATATAAGCCAAGCACAGCAAGCGCGCGGCATAGATATTTCAAAAAATGTTAAGCTGTCAAAACGCATTATCGGAATAGCAACCATAATGTTTCCGCTAATAATAACAAGCATCGACAAAATTGACCGCATCGCAGGTGCAATGGAACTTCGCAGTTTTGGCAAACACAAAAAACGAACCTGGTACAAGGCACGTCCATTCAAAAAACTAGATTACGCCGCTGTTGCTGTAAGTTTATTGTTTATAGTTGCGGCTGTTTTGCTAAATTTTGTCAACGGCGGACGGTTTTTTAATCCGTTTAGTTGAGATGGTTTTGTTTGGGAATGTGAAGTTTGGAAAAGGTAAAGTTTGGAAAATGTGAATTTGGATAAAACGTGAATTTGGGGAAAACGTGAATTTGGATAAAACGTGAATTTGGGGAAAACGTGAATTTGGATAAAACGTGAATTTGGGGAAAACGGGCGGATAATATCCGCCCCTACGATTTGTGATGACGAATATTCCCGCCTGTTTTCTGCAAAATTAAAATTTCCTTTTTTGGCAACCTACAATTTAATTTTTATCTCCTGCAAATAATCCGTGCGTGGAAAAAATTCGCCAAAGCCCTCATCGGCTACCATGGCGATTCCTTCGCTATCCGAAATAAATTTCATTTGCAAACTTAGCCGAGTTGTCCCTTTTGGACGTTTTGGTAAATTTGTCAACTTTGTATCTAATAAAATGCGAACATCTCCGTCTGGCGAACGCGCCAAAATTGTCAACGGATAATCTCCTGTTATTTCGTCATTTACGATAAAAAATCGCAACGGATGCACTTGCCACCAAAAATTATTGCACTCTGCCAACGCCACAAAATTATTGCCTTTCAAAATTACGCCAATATCCGCCGATAATTGATGTTTATCCTCGATAATAACTCCGCTACAAGCCGTTTCGCGGGGCAAATTTAGCCGATTAGCCGCAATAACCGCCGCACCCATCGCCGTTATCGCCTTTGGATTACGATAAACTTGCAATTTATCATGCGGAAAAAGCGAGTCAATCGCCTCTTTTACCCATAGCATCTCAAAACCGCCGCCTGTGCAAATTACTTTGTCAATGTTCGCTGGCGTAATTTTTTTACCGTTGACCATGCTTTTTTCCATTACGTTTGCTATAAATTTATTGAAACGCTTGCGAAACGGCTCTATTAGAGCATCCGATTCCGTTTTGCTTATCGTTTGCTGAAACGGAGGAAACGCAAAGTTGAAATATAATTTTACTGGCTTGTTGCGAATCGCTTTCTGAAACAAAATATCTTTGTGCTGATAAGTGAACGCCGCAAGCTGTTCGTTTATTATGCGTTCCAGTTCTTGCTTGCTTTGCAACGGATTGTTTGCCGTGTAATAGCCTGTAAACAAGGTTTTTATCTGCTCTTCAATTTGGAACGTGCCAATTTTTGGCTCGAAGAGCGACGAAATGCTTTTTATTGTCAACTCTTTATTTGCATTGTTGGGCTTTTCAGCACTTTGGTAAATTCCGCCGCGAACCTCGCTAGATGCGTAATCGAGCAGTAATGTCAACTGACTTTGTTCGATTTTCGGTTGCATATCGTAATAATAGGAAAAAACGCAATCTCTATCAGAAACTAAAGCTATAAGTTCTTTTTCGTAGCCAGCACTTTTGAACGCCGAAACAAGCTCCTTTTTTGCGTTGCTACTAAAATAGCTAGGAGTAGATGCGACAATTCCGACAATTTCCGCCTTGGGATTTATATTTTTTATGTTGGACAAAATTTCTTTGATGTACATTCCCAAAAGTTCGAAAACTTTGAACAGCTTGTTGTCGATATCGATTAACTCGGATTGACCAAGCTGTGCCACAAGATGCTTTAATGTTATCTCTTTGCCGATTCCCCTATTGAGAACAGCATACTCGCCAAAAACCCATTCGCGCGTTTCTACCACATATTGCATTGCGGTTGGAATAGTTGGACGACCGTAACCACCGCTTAAATCAATGATTTCTGGCTGATTATCCGCAACATTATAAAAGGCGATTCCTGTCGAATCGTTTCCAATATCTAATCCAATGATGTAATAAATTTCGTCTCGTTTTTCCTTGGCTGGCATGGTACGATATTTTTTCCAGTACATAATTTCCCTCGCAATTTTTAATATTTTGTTGGTTTTATTATATTAAAAATTTTTTGGGATTGCAAGCGGGGATTTTTTGTGGTATAGTTTTGTTTTGGTAGGTTAATTTTATAGTTTAATTTTAGGAGGAGTAGTTATGGGGATTAAAAGTGTGGAAGTTACGGATTTACCGCCATTTCAAGCTGGTTTTTCGTTGGAGTTTTGTGAGGGGGTAAATGTTTTAATTGGGGAAAATGCGGTTGGTAAAACTAGATTGACACATTTTTTGGAGGATTTTGCGTATAATATTTGTAATGATGTAAATGATGTATTTGAAGAAAGCTCAACAATTAAAGTTTCTTTAGAAGGAGACTCAACAAATAAACTAATCGGTGCATTTGAATTTGAAGGCAAAATTTCTAACTCGTTATATATACCAGAAACACAAGTTGTTATACCAAACGATGCTGGAGATTTAATATTTAGTCTTAGAGGTAATGAAATTTCTATTAAGAAACCACCAATTACTATCTTAACAGCATTAGAACTATCGTTAAGTGAAAAAATTAGTAAAATAATTAACGGAAAAATTGAATTTAATGCAGAAGAACAAAAATTTTACATGGTAAAAACAGATGGTACATATTTTCGATTATCAGAGGAAGCCTCTGGCTACCGCAAACTGGGAGTTTTAGGCTTATTAGTAGCAAACGGCTCATTGCAACCCAACACAGTGCTATTTTGGGACGAACCCGAAAACAACCTTAACCCTGCACTTATGTCCGATTTAGCCGACATTTTGCTAGGACTTTCCCGCAATGGTGTGCAAATTTTTATTTCCACGCACAGCGAAATTTTAGCAAGTTATTTTGCTGTAAACCGAGAACAAGAGGAAGAAGTACAATTTACAGTATTGTATAAAGACGGTGATATAATAAAATCAAATACAGACAGTCGTTTTGATTTGTTGAGACCCAATGCTCTACTGAAAGAGCCTGTAAAATTGTATGAGAAACAACTTGAAAGAGGGTTTGGAAATGTCTTATGATAAATTTATTAAATTAAAAGGATTTACATTACGAAATCAAAATTTATTTGACGTTAAACAGTCCTCACTTTATGCAAATACAAAAGAAGACGAAAGAATGTACTTGGTAGATTTTATTCGTTATGTCGAAACTAATAATTGTTTATGCTTTTTAGATATAAAAAATTTTGAAGAGTCAATGAACAGTTTCCCGATTCCCAATCAGCCCAATAAAAAAAATGACAAAATCGTTAATCAGTCGACATATAAAACTTGCCAAAAATTTTTGTATTCACTAAATACTTATTCTTCGATTTTAACTCGTAAGAAAAATGAACAGCCAGTCAATCTTATAAACGAGTCAATCGATAAAAATGTGAGGAATCTAAGGGAGAAAGCTATAAAAGATTTAAGAGAGAACACTGTAAATAAGTTACCAAAAGAAAAGATAAATGTAAACGACTTAGAAAAAATAAATAAAAAAACTGAAGTACATATTGTGTTTATAACATTACTTAAGGACTACCCGATAGATAATTGTAAAAAAATACGTGATAAAATATCAGATATGTTGCCATCTTATATAAATGATATTTGGCGACCTCACGTTGAGGTAAAGGACAGACTAATTCAAATATTTCACTAAATTCAACTGAAACCAACCCCAAAAATTTTCCCCTATTGCCAGCAACCTATTTTTATGCTAAAATTTATAATATGCTCCTACTTTTAAGAAAGGTGATTTCATGGGATTTTTGACTAATATTTACAACAGCATAAAAAAGCAGATAATAGCCGAAATAGAAAAATCTACCGCATTTGTTGATGTCGAAATTACTGGCAAGCCCGAAAAAACGCAACCGATTCCTCCAAAACAAACGCCAAAACCAGCACCAAAACCAAATCCGCCGCCAACGCCAACCGTCGACATTAAACCGCAAGAAACATCGACCAATATTTTTTTCAACGAAATGACAAAATACGCCAATTACAACCGCCACACAGAATCCCCTTTTGTGCCTTTCCAAAAATATTGGCCAACATACGCCGATATGGACACTCAACAACAAAATTGGTATTTTCATTGGCGTTATTTGGTACGCAATGGCGAATTTCCCAATACAGATTTATCCTATATTTTTGTGTATGTATACGAACTGTTAAGCGGAATCGGTTGGCAAAAAACATCCGACGGTTTGGATTGTCTGTTGACAATTTGGCTAAATTATAACGAACGTTTTCCAAACTTGGACAAATATTTGCAAACGTGGATTTTCGATTTCGCCTATACTTACAAACTAGATTATCCCAATCAGCTAGAAAATACCGCCAATCCCATAAAAAATTATATCGTTGCCAACGCTATCATAGAAAAATACGCCAAATTGACAATTTCGCCATTCGTCGCTCAAACTCCGCTAAAATTGCCGTTTTCTGTTATTATTACTTTGTGCGATTATCCTATTTTGAAAAGTGCGTTTTACAATATGGGCAACCAAAATTTTATGCAACAGACTATTCCTCTAATTTTGGCTTTGCTAGATAAAGATATGCTGCAAAATACCCAAAATGGAATATTAGCAACCTACGGACCAACCACCGCAAAACCCCAAGAACACACGCTTTTTAGCAATGCTTTGTGCCATTTGGAAAGTCATCCAGTCAGCATAAACTTAAAACCCTACGCAACGCACCTAAAATTGCGAAAATACATAAGCGAGGTAGTTAAAGCAACCGAAAACGCAATCCGTGATATGCAGGAATATCCCAAAAATAGGCGCTTGCACCTGGATTTAGACCAAAACACAATAAAGATAATTAGAACTTTTTTACACGATTCTCCCCAAAAATCCGAAAAGCCAAAAAATAAAACGGAATCGCCAAAACCAACCGAACAAATAATCGAACAAATAATCGAACCAACAACCGAAACGTTAAATCTAAATTTTGAAGATATAGCACGCTTGCGAAAGGAAACCGAGATAATTCAAGCCGCATTATGGGTGGAAAATTCCGAGGAAGTAACAGAAACAATCGCAAATCCACCAAATAAAACCACCGGAACTATTGAAAATACCAAAACCACCGAAAATATTTTCGAAACAGAAAATTTATCCGAAGATATATCAACCTTTATTAAA
Organism: Bacillota bacterium; assembly: GCA_009778185.1. Taxonomy (GTDB): domain Bacteria; phylum Bacillota; class Clostridia; order Lachnospirales; family WQUN01; genus WRKG01. The sequence goes on from WRKG01000201.1 coordinate 9,670, forward strand.
AACCTAACAATCCCGCAACAGCAAGTAATTCAGGCAATTTTGACCAACAACCACCAACAAATACAACAAATTTCCGAAACAGCCGAAACAATGCCCGAAATAATTTTAGACGACATAAACGAACTAGCAATCGAAACAATCGGCGATATAATAATTGACAGCCAAAGCCAAACAATTTTGGAAGAATTTGCGAATGTTATAAAAATTTCTAGCAAAAAATAAAAATAAAATCACAAACAAACGGTCGCCCCTATAGTAACACAAATCCAATAAAAATAAAAAAATAGCGGGTCAAGGGCGCGCGCGTCCTTGCGGGGTTTGGGGCAGAGCCCCAAGGTTTTAATATTTAGAAAGGAATATTCATGAAAAAAATTAGTAAACGAGAATCTAACGCGGTGTTAAATTCGTTGCTGGCTGGCGTTGTGCCACGAGTTGGCTTGCGACACATTGCAGTTGGTCGACAGGCAGAAATAACGGCTTTTTTGAACGATATTGCCGCTATCGAAGACGGCGGTGCTTCGTTTCGGCTTGTCGCTGGAAATTACGGCAGTGGAAAAAGTTTTCTGTTGCAAATGATTAGACTGAATGCGATGGAGCGTAATTTTGTTGTCGCTGATGCCGATTTGGCTATCGACCGCCGTCTTACTGGCAACAAAGGTCAAGGGCTTTCTACCTATCGCGAACTTTTGCAAAATTTGTCAACCGCAAAACGCCCTGACGGCGGCGCTTTAGAAAGTATCTTGCAAAAGTGGATAAACGATTTGCAACTTGCCACTTCCAAGGAAACTGGCTTTACTGGCGAACCGCTGATTAACGAGGTTAGCCTAAAAATTGCCGAAACTATGGCAGAATTATCCGAAATGTCGTACGGTTACGTCTTTTCTAATGTAATCGAAACCTATTGGCGAGCCTTCAAAACGCAAAATGACGAACTTAAAAAATCGGCGTTGCGTTGGCTGCGTGCCGAATTTGCCACCAAAACAGACGCAAAAAAGGCTATTGGAGCGGATTCCATTATCGATGACGAACGTTGGTATGAATTTTTGAAATTGTTTGCTCTGTTCGCCGTAAAAGCAGGTTACAAAGGCTTGCTAGTGTTTTTGGACGAGGGCGTAAATTTGTACAAAATTACACCAGCTCAATCTCGGCTAAAAAATTACGAAAAATTGTTGACAATTTTCAACGATACAATGCAGGGAAAAGCCCAAAATATCGGTTTCTTTTTGAGCGGCACTCCGCAATTTATTTTTGACGAAAAACGCGGACTTTTTAATTATGAGGCTCTGCGTTCGCGGCTTGCCGATAGCCGCTACATAACGGGCGATTTTGTGGATTACACAAGTCCAATAATCAAGCTAAAACAGCTTTCTCACGAAGAACTTTATTTGTTGCTAGAAAATTTATGCAATGTTCACAGCACTCATAATGGCTACGAAATAACCTTGCAACCGTCCGATTTACAGGCGTTTTTGCAAACGGTGCTTTCTCGGTTGGGCGCGGACCAACTGCTAACTCCTCGCGAAATAACTCGGGATTTTTTGGCATTGCTTAACATAATTATGCAAAATCCAACCGCCGATTTTAACGCACTTATCTCGGAAAAAGCCTATGAAGTGAAAAGTGCAAAGTTTGACCCCGAACAAGCCGACATTCACGAGGAATTTGAAATATGACCGCTTTTGAAAGATACGTTCCGTTTATCCAAGAATACATTTACAAAAAGCAGTGGACAGATTTACGTGAAGTTCAAGTTGAAGCCTGTGCCGCAATTTTGGACACGGATGACCATTTGATAATCTCCTCGGCAACGGCATCTGGCAAAACGGAAGCGGCGTTATTTCCCGTTTTGACGGCGATTCACGAAAAGCCGCCAAAATCCATTGGAATAATGTACATTGGCCCGCTGAAAGCCCTCATAAACGACCAATTTGAACGCTTGGAAGGCTTGCTGCAAGAAAGCGACATTCCCGTTTGGGCTTGGCACGGAGATATTTCGCAAGCCGCAAAAAATCGTGCGGTAAAACAGGCTC
>WRKG01000202.1 GCA_009778185.1 Bacillota bacterium
ATCGAGCATTTGCAAAAGGACGTTAAAAACATCTGGATGAGCCTTTTCTATCTCGTCAAAAAGCACAACAGAATACGGCTTGCGACGCACTTTTTCGCTTAGTTGTCCACCTTCATTATAGCCAACATATCCTGGCGGAGAGCCAATTAACCGTGAAACCGTATGTTTCTCCATAAACTCGGACATATCTATTCGGATAACGGCGTTTTCGTCTCCGAAAATTATTTCTGCCAACGCACGGCACAGCGACGTTTTGCCAACGCCTGTTGGGCCCAAAAACATAAACGAACCAATCGGACGTTTCGGGTCTTTTAACCCTATTCGACCGCGGCGGATTGCCTTTGACAACGTAGTTACCGCTTGATTTTGCCCAACAATTCGCTCGTGCAAAGTTTCTTCCATTTGCATTAGCCGCTTGGATTCTTCTTCTTGTAGCCGTTTTACTGGGATTCCTGTCCAAGTTGCTACAACGTCGGCTATTTCCTCAAAATCTACTATTAAGTTGTTTTTGGTGTGCTTTTTCTTCCATTCTTCTTTTGCCTGCTCTAATTGCTCTTTTGCGGCGTTTTGCTTTTGTTTTAACTCGCCAGCTTTTTCAAACTCTTCGGTTTTTATTGCCGCCTCTTTTTCTGCGTTTAACTCGGAAATATGTGCTGTCAACTCTTTTATGTTCGGTGGAGCAGTGTATTGCCGCAATCTAACCTTGGAAGAAGCCTCGTCTAGCAAGTCAATAGCTTTATCGGGCAAAAATCTATCCGAAATATAGCGAGTTGACAATTTTACGGCGGCTTCCACCGCATCGGGCGTTATTTGCACGCCGTGATGTGCCTCGTATTTATCTCGGATTCCGTGCAAAATTGCGATAGCCTCTTCTTCGTTGGGTTCGTCGACGGTTACGGGCTGAAAACGCCGCTCCAAGGCGGTATCTTTCTCTATGTGCTTGCGATATTCGTCCAAAGTAGTTGCGCCGATAACCTGCATTTCGCCACGAGCCAACGCTGGCTTTAGGATATTTGCGGCATCCAAAGCGCCTTCCGCACCGCCAGCTCCGATTATCGTGTGCAGTTCGTCAATAAACAAAATTATATTGCCCTGAGACGAAATAACCTCCTGCATTACACGTTTAATGCGTTCTTCAAACTCGCCACGATATTTTGTGCCAGCGACCATATTGGATAAATCCAACGAAACTAGCCGTTTGCCCTCCAAAAGTTCGGGAACATCGCCGTTGTGAATGCGTTGTGCCAAACCCTCGGCAATGGCGGTTTTGCCCACGCCAGGATCGCCCACCAAACACGGATTATTTTTTGTACGGCGGCTCAAAATTTGGATAACCCGTTCAATTTCCTTGTTACGCCCAACTATTGGGTCAAATTTATGAGCCGATTTTGTCAAATCGTTGCTATATTTATCCAAGAAAGGCGTTTGTGCTTGGGCGGTTTTGAAAGTTCCCATTGGTTGGGGCATTCCGTTTTTATTGCCATTTTCGCCTAACATTGCCAAAATATCCTCGTAAACTTTGTTGGGATTAACGTTAAGAGTGGATAAAATTTGCATAGCTATGCAATCCGATTCGCGCATTAGTGCAATCAAAAGATGCTCTGTGCCAACGTATTTGTTGTTCATACGAGTTGCTTCTTGGTGGCTAGTTTCTAAAACTCGCTTGGTACGCGGCGTAAAATCTATTGGCCCGCTGGGAGTTGTAGTTGTATTATGCCCCAACAGTTCGTGAATTTGCCCCTCAACATCTTGGCTAGAGCAACCTTGTTTCATAAGTGCCTTTGCAGCAACGCCGTCCACTACTCGTAAAAGTCCCAAAAGTAAATGTTCTGTTCCAACGTAATCATGTCCTATCATAACAGCAACGTGCTGTGCATTTTCTACAGCTTGCTTTGCTTTCTCTGTAAATGGTTCTTGCATTTTCCTCACCTTTCTCTCGGGTCAAAAGATAAAAGACAAAACCTCGGGCGCTGCCCGAACCCGCAAGGACGCGCGCGCCCTTGACCCGCAATTTTATTTTTGATTGGTTTTAAGATAACAAATTTATTTTTACGTATAACGTAGGGGCGGATACTATCCGCCCGTTTGGCAAAACCGACCGTTATGGCTAGAATGTCAAGCCTTTTTCGGCTGGAGCGAATGTTAGGGTTCGCTCTTTTTCGCTTGCGTAGGTTAGCCTTACGGTTATTGGCATTCCCATGTAAATTTCTATTTTTGAGTGTGTTCCAATTAAAATCATTTTTTTCTCCAAAAATTCGTAATAATCGTACAGCGTGTTTAATGGGACGATTCCCTCGATGGTGTTTGGCAATTTTACGAAAAATCCCCAACTCGTTATGCCAGAGACAACGGCGTTAAATTTTTTGCCAATTTTATTGCTCATAAACTGGACTTTTTTCAGCTGTGAAACTTCTCGTTCCAGTGATTCGGCGGTGCGTTCGGTTGTTGAGCAATGGTTGCACAAATCGTTTAGCCCACGTTTTCTAATGGGATTTTTTATGCTGCGATGCACCATCAAATCGGGATAACGGCGTATTGGCGAAGTAAAATGGCAATAGCAATCGGAAGCCAAGCCAAAATGTCCGATATTTTTTGTGGTGTATTTGGCTTGTTTTAAGGCTCGCAAAATTATCATTTCCAAAGTGGGATCCATTTTGGCGGCTAAAGTTTGCAAATCTTTAACCGAAACGCCACGCTCGGATATTGGCAATTTGTAGCCCAAACCCTGTGCATATGCGGATAATTGGTACATTTTTTCCACATCAGGCGGTTCGTGGGTACGAAAAACGAACGCCTTTTTTTGGGCGGTTTCGGCTACTGTTTCGTTGCAAATTATCATAAACTCCTCTATTAGTGCGGTTGCCGAGTTTGCTGTGCGTAGTTCAATATTTATTGGTTTGCCCGTTTCGTCCAATATAATTTTGGATTCGGCTATGTTGAAATTTAATGCACCTCGCTGTTCTCGTTTATTGCGGAGAATCTTCGCTAGTGCGTTCATGTTGGCAAAATGTTCGTGCCATTCGGTTTGCTCCGATTTTTGCGGAGTGTCCAAAATATTTGCAACTTCATCATAAGAAAACTGGCGGCGGCTATGAATAACCGAGGGCGTTAGGCGATGTGCCACAACAGTACCAGTTTCGTCAATTTCCATAATGCAGCTAACAGCCAATCTGTCAACGTTGGGATTTAGCGAGCATATTCCGTTTGATAATTTTGGCGGCAACATTGGAATAACTCTGTCTGCTAGATAAATGCTTGTTCCGCGCAAACGAGCCTCCTTGTCAAGTGCCGTGCCTGGCAAAACGTAATGAGAAACGTCCGCAATGTGTACGCCAAGTTCAAAATTTTTGTTTGGCAAAATTGTCAACGAAACAGCATCGTCAATATCTTTTGTATCATTTCCGTCGATTGTGATTATGTTCCAATCACGAAAATCGACTCTATCGGCGAAATCGTTGAAAGTAACGGCATTTGGCAACGAAGAGGATTCCGCCAAAACTTCGTCGGAAAAATTGTACGATACGCCACTTTGTCGAATCATTGCAAAAACGTCCATTCCTGGATCGTTTTGATGTCCCAAAATGCCTAAAACTTGAACTTTGCCGTTTAATAGCACTCTAAACTCGACAATATGTCCACTAGTTAAACCAAGCCGTTTAATGGAACTAGCGGCAACGGTAAAATGTTGGGGTATCTTTTTTTCTGACGGCACAACAAAGCCGCCTTTTTTCTTGTGAGTACGAAAAACTCCCATAAGAACAGGCAAGCCACGTTTTACAACGGAAACAATTTGCCCTTCTTGGCGGTTGCCACGAGAATACTTTGAAACAGAGCATTTTACAGTATCGCCATGAATTGCACCGTTTAACTTTTCGGGCGGGATAAAAATATCCGCTAGGCTGTCGGTAACAACAAAGCCGAATTTGCCAGCGTTGCCTACAAATTTTCCCGTTATTACATTACTTTTTACAGTAGACACATTATAACCGTAAACACAAGCAGAATCGCGCCACCGATTTTTGTCCACTTTTCAAAAGTACCTTCAATCGAGCGACCTTTGTTTTTGTCCCAATAAGTATCGGCGTTACCCATACCTGCAACGCTACCAATACCGCTAGAACGTTTTTTTTGTAGCAAAATAAGGGAAACAAGTCCTCCACAAGCTAAAATGTAAACTACACTTAAAATGATATACAATACGTTCATAAGTTATTTGACGAAAATAATTTAATCGTCATCCTCCTACAATTTTATTTTATGTTTTTATTGTATCGTAAAATTTTGGATTTGTCAAATTTTTTGAAAATTTTTATTTTTGGCGTTTTTAGTAACAAACACAGCCGAGGCTGCCTCACAAATCGAGACAGCCCTTTTTAACAAATAAATTTCAACTAACTTTGGCGTTACTTTCGATTTTCGATTACGAATTTTATAGAGGTCTTTTCAGCCCCATCAACCTCAAGTTGAGAGAATGTGGGATAACATACCAAGTCAATTTCGTTGGGTACAACATAACCGCGTGCTACAGCGATACTTTTAACAGCTTGATTTACAGCAGCTGCCCCAATAGCTTGTATCTCTACACCTTCACCAGTACGTAAAACAGCCGCAATAGCGCCTGCAACCAATTTGGGTTTAGATTGACTAGAAACTTTTAATAATTCCATTTTTTAATCGCTCCAATTCTGCAATAATAAATTTTTGATAAATAGATTGTTACTGACCTGATTTTATTTACTATATCAAAACTACTATTTTTCTACGATGTTCAGGACAGGGGATTACAAATTTCCGTATTGGCACTTGAAAAACAATGCACCCCCCAAATTTTATTACCAATTACGTGTTCTTTCGAACGTTCAAACCATCGCAACGATAAATCTACTAAAGTTTATAAAACTTGTAAATTTATACTTCTTTATAGCCTGTTGTTACTTTTGCCTGCCTGTCAACAGACGGTCGCTCGCTTGCAATGTTCGCAAGGTTGGTATAGCTAGCTATCGAGGGGTTACGTTCCTCTAAAATAAAGAGATTTCAAGCAATGTACCTGTACCAACTCTTTAAGTTTACTACTTTTATAGACTGTTTTGGCAACTGATTTTTGCTACCTTTTTACATAGACCTATCTACAAGTGTTACTATACCCCCCTTTGGTAAATTTTATATAAAAATAATATAAAATTTTCAATTTTTTGCAAATTTTTATGCTTGTTTCGTGAATATACTTTGCTTTTGCTACTAAATTTTACTTAAAAATTTGCGTTTTATAAAGTTTTGCAAAACACAGCAAATTGCTGAAATTACAGTTGTTTAATAACTAATCTAGCATAAATACAGGATAAATTTTCGTTGACAATTTGTATAATTATGACATTTATGTTATTTTTATGTAAATTTTATGTAAATTTATTGTTCAAAAATTTCTTTTAAGTTTATTCCTGCGGCGTAAATATCTTTTTTGCTGACTTTGGATAATTTTTTGGATAAAATGCTAACAGCAATTTTAACGCTACAGTTTTCTGCAAGCATAATGTCAACCAGTTGGCTTTCCAGAGATTGCGGCGATTTTTCCAAATTTTCGCCATTTGTAGAAGAATTGCCATTCTCAAAGTTTGCGAAAAATATAACGCAAGTGTATTCCCCTTTTTCTGCATTTTTGTTCGCCTGCAATTCTTCCAAAACTTCTTTAGGATTTCCCCTGTAAATTCGTTCAAATTTTTTGCTAATATCATTGCAAAGACAAATTTTTGTCCACGGAAAATGTTCGGATAAATCTTGCAACGTGCCGATTATCCGCTTGGGAGATTGGTAAAACACAGCAGTTAAGCCAACTTTTTTGGTGGTTTTTTCGCCCGCTGGGATTTTTTCTGTAGATTGCAGGTAAAATGAACTTTGAAAACTTTGCAAAAACGGGTTGAAAATTTCTTGTATGGGCTGTTTTTTGGGCAAAAATCCCACAAAAACGAACGGTTCAGTTGGAAATCCCGAAACCGCCAAAGCGTTTACCATTGCGCACGCTCCACTTACGGCATGAACGGCAATTCCCATTTTTGCGGCAGATTTTACCAAAATATACCCTGGATCCGATATGCAGGGCATTCCCGCATCAGAAACCAAAGCAACAGCGTTTCCTTGCTGTAACTTTTGGAGGATATAATCCTGTTTTGCGGTTTCGTTAAATTTATGATACGCAATAAATTTTTGATGAGATACATCGAGCAATTTTAACAAAAGCCCAGTATTGCGAGTATCTTCAGCGACAATGTAATTTACCGTTGACAATATGTATTTTGCTCGCTCGGTTATTTCTCCTAAATTGCCGATAGGAGTTGCCACAATGTACAAACTGCCTGGCAAAATTTCTTCGGTGTATGTTTTGGTCATATTTTTACCTGCCTATTTTTACGGTTGCCGAGTTATAAAAATTTCTCCGCACAGCATGGGATAATTTGGCAAATTGCCGCTATTTTTGTCAAAATAAATACGAGAATTAACTGGCTCAATTAAAGTGTCAAATTTTGCTAATGTCTTTATTCCCAATAAATTTTGCGTTCTTTTGGGATCGTTGGGAGTAAAACAATAGGAATTTTTGACGGTAAATCCGCCAATAAAAAGAAACGGTAAAACCCAAATTTTACCTGCAACCTCGTTGCTATAAGTTTTGGTTTCGTGATTGGTTGTTTTAATGCCGGATTCTTCTATTTTTAAGTCCTCAAAATGCTCACGGCTGATTATATTGATTGTAGAGCCTGTATCGTAAACAAATCTTATGTTAGCTTCCTGTGAATTGATTGAGTTCATTACTTTAATTGAAACAATCCAATGACCGTTTTTATAATCAATTTTTTCTGAATTACCTGGCAAAAATGACCTATTCAACATAATTAGCAACCTCAATTTCATCTTCAAAATCAAAGACAAAAAAATCGTCCTCGGGAAATGTGCTTAATTTTAATATTGGATGCCATTCTTTGTAATCTTCTAATTTGACCGCACCAGTTCCTAATTCGTCTTCTTCGATTAAGGCGAACGGATAGCCACCGTCATTGCCGTTAGTTTCGTTCAAATCTCTATATTTTCCTATACAAACCATATAATTGGGGTAAACTTTACCAATTTCTTTACAGGTCATGTATTTGGGATTTTCTAATTTAATCATTGTGTTCTCTCCTTTTGTTTTTGTGTAAAAGATTTTTCAATTTCCCATTCGTCATCGAAGTCAAATACAAAAAAATCGTCTTCGGGAAATGTGCTTAGTTTTAATATTGGATGCCATTCTTTGTAATCTTCTAATTTGACCGCACCAGTTCCTAATTCGTCTTCTTCGATTAAGGCGAACGGATAACCACCAGATTTTCCATTGGTTTCGTTGCTGTCTCTAAATTTTCCTATACAAACCATATAATTTGGGTAAACTTTATCAATTTCTTTACAGGTCATGTATTTGGGATTTTCTATTTTAATCATTGTTCTCTCCTTTTAGGTTTTGTCGTTTAGTAGATAATATAAACAAAATCATCCCGAAAAATAATCAGCCGCAGCACGTTCAACATAAGATATATCAAAATTTTCAACATTGCCAACAATTTTGACAAATACAGTGTTTCCTAAAATATCGCCAAAGGCAAAATCGAATAATGCGGGCATTCTGTTGGTTTCTTGAAACTCTATCAAGTTCATTAAAGCCCCAAATTCTGGGAAAATTAACTCGTTTTCGTTGCCAGCTAGCGGATCTAACTCATCTAATATGTCAATCGCAATTTTGAAGTCGATTCCATCTTGCAAAACTATTGTATTTGGCGTTATTTTGCCGTTTTGCCTTGTTATTGTTACCGTTTGCACATCGTCCTCTATTACGGGAATCGCTATGCCGTCAATGATAAAATCTTGTGCGAAAAAGCCCTCCAAAAAATTGACAATCCATGCAAATTCTTCATATTCCGCATCGCCTAAAGTTGTTTCTTCTTCCGACAAATTGCCTAAATCGTCAACAACGATAATCCGCGAGCGAATCATGCCCATCCAACAAGTGTACGGAATTACCCCAGTTTGCATTGGCGTAAATTCTACAATGTTTTCGCCCAAATTCATGTCAATCGTCATTTCAAACTCGTTTATCAATATGGGATTATTGCAACCGTTTAGGCTTTCTGCGTGAATCGTCCACACGACAGGAACGCCAACTTGCACGGTTATTGGCTGATAATGATTGGCTGTAACCGTGGATTCAACATATTGAACGCCGCCGCGGATTTGTGCCAAGTTTTGTGCATTTGCTTGCACAGGATTTATCGCATATACCGCATTTATCACGTTTCCTAGCGGATCAAACCCCGAAAGGCTTGCTCCACGGTTGAACATAATCACGCCCAAAAACATAACAAGCACCGCCGAAACTTTCAGCATTTTTGCGGTAAATTTTGTGCTTAACAGCGAACTAACCGCTCCAAAAGCGAACATCAGAGGAACAGTGCCAATGCTAAAAAAGAACATAGAAAGCGCACCGACCGCCGCCGAGCCAGTTCCAAGAGCGTAAATTTGCATGGTTTGCAACGGTCCGCACGGCATAAATCCGTTTAGCAAGCCGACGACGAACGGCGTTTTATTCGCCTTTTGCGAGTTCACTTTGCGAGCAATTATTTTTGGCATTATCGGAACTATTTTTCGCAAGGCGGGAAAAATATTCAACATATTTATTCCCATAATGACCATAAAAACGCCAGCTACAATGGCGACAAATCCGCTTGCTGTGCCAGATATTGCAAAAACAGAGCCAATAGCCCCAACAATTCCGCCGATTATGGTATAAGAAATTACACGCCCCGCATTATAAAGCAAACTAGGGGCAAATTTGGCGTATTTATGGGAATTTTCGCTGTTTTGAAAGTTGATACTTTGCGATAAGTTGATTCCGCCGCACATTGACAAGCAATGCAACGAGGTTAATAATCCCACGACAAACAAGGCAAAAAAGCCCATATTTTGGCTTATTGCAGGAAAAAAACTAAAGCCGATTGTGTTGTTTATCAACAAATATAGGGCAAACATAATTATTATTATTCCGAGAACGCTTGTTATTTCGGATTTTTTTGTGGATTGCGATGTTTCGGAGTTGTCAAGTTTATCGGATTGGGCGAATTTATCAAATTTATCAAATTTGTCGATTATTGAAATAACGCTGTAATCTAGGCATTCAACGGCGTTGACAATTTCGGATATTTTCAGCTGATTTGGTTCAAAGGTTATTTTTACAGTTCCGTTGGAATATTTCGCAGAAACCTCTAAAACGCCGTTTAGTGCGGAAAGTTTATCTTCGAGCCGCAATTCACAGGCAGGACAAGTCATTCCATCCAACTTCAAAATTTTTATCATAAACCCTCCTGTTTTTTGGGTTTGCCCTTTTCGTTAAGTCCGCAGCAGGTCATTGTTGCGTTGCCGAATTGGCTTTCGTTTTCTTGTGCCATGCGTTCTAGCAAAGCGTTGATTTTTTGTTTAAGTTTGCTTAACATTGCCATTTTTATTGCTCCTTTTGGATTATTTTAACTTTATTATAACAAAAATTATCCGCAACAGCCAGTTTTATTTTTGAGAATTTTGGGAATTTTTTGAAAAGACAAAGGAACAGTTAAACTGTTCCTTTGCTTTCAGATAAATTACGTTGTGATAAGTCAAAAAGTGGGAAATTACGCCGTTTTTTCTGATTTATCTTTCTCGTTATCCTCTTTTTTGCGTTTTTTCAGCAAAATTATGAATAACACAGCCGAAACGCCCATTATTGCACCCCACAAAATAAAGTTAAACTCATTGCTGCCAGTTTGCGGATTTTCGCGTACGCTAGTCAAAATAATGGTTTCCTGTTCGTCCAAATCCAACTGTTGCAACCTTATTGTGATTCTTTCTGCCTCTTGCGGAGTTAGCAATAATGCAAAATCGTTATCGGGCCAAATTGTATCGATTGTGTAGTTTTCTGTGTAATCGGCATATGCTAATTGTGGCGGTTGTCGCCGTGGAATGCCAGCAGTTATTATTCCTCCGCCTGTGGTTTCGTTTTCGCCTGGCGGAATTTCCACAGTTGGCGGCGGTTGCGGGAACGTCGGCGGTATAATTGGCGGTGGCGGAATTATCGGCGATGGCGTTGGCGATGGTTGCGGAGTTGGTGGTGGCTCTGGCGGTTCTGTCGGCGGTTCTGGTGGCGGTTCAGGTGGATATATCGTACGCAAAATTGTCAACATTCCTGCATCGATAAAATCGGCGTTTCGTACGGTTGTTGAATCCGCTGTTAGATTTTGCCCATTGTTCCTTTGCAAAGCGTTCCCAATAATCGGGATAAAACTTAACCAATGCGTTTGAATCGCATAATCTGCCAAGGTTATTTCTTCCGAGATTGCCCAATTTTCAAGGTTTTCTCCTAGCCAATCAGTGGTTGTAAAGCCTTCAAAACGTTCGTTTTCAAGCAATTCTTCCATTGAAAACGCTTTAGAATCCAATGGCAAGCCGTTTAACGCTCCAGGAGAGGTAAATTCGTACATTCCGTCCGCTAACAAGAAACCTACTCTAAAGCGGTTGACACGCATATAATGCTCACTGTTCGTATCGTAAACGATTGGGTCTACCACAAAATTATACGTGCCAGTTCCGCTTGTTTGGCGGATTGGCTCGCCTGCCAATAATGCACTCGGCGTGGTTGACCAAAGTCCACGGCTAAAATCGTACTGGAACAACGCAACGGTCGCACCTGCAATCGGGCTTTCGTTTGCATTGCGGATTCCGTCCTCGTTTGTGTCTTCCCAAGTCATGCCGCTGATCGTTGAATACGGCTCAACCAAGATTCCTGCGTTGATATTTTCAACATCGTTTTCGTTCCAAAAATCGGCTATTTCGTGGTCAAAAATCAACGAATAATCGGGCGCGGAAACCGTCAAAATTTGCGTAATTGCCATATTTTCGTAAAGGTCAATATTTATTTCGCCGTCAATTACCATTGGCAACCTGTCCAAATCGTGAGCATCACTGTTGTAGAACGTGGAAACCTCATCGTCGGTTGCACCAACCCATGGCTCTGTGAAAAATTCCACTTCATCATCTCGCTGGAAGATGACCCTGTAATACTGGCGGCTCATGTAAAATTGCGACGGCCAGTACAAATCAGCAATGTTTACCGCAAAACTGTAAAATCCGTTTTCGTCCGTCAACACATAATCGTTGCCGAAATAATCCGTTGCTTGATACCAGTAGCTTTCGGCGTAATTATATGCGAAAAGATAAACTCGCCGCCCTGTGATTGGCTTATCGTTGCCTGTTCGTAAGCCGCTCCGCACGGAGTCAACCCACATATATCCACTAATAAACCGTGGACCTGGCTCAAAAATTCCTGCAAACAGCGGTTCGGCATCCTCTGCATATTCAAAGTTGACAATAATTGCATCTGCAAACTCGTTCCAATCCTCTTCGCCAAGCACAATAACATCAGGAGATACTGCAAATTGCGGATTTCTCATGTTTATTCCCATTGCGTTCAACTCATTAAAACTGTCAACTCCTATATCGTCTGCACGCAAGGCATCCGAATCAGTTCGCATCATTGGCAAGCCCAATTCTCTTGCTCGATTGGGATTCATTGGCGTTGCGTTGCGATTGCCTATTGTTTCCACTGGCGGATTAGTTGGTGGGTCGATTGGTGGCTCGACAGGCGGATTTATCGGTGGGTCGATTGGTGGCTCGACAGGCGGATTTATCGGCGGGTCGATTGGTGGATCAACTGGCGGATTTATCGGCGGG
>WRKG01000203.1 GCA_009778185.1 Bacillota bacterium
GTCGCATAAAGGTTTAAGTTTCATAGTGTTTTTACCTCCCATTAAATTGTTAGCACTCTAGCTTGTTGAGTGCTAATTACAATTATTAGTTTATTGGCTGTGTCTTATTTATGCAAGTTTTGTTTTTGGTTAAAATAATTTATATTATGTAATTTTTATAGGTAAAATTTTTAATATCTTGCATTTTCTAACTGTAGATATTTTTTTTGCGTTTTTTTGAAAATCAGAAATAAACAGGTTGACAAAAAGACAAATTGACAAAAAAATTTTTTAATGATAAACTAAAAATATGAAACAATGGTTGAAAAAGCGTTAAAATAAATCCCAAAAGAAACCCGAGGACATAATGAAAAAATTTAATCGTTACATACAATTTATAATAATGATAATCGCTGCAGGAAGTATATATCCGTTGATTTTTTTGCGTGCCGCCTATCAAGAAACCATTTTGCAAGTGTTTAATATGAACATAACGCAATTAAACATGATTTACACGTTTTTGGGATTAGCGTTTACCGTTGGGTATTTTCCGAGCGGCTATTTAAGCGACAGATTTTCGCCAAAATGGCTAATTGTGGTTTCGCTGTTTTGCACAGGATTAGCTGGCGTTTGGTTTGCGCAAATTCCAACCTTTATAAATGTTGTTTGGATATTCTGTATTTGGGGCTTTTTTTCGGTATTTACTTTTTGGTCGGCACATATGAAACTTGTCAAGATGCTTTCTAAAGCTAATGAAGAGGGCGTATTTTTTGGGCTTTTGGACGGCGGACGAGGTGTTGTGGAAACAATTTTGGCCGCCGTTGCTTTGTTCTTCTTCACTAGATTGATTGCACAAAATAGCGAGGATTCCCAAACAGCCTTGCAAGCCGTGATATATATGTATTCCGTGGTTATGTTGCTTGTAGCTGTGCTAGTTGCGGCTTTTTTAGAGGAGGATTATGGCGGTTCTCAACTGAATAAATCCGAAAAATTGCAGTTTGTTTCAATTTTCAAAAATAAAAATGTCTACATTTTAAGTGCAATAATTTTTATGGGATATTTTGTAGTTTGGAGTCAATTTTTTATAGGTGGACATTTATCGGTAAATTTCGGCGTGTCCTCTGTGGATGTTGCGGCTATTATGTTCGTTTTTATTGCTATGCGACCGTTTGGCGGAATTTTAGGCGGAATTTTGGCATCTAAAATTTCTAAAACAAAAGTGCTAGGATTTTCCATGATTATGGCATCTCTTTGTTTAATGTTGTTTGCTGTTTTGCCTACATATTTGTCTATTCACTTTTTTTATGGTATTCTTATAGTTGCTGCGTTTTTTATATTTTGTATACGTGGCATATATTGGTCGCTTATCGGCGATCTTAACATAAGTAACAAAAGCATTGGCATTACGATTGGCTATATTTCTATGTTTGCATACTTGCCAGATATTTTAGCACCAATGTTACTTAATTTAATGTTTGACACATTTGGCGGACAAAGCGGCTATAATGTTTATTTTACGGTAATCACGATTTTTGGGTTGTTAGGTGCAATTTGCTGCTTAATGTTCCAAAGTACACTTGACACGCAAAAAATCCAAAATACCTACAAAAAATTAAAAGAGAGTGGGAAAAATTAAATGTCAACTGGTAAATCTTATAAATCTAATAGAAATGTGGCAATAATAGCGCACGTTGACCACGGAAAAACAACGCTTGTAGACCAGCTTTTATGGCAAAGCGGAGCATTTAGGCAAAATCAAGTTGTAGCAGAGCGCGTAATGGATTCTGGCGACCTGGAAAGAGAGCGAGGAATTACGATTCTTGCCAAAAATACATCGGTAATTTACGATGACGTAAAAATAAATATAGTGGACACTCCTGGGCACGCCGATTTTGGCGGAGAAGTTGAACGAGTATTAAAAATGGTTGACGGTGTTATTTTAGTGGTTGACGCTTTTGAAGGTCCAATGCCGCAGACAAAATTTGTGCTAAAAAATGCACTAGATTTGAATCTGCCTGTAGTTTGTTGCATAAATAAGGTTGACCGTCCAGAGGCACGTCCAATGGAAGTGGTTGACGAAGTTTTGGAACTATTTTTAGAATTAGAGGCATCCGAAGAGCAACTAGATTCTCCGTTTGTTTACGCATCCGCCAAAAAAGGGTGGGCAGCCATCGAACCCACCGACAGCGGCGAGGGCATGAAACCGCTATTTGAAACTCTTTTGCAATATATCCCAGAACCGCAAGGCGATTCTACCGCAGAAACGCAAGTTTTAATTTACAACATGGATTACAACAATTATTTGGGGCGAATTGGGATAGGTCGCGTGGTGAACGGCACGGTAAACGCAAACGACAATTTGGCAATAATCAATGTTCACGAGCCAACTTTGCACAAAACCGTAAAAATATCGAAGTTATTCGAATTTTCGGGGCTTGACAAGGAAGAAGTGCAAACCGCAACAGTTGGCTCTATTATAGCAATTTCGGGCATTCCCGACATAAAAATAGGAGATACTTTGTGCAATTTGAATAATATTGTGCCGTTGCCATTCAGCAAAATCTCCGAACCAACGTTGACAATGAATTTTATGGTAAATGACAGTCCGTTTGCTGGCAAAGACGGAAAATATTTGACATCTCGGCAAGTACGCGAACGGCTTTACCGAGAACTTAACACGGACGTAAGTTTGCGAGTGGAAGACACAGAAAGCACCGAAACGTTTCGTATTTCTGGGCGCGGCGAGTTGCATCTTTCTATTCTAATAGAAACAATGCGGCGCGAGGGTTATGAGTTTCAAGTTTCGAAACCCGCCGTGCTGTATAAAGAGGTTGACGGCAAACGCCACGAGCCAATGGAACTTGTTACAATAGATGTCCCAGAAGAATTTATGGGCGTTGTTATTCAAAAATTGGGAAGTCGGCGCGGCGAAATGCTGAAAACATCCGTTGCAAAGGGCGGTTACAGCCGTTTGGAGTTTCGCATTCCCGCACGTGGCTTGATTGGCTACCGCGCCGAATTGCTGACCGATACAAAAGGCAACGGCATAATGAACACGCTGTTTGACGGTTACGGCGAATACAAAGGGGATATTCCCGAACGTCCGCAAGGTTCGTTGATTTCATTTGAGACGGGCGATGCTGTTCCGTACGGAATGTACAACGCCCAGGAGCGCGGCAGCCTATTTGTAACGCCAGGTACAAAGGTTTACGCTGGCATGGTAATTGGCAGAAACGCCCGCAGTGGCGACATGGAAGTCAACATTTGCAAGCAAAAGAAGTTGACAAACATTCGTGCATCTGGTAGCGATGACGCATTGCGGCTTGTTCCTGCCGAAATTTTAAGTTTAGAGCAATGTTTAGAGTTTATCACAGAAGACGAACTGCTAGAAGTTACGCCAATAAATTTGCGAATACGCAAGCGAATTTTAGACAGCGGTCTACGAGCAAAATCAAATAAAAAATAAAAAAACCTCGGGCTCTGCCCGAACCCGCAAGGACGCGCGCGCCCTTGACCCGCATTTTTTATTGGTTTTATTTGGAATGAATTTTTATCGTTGAAGAAGTTAAAAATAGGCAATTATAGGTAAAAACGAGCGAACCCACCTATCGGACAGGCAAATAATATTCGTCCCTACAAATCAACCATCGTAGGGGCGGATAATATCCGCCCGCATTTTCTACAGCAACTTATTTTGAAATTATTCAAATATATTTCAAAGGCTAAAATTGTACGTTTTACGCTGTTTATTATGATTTTATGTAAAATTTGAAAAATTTTATAAAAATATATTTACAACTTTCGAAAACTGTGATATTATCTAATTATCAAACTTTCAAACACAAATGCAATTTCAACGCAAGCCAAAAATCGTCATTCTCACGCAACTAAAAATAAACCTTGGCTTTTTTCTATTTCAAAATTGCCAACATCACAGCAGGAGGACTAATTTATGCAACTGTCAATATCCAATATCGCCTGGGATTCGCCCTATGACGAGGAAATGTACCAATTTATCAGCAACAACGGCTTTACTGGGCTAGAAATAGCTCCAACGCAGCTTTTCGGCGATGCACCGTATGATAAGCTAACCGAGGCGAAAACTTTTGTCAACTCGCTAAAACGCTATAATTTGGCGGTTTGCTCTATACAGTCGATTTGGTACGGCTTGGAAGATAGGCTATTTTCGACCGCCGCCGAACGCCAAAATTTACTAAAATACACCAAAAAAGCCGTGGATTTTGCCGCTAATATAAATTGTGTCAACATTGTTTTTGGATGTCCAAAAAATAGGAAGATTCCCAATAATTTTTTTGAAATAGCCGATAACAACGAAAACGCCGAAAATCCCCAAAAAACTGACTTTTTAGCCATTGCACAAGATTTTTTTAGCAAAATTGGCAATTATGCCCATAAAATCGGCTGTTGCATTGCTATTGAGCCAAATCCGCCAATTTACAACACAAATTTCATAAATACAACGCCGTCCGCTTTTGAATTTTGCGAAAATTTAGGCAACGCTGGCGTAAAAGTCAACATCGATTTAGGAACAATGCTATATTATGCGGAAAACGCCGATATTTTGCGGGGAAATTCGTATTTGATAAATCACGTGCATTTTTCCGAGACGTTGCTAGCTGTTCCAAAAAAACGTGAATTTCATAGAGAAATTTTTGCAGTTTTATCAGGTGTAAAATATATCAATTTTGTTTCAATCGAAATGAGCAAAACCGACCTTGAAACCGTGAAAAATAGCGTTTTGTACTTAAAGGAGGTTTACCATGAATTTTTCTAATTTTGCCAATTTTGCCAATTTAGAGGGCGTGCCGAATTTTTCCTGCAAAGAGTTTGCTCCCAAAAGTGCCAAATATTGCTTGTTAATCCCAATCATAAACGAAAATGGACGCTTGCAACCGCAATTACAGCGAGCGTTGGCGGCGAATGTTCAAAACGTTGTTGACATCATTATTTGCGATGGCGGTTCAACGGACGGTTGTACAGATTTTGCTATGTTGACGGCTTTCGGCGTGAATACGCTGTTGACAAAAACAGGAGCGGGCAAACAAGCCGCACAGCTTAGAATGGGCTTGTGGTGGGCGTTACAGCGTGGTTACAGCGGATTTATCACGGTGGACGGCAACAACAAAGATAGCATTGAAGATGTCCCAAATTTTGCCCGCAAACTGGATGACGGTTGGGATTTTGTACAGGGCAGCCGATTTGTCAAGGACGGCGTTGCGAAAAACACGCCGAAAATCCGCTATTTTGCGATGCGATTGATTCATGCACCGATAATCTCGTTGACAGCCAAAAAGCGGTTCACAGACAGCACAAACGGATTTCGTGCATATTCAAAAAAATATATCACGCATCCGCAAGTTAAGCCATTTCGTGATATTTTTGTTAGTTATGAACTACTTGCATATTTATCCGTTCGTGCGAATCAGTTGGGGCTTGCGACTTGCGAGATTCCTGTGCGACGCGAATATCCCAAAGGTAAAAAACCGCCCACTAAAATTGCGGGTTTGCGTGAAAATTGCCTACTTTTGCGGATTTTATGGGAAAATTTAAGGGGGAAATATAATGCGTAAATTTGATAAAATTATCCTTGGAGCTGGCTTTTATGGGCTTTATGCGGCTCTTTTTTGCGGCAAGCGTGGCGAAACCGTGCTTATTTTAGAATGCGAAAACGCCGCTTTTTCACGTGCAAGTTATGTCAATCAAGCCCGAGTGCATATGGGCTATCATTATCCACGCTCGTTTTCCACGGCGGCGAAATCTCGAAATTTTTTTGACCGCTTTAACCGAGATTTTCATTTTTGTATCAACAATAAATTCGAAAAAATTTACGCTACAAGCCAAAATTTAAGCTGGACAAATGCCGAGCAATTTCAGCAATTTTGCGAAAATTCGCAAATTCGTTGCACGAGAATTTCGCCCACAACGTATTTTAAGAAAAATCTTTGCGATGGTGCGTTTATCACAACCGAGTACACTTACGATGCACAAATTTTGAAAAATTGGCTTTTGAAAGAAATTGCTAAACTTCCTAATATAATCATATTTTACAACAGCAGAATAAAATTTGCAACGGTTGAAAATTCTCATTATATGATAACTAAAACTTGTAAAAATGGCGAAAACACTGAAAAATATGCAACAAAATTTTTGCTAAATACAACTTATGCGGCAGTTAATCAGATTCACAATTTACTGGGATTCGAACCGATAAATATCAAATATGAGTTATGCGAAATTGTTTTAGTACGTGCAGAAAAACCTTTGCAAAATGTTGGGATAACAGTAATGGACGGTGCTTTTTTCTCGCTAATGCCGTTCGGAAAAACTGGTTTGCACTCGCTAACTTCAGTAACTTTTACGCCGCATAATTCTAGTTTTTCAACGTTGCCAACTTTTGCTTGCCAAAATGAAAATGCCGCTTGCAGTCCACAAAACTTGGAAAATTGTAATAATTGCCCTGCAAAACCGCCGAGTGCTTGGGAATATATGGCAAATCTGGCACGCAAATATTTAAGAAATGAGTTTGCGTTTGAATACGTAAATTCTCTATATTCCATGAAACCTATTTTGAAATCTTCAGAAATTGACGACTCGCGCCCAACTTTTATCAGAAAATACAGCGACAAACCCAAATTTATCAGCGTTTTGTCAGGGAAAATCAACACGGTTTATGAATTAGAAGAGGTGCTATTATGATAAATAAAGATAAAAAATTTATATCAGCGGTTGCGTACGTTCACAACGCAGAGGGAGAAATTGAGCAATTTTTGACAATTTTATCCGCTATTTTTAATGCAAATTTTGAGAATTTTGAAATAATTTGTGTGAACGATTCGTCAATCGATAAGAGTGCCGATTTGATAAGAAAATTTTCGCAAAAAGTTTTTTGTTGCACAATAAGTTTGATAACAACTGGCTTTTATCAAGGATTAGAGCAATCCATGTTGGCTGGCTTGGATTTAGCAATCGGAGATTTTGTATTTGAGTTTGACGATATTTTTATGGATTATCCTCAAAATCTCATAAAAGAGTGCTATGAAAAATGTTTGCAAGGTTTTGACATTGTTTCATGTGGAAACGGTACAACTCGTGCGACATCTCGGCTATTTTATGCAGTTTATAATCATTATTCTGGTACTCAAAACAGCTTAAATAATGAAACTTTTCGCATAATTTCACGCCGTGCAATCAATCGAATTTATGATATGTCGCCGCGTCCAATTTATCGAAAGGCATTGTACAATAATTGCGGTTTAGAAATGGCGTATTTGCGGTATAACTCGGATAAGAAACATCACGCTCCGCTAAAAAATTCTTATGATACGGCAATTTCTAGTTTGCTACTTTTTACCAATATTGCCTATAAAACCGCTGTAATTCTGACTTTTGTTATGATGTTTTTAACTGTAATTTCACTTATTTATGTGGTAATTGTGTATTTTAACGGAATTGCAGAACCTGGATATACAACAATGATGTTTCTTATTTCTGGAGCATTTTTCGGACTTTTCACAATTTTATCAATGATAATTAAATATTTATCGCTAATATTACGACTAGTTTTCGAACGCCAGAGATATATCGTAAAATCAATAGAAAAATTGACAAATTAGAAATTTACAAAAAGGAGAAATTATGGAGATTTTAGTAGGTTATACAGGATTTGTTGGGCAAAATTTGAATGCCCAGCATAAATTTGAAGTTTTCAACTCGGCAAATATAGAGGCAGCACATGGTACAAAACCGAGTTTATGCGTTTACAGCGGAATATATTCCGAAAAATTCAAGGCGGACAGTTTTCCAGAGGAAGACTTGTTTCATATAAAAGCCGCTTTGGCAAATATAAATCTTATAAAGCCGCAAAAATTGGTGCTTATTTCAACCATTGATGTGGTGCAATCGGCGAACGGTCAAGCAATCTACGAAGATACGCCTTACAGCACGGCGAATTTAACGCCTTACGGACGTAATCGCTTATTTTTGGAACAGGAAGTTCGCAATTTGCACAAAGATGCTTTAATTATGCGGTTGCCAGGGCTTTTTGGGCGTGGCATAAAAAAGAATTTTATTTTTGACTTAATAAATTATTTTCCAATAATGTTGCGGCGGGAAAAATTTGCGGAATTATGCAAAAATCATCCCGAATTATCGGAATATTACCATAATGACGGCGAATTTTACAGAATTACAAAGTTTGCAAATTTGCCTCAAAACCGCAAAAAACTGCGACAAATATTTGAAAAATTAGAATTTTCAGCGTTAAATTTCACGGATTCTAGGTCAAAATTTGCGTTTTACAATTTACAAAATTTGTGGTCAGATATTCAAAAATTGTTGTCCGAGCAAGTAAAATTGGCACATATAAGCAACGAGCCAGTTTCGGCATCTGAAATTTACAAGCACGTTTTAGGCGGTGAATTTCGCAATGAGTTAGAAAATACGCCTTTTGACTATAGTTTTTTTAGAACACGCCACGCAAAATTATTAGGTGGCGAAGTAGATTTTATATGCAAAAAGGCGAAAATTTTGGCAGAAATCAAGCAATTTATAGAGGAGGAAATGAAGAATTATGAAGAAACTTAAGGATAAATTAAGATGTAAATCTACGAGAATAACGGTACATGAAATTTTGGCGGTTTTGGTAATTTTCCAACCGTCAATGTTTATGCTAGTTTTGCGGGAACAATTCCGCTTGCAAGGTTTAGGCAACACCTTTGGTAGCGTAATTTTTGGGGCTTTTTTGGGATGTTTGTTATTTTATATTTTGAAAAAATTGAATATTATTAAAATTTCCATGTTGCGCAATGCGACTGGACGGCTATTTTTGGCGATTCCTTATGTTTTTTATGGCTTGGTTTTGTTACATCACGGCTTTAATGTATCGTTTTTTTGGCTATTTTTCGGAATTGTTTATGTTATTTTTGCCACAAAATTATATGTGGAAAGCAACGTACAAAATCCCCAAAATACGCTAAATAATACAGAATTTTATGTTTCGGCGGCGGCGGTTATGTTGTTGCTAATTGTGATAATTGTGGAATTTATCAATCGTGGAGTATCGTATACCAACGATTCTTTTAGTTATTTTGATATTTCACAAAATATTTTTCGAGATTTTGGTTTGGTCAGCACCATTCGTCAATTTCGCACATTTAGCTATTATTCAACTTCGTTTCCGTATTTATTTCCTGCGATAATTGCAGTGGTGGACAATTTGACAGGTTTCGGAATTTATTCTGGCAATTTGATAAATTTAATTGTGCTATTTGCTTGCCTTTATTTTTTGATAAAAATATCTGTTAAAGTAGCAAAATCAAATTATCCTGGAATAATTGCAACTGCTATAATAATTACAGAGCCGCAATTTTGGGAAGAAATGACGGCGGCACGTGCTGTACCGCTCTCAATTTTGTGCGTACTTATAATTATTAGTATTTTGGTAGATTCTGAAATTTTCGGAATTGTGCAAGTAAAAAAATCGCCGTCCAATTTTCCGAGAAAAATAAAAGATTGGATTTCTCAAAAAAATTTATTTCGAGATTTATTTTTTATGGGAGTTTTCGCAGGTGCAGGAATGACGATTCGGTTTGATTTTATCGTGATTTCTGGGCTATTGGGTATTATTTTGGTACTAATTTTTGCCATAAAAAGGCGAATTTTTAGTACAATACCATTTTATGTGCTTGGATTGCTAGTTTGTGCTACTCCGTGGATAATTTTTTCGTGGCTACATTTTGGCAATATTTGGATTTCTGATAATAGTAGCACTTGGGCGTTAATTTCTCCAGTTTCTCCAAATAGATTTTTCTATGCAGACGAGATTGTGCCGTCTATTTTTAATGATACTCGTGGTTGGTTGGCTAGTCGACAAGCCATTTTTATTGATAGATTTAGCGATTTTATTCAACTTTTAACACGCCCTATTTCAATTTTTGTGATTTTTGGGATTGTAAATTTGGAAATCTTTTCAAATTTTTGTAAGAATTTATTAAGAGAAAAATCTCAAATAAATAGTAACTTCAAATTGATGTTTCTCGGAATTTTAATAATTTACAGTGTAAAATCCATTTTGATATTTTTGATAGGCTTTGCAGATTTGCGGTATCATGTAGAAACTGTCGTAATTATCTTGTTTTTGACATTGTGTCATTATTTTCAAAATTTTCGGAATGATTTTTTGCAAGCAAAAATGAGGGTTTGGTCGGCTTTTGTCGGAATAATCGTATTTGTGTTGTTGCTAACAATTCAACCCACAATAAACAGCATGAAAGAAAGGCTTGCACTTCCTTTAGTACAAATGGACAAAATTTTGCTATCTGAAGAGGGCAGAGATTTAGAACGGCAAATTTTGCAGTACAGCGCTGCAACAAATCCCAGAGATATAAGATTGTGGATGTTTACGCCGTTTCCAAATACAGAAATGTTTGAATTTGGTGCATATACCGATTTTATCACCTTTTTCCCTGCATTTGCCACGGAGCAAGCATTTTTCTATCTTTTAGAAAATTTCATAAATCCAAATTATATTTTTGATAGCAGTTTGGCGGATGGCACTTTTAACAAGTGGGTGCGGCTTTTAAGTAGAGATTTTTTGCTAAATAGAATTGGCGAAAGTTTCGCATTTTCGGTTACTCCGTTGGATAATTTTTCGGAAATTGGAGTTGTAGTTTTGGCGGATTTAACAGATAATAATTGGATTAGTGGCGTTCATAGAAGCGAGCAAATTTTACTTTTTGATAATAATGAACGCAACAGAAATCTACTAAAAAATGCCGTTGGTTTGCGAACTGATAATTTTTCTGTAGAAGTTGTTAAGGTTGTGGAAAATGGCGAATTTTTATGGGTAATTACTGGGATTGCTGTGGATTTGCATGGAGATTCAGATAAATTTTTGGTGCTAGAGTAAAAATTTATTCAAGACTTCTAAATTTCAATTTTTATAATTATCGTATGGTAAATATCCTTGTTCGCTCGTTACAGGCATTCCAACGGGCGAATTAGGACGTTCGTTCTTACATTTTTGAGAAACACAATTTTCAATCACTAATTCAAATTATAAATCATATTAAATCAACTTAACAAAAAATGCGGGCGGATAATATCCGCCCCTACGTTTGGCGGTTTGTAGGGGCGGATATTACTTACCCGTCCGACAGGCGAGTCCGCCAGTTTTTATACAACAGCCTATTTTTAAGTTGTTCGAGTATAAACATATATATTTCAACTATTTTGGCTCTCATAAAATATCGAATAAGTCGCATAACATTAGTAATCGCTAGCGAAGACGTAGAAATCAGCTTAAACGAAAGCACAACTTGTGATTGAGTTTTTTGAAATTTTTTGAAAAAAATTTGACAAACGGAAATTCCTGTGCTATAATATTTTTATAATAACTGGCGAATGGTTGCAGTTTGCCGAAAACACTACAAAATTGGCAACTAAAACCCCTCAACTTTGAAAATTTCCGAGAAAAAGAAAATCCCTGTTGGGAGTAGGAGGATAATATGAGTAGTTTTTCAAAAAACACCCCCATAAAAATCGGCGAAATAATCCCATTTAGCGCCTACAACTGGCGTGTGCTTGACGTGCAAAAAAATCAAGCCCTGCTACTTAGCGACCTAATATTGGAAGAACGCCCATATCACAGGGAATACACAGCCATAACGTGGGAAAACTGCACTCTTCGCCACTATCTCAACAACGATTTCTACAATAAACTTTCCGAGAAAAGCCGCATCGCCCAACGCAAAATCTCCAACAAAGATAACCAGTGGTTCGGCACAAGCGGCGGCAACGACA